>CAYXRH010000231.1:0-7100 GCA_964466355.1 uncultured Thermodesulfobacteriota bacterium
GACCGAATCCCGTCTCGACGACATGCTCGTGCCTTTGATCAGGCGAACGGTGCGCATCATCATCGTCGGCGTCTTTGGCCTTTATTTGATCGAGGCCATCTCGGGCAAGCCCATCACCACCATCCTGGCCGGCCTCGGCCTGGGCGGTCTGGCCTTTGCCTTGGCCGCCCAGGACACCATCAAGAACCTCTTCGGCTCCCTGATGATCCTCACTGACAAGCCCTTTGCCGTGGGCGACTGGGTCAGAACCCAGGGCGTGGAGGGGATCGTCGAGAACCTCGGCTTTCGCTCGACCCGCATCCGCACCTTTGCCGGCGAGCTGGTGACCATGCCCAACGACAAGGTCGCCAGCGGGACCATCGAAAACGTCAGCCGCCGACCCTTCATCCGTCAGAACATAAACCTGAGCCTGACCTACTCCACCAGCCCCGAACAGATGGCCAAAGCGGTCGAGATCGTGCGCCGCCTCCTGGAGCAAAGCCCCCACATGCACCCCCAAAGGCCACCCAAGATTTTTTTCAATCAATTCGGGCCTGACTACTTGAACCTGGCCATCAACTACTGGTACACGCCGCCGGACTACTGGGCGGCCCAAGGCTATCTGCACCAGCTCAACCTCGACATCCTTGAGGCCTTCAGTGCGCAAGGCCTCGAGTTCGCCTTTCCGACCCGGACCCTCTACCTGGCCTCAGACCCAAGGGGGGGTCTCTCCCTCAAGCTCAGCCGGGAGCCTGATGAGGCCTAACGTCACGTCTTTTGGGTAGCTTATATAAGAGGGCCGCAGCCTTGACTTATGATGCCTAGCTCGACAACGCAACACTAGTCCTGGGCCGTCAGCCCGGCCTGGTACGCTCTCCGCATGGCCAGCCTGGTCCGCTCGCAGACCTCGTCTTCCTTCTGAATCTGCGCCAGGTCGAGGGGTCTGACCTGGACCGGCGGCTTTTCGAGGCCGTATTTCCATTTCAGAAACTGGAGCCCGGTGACGGGGTAGATGGCGCAGGTGAGGACGTCCTCCTCGCTTCTGGCCACGCCCGCCTCTTCGGCCAGCCTCCGGGCCTCGTCCAGTTCAGGGGGGATGATGTCGCCGGGGCGGCCGTGATAGGGGGTTTGGCCTCTCTTGTAACCCTTGAGAACCTTCCGGCGGATCTCTTCCGGGATCTCGGTCGGGGTCTGGCCGTAAAGGCCGTAGACCAGATCCTTGACCTGGTTGGCGACGAGCTTGTACTTGCCCAGCAGGACGTTCAAAACCGCCTGGACGCCGACGATCTGGGAGGTCGGCGTCACCAGGGGCGGGGTGCCCAAGTCCCGGCGGGTGGCCGGCACCTCGCGGTAGACCTCGTCCAGACGGTCCAGGGCGTCGTTCTCCTTGAGTTGGCTGATGAGGTTTGAAATCATTCCGCCCGGCACCTGGTGGACCAGGACGTTGGTGTCGATGACCGACATCTTGTTGGTGGCCAGGTAATCGCGGTACCTGGGCGCCACGGTCTCCAGATGCTGGCCCAGGGAGATGAGCTTGGCCAGATCCAGGCCGGGGTCACGGGGGGTCGCCTCCAGGGCGGCGACCATCGGCTCCACGGCCGGGTGGGAGGTCCGCAGGGCAAAGGGGGCCAGGCAGCAGTCGATGATGTCCACTCCGGCCTCGATGGCCTTGAGGCAGGTCATGGAGGCCATGCCCGAGGTGTAGTGGGTGTGGAGGTGGATGGGGATTCTGATCGTCTCCTTGAGGGCCTTGATCAGGGCGTGGGCGTCGTAGGGGGCGATGATGCCAGCCATGTCCTTGACGCACAGCGAGTGAGCGCCCATCTCCTCCAGGGCCAGGGCCTTGGTCTTATAGTACTCCAGATTGAACACCGGCCCGCCCATGCGCCTTTGGGTGAGGCTGTAGCAGATGGCCCCCTGGAAGTGCTTGCCGTTGGCTAAAATCCGCTCGACGCAGACCTCGAAGTTGCGCAGGTCGTTGAGGGCGTCAAAGACGCGGAAGACGTCGACGCCCACCTCGCAGGCCTTGTCCACAAAGGCCCTGACCACGTCGTCGGCGTAGTTGCGGTAGCCGACCAGGTTCTGACCTCTCAGCAGCATGGAAAAGGGCGTCTTTTTGATTTTCTGTTTCAGGATTCTGACCCGATCCCAGGGATCCTCGTTCAAGAAGCGGGTCGCGGCGTCAAAGGTGGCGCCGCCCCAGACCTCCATGGCCCAGAAGCCGACCTGGTCCATCTCCTCGGCGATGGGCAGCATGTCTTCAAGACGCATCCGCGTGGCCAGAAGGGACTGGTGGCCGTCGCGGAAGGTGAGGTCCTGAATCTTGAGGGGCGTGGTGGCGGCGAAGACGGTCTCAGACATCGATGGCTCCATTTGTGGTTAGATAGTTTGTACGGACGAACCTGGTTACATATCACAATTATGCCTCACGCGCAAATCTTCACCAGGGCCAGGCCGCCTCAGGCCAATTAGCTTTCAAATCAGGCGGGGCCGCTTCTCCCGACAAAACCAAGGCCTGTCGCCCGCCCCCCCAAACTTTATTGAACAACCAAACTAGCACACTAACTTATTGAAATAATGACAAATCTGCCTCAGGTCTTGCCTGGCCAGGGCGTGGGCTTTATCCTAGATCCGTGGGCAAGAAGAGAAAAACGGGCCGCCAAGCCAAGGGGCCGGGCCTCAAGGCGGCCGTGGCGCCTGAGACAGAGCCCCTGGAGATGGAGCGGCTGGACCAATACCGGGTCCGGATTAAAAAGACCGGCCGGATGAGGGTCGAGGGCCTGGTCTTTTTAAGTCCGGGCATGATGGCCGATTCTGGGGATATCAACGCCCTGCGTCAGGTGGCCAACGTGGCCCACCTGCCCGGCATCGTCGGCCCTTCGCTGGCCATGCCGGACGTTCACTGGGGCTACGGCTTCCCCATCGGCGGCGTGGCCGCCTTTGAGCTCGACGGCGGCGTGGTCTCCCCGGGCGGGGTGGGCTATGACATCAACTGCGGCTGCCGTCTTTTGGCCAGCGACTTGGAGGCCCACGCCCTGCACGGCCGGCTCGAGGGGCTGCTCGACGCTCTTTTCGCCCGGGTCCCCGCGGGCGTGGGCCGCTCCGGCCCCCTCAAGCTGTCCCAGGCCGACCTGAAAAAAGTCCTCACCCGCGGCGCCGGCTGGGCCGTGGCCGCCGGCTGGGGCCTGCCCGAGGACGTGGCCCACATCGAGGACCAAGGCTGTCTCGCCGGCGCCGACCCCGCGGCCTTGTCCGAGCGGGCCCTGGAGCGGGGCCGGCCCCAACTGGGCACCCTGGGGGCCGGGAATCACTTTTTGGAGCTGGGCGTGGTGGACGAGGTCTTTGACCCCTTGAGGGCCAGAGGTTTCGGTCTTTTCGAGGGCCAGCTCGTCGTCCAGATCCACTCCGGCTCCCGCGGGCTGGGCTATCAGGTCTGCGACGACAACCTCAAGTCCCTGGCCCGCTGGGCCGCCCAAGAGGGCCTCGTCCTGCCGGACCGGCAGTTGGTCTACGCCCCCTTGGGCTCGCCCCAGGCCGAGGCGTACCTGGCCGGGATGTACGCGGCGGCCAACTACGCCTTTGCCAACCGCCAGATCCTGACCCATTTCGCCCGGGAGGTCTTGGCCGCTGAGTTCGGCCTTTCCCCCCAGAGCTTGGGGCTGAGGCTGGTCATCGACGTCTGCCACAACATCGCCAAGATGGAGGACCACTATTATCAAGGCCAAAAGAGGACCTTGTGCGTCCACCGCAAAGGGGCCACCCGGGCTTTCGCCGCCGGGCGGCCCGAGCTGCCGCCGGACCAGAGGGATTTAGGCCAGCCGGTTCTCATCCCGGGCGACATGGGCCGGGCGTCGTACGTCCTGGCGGGGCGGGAGGGGGCCATGAGCGAGACCTTTGGCTCCACCTGCCACGGGGCGGGGCGGCTTTTGTCCCGCCATCAGGCCAAGGCCGCGGCCAAGGGCCGGCTCATCGACCAGGAGCTGGCCTCGGCAGGGGTCATCGTCCGGGCCGCCGGCCGGGGCACCCTGGCCGAGGAGATGCCCGAGGCCTACAAGGACGTCTCCCAGGTCGTGGAGGTGGTCCACGGCGCCGGGCTGTCGACCAAGGTGGCCAAACTCAGGCCCCTGGGGGTGATCAAGGGCTAGTGTTTCCTCCCCGAAAAAGGATCATCAGTCAAAGTGGCCGCCCCACCTTCTTATATAACCTACTTAAGCGACACAACACTAGATATTGCCCCGTCTCCACAGCCGCGGCTGACCGGGAGATTAAACAATCAATCGGCAAGACGGCGCCTGGCCCGCTTTTATAAGTCGCCTCATTCGTCCTTTATGTTTTGTTCTGGGCTCAACCGCCGCCGCAGGCAGTCGATGAACTCCGCCCTCGGCCGCGGCGCGGGTATGACCTGACAGCAAAAATAAACCGCTTCCACGATGCTCAATGGCTCCAGGTCCGGGAATTCCTGTTTGATTGACCGCCGGATATACCTCAACTCGTGGTTATCTTCACATGAGACATAATTTGCGTCGCCCGCTTTTTTGAGCCTGTCGTCCAGCTCCTTCCAGCCCACGTCGATTCCCTCCCCACCTCCAACGCCTTGGTTTGATGCCCCAAATCTCTTAAAACAAAGGCTCTGAAAAGGATGCGACCACAGAACGACAAGTCGTTCAACCCCAAGGCAGGCCAACGTCAGGCCAGGGCCTTTGTTTTGACCACGGCGGCCGAAATCTCGCGGATGGAAAGGTCAAAGACCTCCTCCTTGACCACCCGGCGTGACGTTGGTCGATTTGTTGTCCTGCTCACAGGAGGCAAGGCTGGCATCCCTCATTTGGGCAGACTTATTATTAGGTTCAGTACAATCCACGCCGGCCTCCGTGACGCCTGATATTAATTATCTATTAAATATTGAAACTAGAACCCTCCATCGCGTGATAGAATTAAAACATAAAATGAAATCTTGTTCAACCGGTAAAGGAGCCATGAAGATGATTTGAAAAAGTTTTTCGGCTCCAACAGGCCAAACGGGCTATCTGGAGACTGTGGCGATGAGCACTGTTCAAGGTTGCCGGTCAGGGAGATCGAAGGCCGACCAGGAAGTTTCGGTGGTGACCTCTCAAGCCTCCACGGCGCCTCCTTAGGGGCTGAGTTTTACCCGCTCGCTCACTCCGGGCCGAGTCCAGGACGAGCCGCGCTCGACCGGGAATGCTTCAAATGCGCCCGACGCTTGACTGGAAGGGGCGGCGCGATTAGGCTCGTCAAGATGAATTTTAGCGGCGCCCGGTGATCAATCCATCACCCAGAATCGTCAAGAGGCGCCGGATTCAACCGGCTTGAGGCTTTGATATGTCCAGGAGCGCGGTTTAAGCCGTGGGTTTGGGGCTTTTATACTCTATTGTGTCAGCCGTTGGCTTTGGCCTGATGGGCGTCATCGCCAAGCTGGCCTACCGCACCGATCTGGGCGGCCTGGGATTGATGCAGGTCCGTTTCACGCTGTCCGTGCCCTTGATGCTCCTTTATCTGGCCGCCAAGGACCGGCGGCTGCTCAGGCCCCGCTTGAGCCTCATCGCCAAGGCGGCCTTGTTGGGCGGCGTTTTTTATGGTTGCCAGAGCGCCTGTTTTTTCATCGCCCTGGAGTCCATCCCTGCCTCCACCGCGGTATTGATCCTGTATTTTTACCCTGTTTTGGTGACGTTTCTTTTGCTGATTTTCTTCGGGCAGCGATTGAATTGGGTCGTCGCGTTGTCTCTCCTTTTGGTCTTGGTGGGGTGCGGCCTGATATTCTACGACGCTTTTCAGACCAAGGTCGACGGTCGCGGCCTGATTTTAGCCGTGGGGGCGATGGTCACCTTTTCGGTCTATCTGATCGCCTGTCAAGTCTTTCTGAAGCAAGAGGAGCCGTTGAGCGTCGCTTTTTACGTCATCTGCTTCGCCGCCGTCACCTTCAACCTTCTGGCCGGTCCGACCAGAATCCTGAATTGGGGCGTCTCGCACGTCATGTTTGGCGGCGGCATAGCCCTGATCTCGACCGTCATGGCCATCAGCCTCCTGTATTTGGCCATTGAACGCATCGGCAGCACCTACGTGTCCATCTTCTCCACCATCGAGCCGGTGACCACCGTTTTGGGGGCCATCGTCATTTTGGGCGAGAACGTCGCCGCCTGGCAGTTGGCCGGGATGTTTCTCATAGTCGCCGGCGTGGTTTTGCCCAATCTGCGGGAGGCAGCCAGGCGCAGGGAGACCGCTAAAAGCCTAGGGCGCGGCCAGAGTTTTTGGCTTTGATCCTCTCAGGATCAAGGCCACGATGGCGCGGCCCGGCCTGCTGGTTCGTCTTGAAAAGCCCCGGCCCTTTTGCTACCCTTCAGCGAATCATGGCTCTGGCCGCTGCGGTTGATCTCGGCTCCAACACCGTCCGACTGCTCATCGCCGGCGCGGCCAAGGGGAGAGCGCTCAAGCCCGTGGTCCTGGAGCGGCGGGTGACGCGGCTGAGCGAGAAGCTCAGCCCCGGCGGCCTTCTTTTTGGCCCGGCCAAAGAAAGAACCCTGGACGCCCTGAAACACTTCGGCCGCCTGGTGGCCGAACGCGGGGTCGAGAATGTCTTTGGCGGCGCCACGGCCGCGGTGCGGCTGGCCCGGGACGGGGACGAGTTCTTGACCCGCGCCGCGGCCGAGAGCGGCCTGAGCCTGCGCAAGCTCTCGGGCCGTGAGGAGGCCCGGCTGACCGCCCTGGGGGTCTTGACCGGGCTCGAGACAAAGGGCGGTCCGGTGTTGATCGTCGATCCCGGCGGTCAGTCGAGCGAGTTCATCCCGGTCCGGGACCGTCAGGTGGAGCCGGGTTTGTCCTTGCACCTGGGCGTGGTTTCCTTGACCGAGCGATATTTAAAGCACGATCCTCCTCGGGAAGGAGAAATCGAGGCCCTGGAGACGGCCGTGAAGGAGAGCCTGGGCCAGGTTTTGTCTTTTTTCCCGGCCCGGCCGGGCTTGCTCCTGGCCGGCACGGCCGGCACGGTGACGACCATCGCCGCCATGCTCCTCGGCCTGGCCGTCTACGACCCGGCCCAGGTGACCGGGTTTCGGATCAAGGCCGCCGAGGCCCAGGTCCTCCTGAGCCGCCTCAAGACCCTGCCA
>CAYXRH010000232.1:0-7093 GCA_964466355.1 uncultured Thermodesulfobacteriota bacterium
CCCTGCTCTATCTGGGGATAAAGGACATCCGCCTCGGGCCGAGCCTGCCGGCCTTTATCACCCCCAACGTGCTCAAGGTGCTGGTGGAGAACTTCAACATCATGCCCATCTCGACCCCTGAGGAGGATCTGAAGGCCACATTGGGTTAGCCTCTTCATCAAACATTCTGGGGGGGTGAACGCCCCCCCCAGACCGGACAAGCCCTGAACCGAGACAACAAATCCAAAAAGGTGGCCGCATGCGCCTGAGTGTCAGCCTCAGAAGCGTCCCCAGGAGAGCCTCCAAACCCAGGGTTCAAAGAACCTCCTCAAAGAAGGTCGATGAGACTTGGCCCGCCCGGGCGGGCCAAGCCCGGGTCATGCGACCGGGTTAAAAGAAGCGGTTGACATAAGTTAAATATCTGATATATCTTTAAAAAAATAAATATTGAGATGATCATAACCTGGCATTTGGCCGACGTCGATCAAAATGAATGGGGTTTGACTTGATCGACAAAAACGAGGTATGCTCGTGACCAAAATTTCATCCGGCGGCAAGCGGAAACAAAATGTCCAGAAATAAACTTGACCACACGAGACAGAAGCAAGGAACGTCAGCCGCGAAGGCTGAGGCGGCAAAGGACTTGGCCTTGGCCGAGCGGGCCTCGTTAAACAAAGTCCATCACCAATCCGGAATTATCCTGGGCCTGCCTTTTGTCCAAATCATTCTCAACGCCCTGCCGACCATGATCATGATCCTCAACAAACAGCGCCAGATCGTCCTGGTCAACCAGACCATGCTCGACTTTTTAGGCGGAGTGACCCTCGAAAGTATCCTGGGCAGCCGACCCGGCGAGGTCTTGGGCTGCATCCACGCCACTGAGGAGCCCGACGGCTGCGGAACGGCGGTCCATTGCAAGGCCTGCGGGGCGTTGAAGTCCCTGCTGACCTGCCTGAAAGGGCAGCCCGACATCCAGGAGTGCCGCATCATCCGCGCCCCGGAAAAAGCCCTGCCCGCCCTGGACCTGTCCGTGTCCGCCACGCCCTTGAAGGCCGATGAGGATCGGTTCAGTGTTTTTGCCCTGACCGACATCAGCCACGAGACTCGGCGGCGCGCTTTGGAGCGGATTTTCTTTCACGACGTGCTCAACACCGCCGGCGGTCTGCAGGGCCTGGCCAGCCTGCTCAAGGAGTCCGCCCAGGACCAGGACCTGACCGAGATGATTCACACCACCGCCAACAAGATCATCCACCAGATCAACAGCCAGAAAATCCTTTTGGCCGCTGAGACCAATGAGCTGAAAATAAAGCCCTCCCGGGTCAGATCACTTGATTTATTAAACAAGGCCGTCCAGGAATACAAATCCCACGAAGTGGCCGCGGGCCGGGAACTGATCCTCGATTCTCAGTCGGCTGACGTGGATTTCGTCACCGACCCCATCCTGTTCAGCCGCGTCATCGACAACATGATCAAAAACGCCCTGGAGGCCAGTCAACCCGGCCAGGCGGTCGAGGTGGGCTGCAGGCTGGCCGAGAACCAGGTCGAGTTCTGCGTTCACAACCAAAGCGTCATGCCCGAGGAGGTCCAGCTCCAAGTATTTGAGCGATCCTTCACCACCAAGGGCGCTGGCCGCGGCCTGGGCACTTACTCCATGTGGCTTTTGAGCCACCGCTACCTGGGCGGTCGGGTTTGGTTCGAGTCCTCGCCCTCCAAAGGGACCACCTTTCTGGCCCGCTATCCCCTTGAGCTGGCCAACGCCTGATGGGCTCAATGGCCGCGGCTGCGCCTGGCTAAACATAAGGTTTTTAAGCCATACAGCCCTGGCCGAGCCTCAACCCAGCCAGGTGTGCTTTGGGGCTAGAGCCTGCATTCGCGCCGCCTTGACAGTTTCAGGCCGGAGTGTTAGAGATGATTTCAAAACCTCTCAGAAGCGGTTTCAAGGCCTCACAAGAAACCGCTTCTAGTTTTGGCTGGCCGCGAGGGGGCTTTTTTGGTTTGGTTCAGGGATCGAAATGAATCCAGCCGCGGTTTTGTGTGGAGAGATGTCCGAGCCAGGCTGAAGGAGCACGATTGGAAATCGTGTGTACGCCCACAAGGTGTACCGAGGGTTCGAATCCCTCTCTCTCCGCCATTTAAATGACATGTCCTATCTGGTCTTAGCCCGCCGCTTCAGACCGGGCAAGTTCGAAGAGGTCATCGGCCAGGAGCACGTGACCCGCACCTTAAAAAATGCCCTTATTTCAGGGCGTTTGGCGCATGCCTTTCTCTTCGCCGGCACCAGGGGCGTGGGCAAGACCTCGGTGGCTCGCATCCTGGCCAAGGCCATCAACTGCCTCGCGCCGTCCCCAGAAGCACCCTGTAACCAGTGCCCTTCGTGCCTTGAGATCAACGACGGGGTCTCGGTGGATGTCCAGGAGATCGACGGCGCGTCCAACCGGGGGATCGACGAGGTCCGAGAGCTGCGCCAAAACGTCCGCTACCTGCCGGCCAAAGCAAAAATTAAAGTCTACATCATCGACGAGGTTCACATGCTCACCGGGCCAGCCTTCAACGCCCTGCTCAAGACCTTGGAGGAGCCGCCCGAGCACGTGATCTTCATCTTCGCCACCACCGAGGTCCACAAGGTCCCGGCGACCATCCTCTCCCGCTGCCAGAGCTACGACTTCAGGCCCCTGCCGCCTGGCTTGATCATGGCCCAACTCCAAAAGATCGCCGCTCAAGAGGGCATCGACTTGAGCCAAGGGGCGGCGGCCATGCTGGCCCGGGCGGCCAAGGGCTCTTTGCGCGACGGATTGTCCCTCTTCGATCAGGCCATCTCGTTCGCCGGCCGCCAAATCTCTGAAGAACAAGCGCAACAAATTCTTGGCGCCGTGGACCCCCGTCTGGCCTGGCAGCTCATCCGCGCCGTGCTCCGAGGCGAGGCCGACAAGGTGTTGGCCGGAGTGGCCGAGGTGGTTGAAACCGGCTTTGATTTGAGGAACTTCTATCACGAACTCATGGCCAACTTCCGCAACCTCGTCGTCCTCAAGGCCGATCCCGCGGCCGCGCCCGAAAGTCTGGGTCTCTCTCCGGCCGAGACCGCGGAGCTGACCGCCCTGGCCGAGGAAACCACGGCCGAGAGCCTCCAGGTGTGCCTGCACGGCCTCCTGGAGGCTGAACGACTGCTGCGGGCGACCACCCAACCCCGCTTCACCCTGGAGCTGGCTCTCCTCAAGCTGTGCCATCTCGTGCCCGTGACCGGTCTGGAGCAGATCATCGCCAAGCTCGACGGTCTTCACCGCCGCTTGACCTCAACGCCGGAAACTGAGACCTTCTCGCCGCCCCTGGTCCAGACCGAGCCAAAACGGCCGGCCGGACCGAAAACAGACCTCGAATCAGATCAGAGCCAGCCCTCCTCAACCTCTGGCTTGCTCTCACCCCCGGCGGCGCCTGAGGACCGGATCGACCCCTTGACCCATTGGCCCCTCTTTCTGGACCACGTCAAAGCGGCCAACCCCCGCCTGGCCTCCTTTTTGGACCAGACCCAGCCCCAAAGCGTTGACCGAAGCCGCCTGGTTTTGGAGCAGGCCTCTTCCTTTGATTTTCTGGCCGACGAAGACCGCCGCCAAAGCTTGGAGAATCTGGCGGCCGCTTTTTTTGGACGCCGTTACACTCTTAAACTGGTCAGGGGAAAAAACTTTTCGGCCAACGACAAATACAATGACCGCCGCCAGTTGGACCAGGTGGCCTCGAGCCATCCCCTGGTCAAAGCGGCCAGCGAGCTTTTTGACGGGCAGCCGGTGGAGATCAAGCCTTCCACTCGCTGAGGTCTGGGGAGGACAAATGAAGGGTTTCAGCGACCTAGTCAAGCAGGCTCAGAATCTTCAGGCCAAGATGGCCAAACTCCAGGAAGAGCTGAGCCAAAAAGAGATCGAGGCTTCAGCCGGGGGCGGCATGGTCTTGGCCGTGGTCAACGGCCGCCAGGAGCTAGTCTCCCTGACCATAGACCCAGAAGTGATCGACCCTCAAGAAAAGGACATGCTCCAGGATCTCATCATCGCCGCCGTGAATGAAGCCGTGAGCCGCTCCCGGGAGATGGTTCAAAGTGAAATGAGCAAGCTCACCGGCGGCATCCAGATTCCGGGCCTGACTTAAAAGATCAAATGTCAACCTTTCCCCCGGCCCTGGAGCGCCTCATCCGGACTCTGAGCCAACTTCCGGGCGTCGGGCCCAAAACCGCCGCCCGGCTCGCTCTTTTTCTGATTCAATCGAAGCGGGGCTTGGCCTCAGAGCTGGCCCGGGCCTTGAGCAAAGCCCAGGAAGAGGTCCACCCCTGCCCTGTCTGCTTCAATCTGACCGACCAGGAAGTCTGCCCCATCTGCGGCGACCCGGATCGGGAGAGCGGCTTGATATGCGTCGTCAGCGGGCCGGCCGACGTGGCCGTGGTGGAGCGGGCCGGGGTCTTTGGCGGCCGATATCACGTCTTGGGCGGCCTGCTCTCACCCCTGGACAAGATCGGACCTCACGACCTCAAGATCTCTGAATTGATCGCTCGGGTCCAAGAGGGCGGGGTCAAGGAGGTGATCCTGGCCACCAGTCCGACCGCCCAGGGCGAAACCACGGCCGCTTACGTGGCTGACCTGCTCAAAGGGCAGCCGATCAAAATCAGCCGCATCGCCTTTGGCCTGCCCGTGGGCGCTGACTTGGAGTACGCTGATCCGGTGAGCCTCAAGGCCTCCCTCGAAGGCCGCCGCGAGGCCTGATCAATCCTCGCCCAGATAAGCCTTGCGCACGGCCTCGTCAAGGGCCAGGTCCTGGGCCGGACCGCTCAAGGTCACCCGGCCGGTCTCCATGACGTAGCCCGCGTCAGCCACGGTGAGGGCCATGTGAGCGTTCTGCTCCACCAGGAAGATGGTCGTCCCCCGCTGGTTGATCGTCTCGATGGTCTCAAAGATGGCCTCGACCAGCTTGGGGGCCAAGCCCAAGGAAGGCTCGTCCAGGAGGAGGAGCTCCGGCCGCGACATGAGGGCCCGGCCAATGGACAGCATCTGCTGCTCGCCGCCGGAGAGGGTGCCGCCGAGTTGTTTGCGCCGCTCCTTCAAGACCGGAAAAAGGGCGAAGACCTCCTCCAGGTCCCGGGTCACTTCGAGCCTGTCTCGACGCAAAAAGGCGCCCATCTCCAGGTTCTCAAGGGTGGTCATCCGGGGAAAGATCTGCCGGCCCTCCGGGCTCTGGGCCACTCCCCGGGCGGCTATCTCCTCGGGCGTGAGCCGGTGAATCGGCTCCCCCTTGAAAAGCACCCGCCCCCGGGTCGGCGGCGGCGCGCCAAAGACGGTCATCAGGGTGGTGGTCTTGCCGGCGCCGTTGGCGCCAATGAGGCAGACGATGCTCCCCTGGGGCACAGAGCAGGAGACCCCCTTTAAGGCGTGGATGGCGCCGTAATAGGTGTGGACCTGCTCCAGGGCCAGAATCGGCTCACCCATCGCCCGCCTCGCCACCCTTGGCCCCCTCGCCCTCGTGAAGCTCCCGCTGGCGCCGCTGGGCCGGAATCAAGCCCTCGGGCTTGAGGACCATCATCAAGGTCATGACGCCTCCAAAGGCGAGCATGCGAAAGGTCTGCAGCTCCCGAAAAACCTCTGGCGCCGCGATGAGGACGATGGAAGCGATGACGATGCCCGGAATGCTGCCCGCGCCGCCGAGGACGACGATGCACAGCACGATGCACGATTCCATGAACAGAAAAAAGTTAGGGTTGGTGTAGCTCAGCTTGGAGGCGAAAAAGGCCCCGGCCACCGAAGCAAAGGCGGCCCCCAGGGCGTAGGCCAGGAGCTTGAGTCTGGTGGTCGGCACCCCGGAAAGCTCGGCCGCGGTCTCATCCTCGCGGATGGCCACCCAGGCCCGGCCGATGCGGGAGTTGTCGAGCCGGTTGACGCCAATGATGGTCAGGATGGCGATGGCCAGGATGAGGTAATAAAGAGCGGGCAGGGATTTGAGGTGATAAGCCGCCCAAGAGAGCGCGCCGTCCTGGATTATGGGGTAGTAAAGGGCCGGCTTTTTCATGCCCCACAAGCCGTTGGGTCCAGCGGTCAAGCTGTCCCAGTTGTTGAGGACCAGGCGCACTATTTCGCCGAAGCCGAGGGTGACGATGGCCAGGTAGTCGCCCCGCATCTTCAGGGTCGGATAGCCGATGATGCAGCCGACGACCATGCCCAGAATGACGCCAAAGGGCAAGGCCGCCCAAAAGGACAGGCCGAAGTGAAGGTTGAGCAGGGTGTAGGTGTAAGCCCCCACGGCGTAAAAGGCGATGTAACCCAGGTCTAAAAGCCCGGCCAGACCGACGACGATGTTGAGCCCCAGCCCCAGGGCGACGTAGATCAAGCAGGTGATGCCCACGTCGATCATGTAGTTGTCGGCCAAGAGCGGATAGATCGCCGCCAGGCCCAACAGGCCGCCAAAGGAGTAGAGACGAGGCAGGCGGCCGAGCCTTTCGAACAGACGCTCGTTCCAGGGCTTGGCCCTGTCTGAGCCGCCCTCCCGGCCTTGTCGGGCGACCTTGACCACAAAGTTGACCACCAGCACGGCGACGAACACGCCCAGAACCTTGAAGGACCGGGCGGCATCAAAGCCGGACCCGTGAAAGCCGATCATGGGCAGGACAATGACGGCCAGAAAGAGCGAGAAGACGATGAGCTGGCGCAGTTCCCTTCTGAGCATCACACCCGCGCCTCCGTGGCCGACTCGCCCATGAGGCCGCTCGGTTTTAAATAGAGAACCAGAATCAAGACAGCGAAGGTGGTCACGTCCTTCCAGGCGCTGGGCAGGAAGGCCGACCACAGGACTTCGATGCCGCCGATGATCATCCCGCCGACCATGGCCCCGGGGATGGAGCCGATGCCGCCGAGGATGGCCGCGGCAAAGGCCTTGATCATGTAAATAAAGCCCATATCAAAACGGACCGAGCCGTAGTACAAGCCGACCATCACTCCGGCGGCGGCGCCCAAAGCGGGGCCGATCATGAAGGTGGTCCGGATGGTCTTGTTGATGTCAATGCCCAGGATGCGGGCCATCTTGCGGTTCTGGGCCGTGGCCCGCATGGCCTTGCCCAGCCGGGAGCGATGGACGAAGAGCTGGAGGG
>CAYXRH010000233.1:0-7076 GCA_964466355.1 uncultured Thermodesulfobacteriota bacterium
AAAACACAGCACCGGGGCCATCAGCCTGACCAGACTCTCCAGGATGACGGCGCAGGCCGTCTGGGCCGAGCGCCGACCCGCGCTGGAGGCGGCGAAGGTGTAGAGCCTGTCTTTGAGCACGTCCAGGTAAAGGTTGGACAGATCCACGGTGCAGTACTGATGCAGCGCGTGGAAGACGGTGTGGAACTCGAACCGTTCGTAGGCCTTGAGCGCCCGGCGGCCGAAAATAGCCAGGCGATGGAGGGCGAAGCGGTCCAGGTCCCAAAGCTCTTCAAGCGGCAAGGCCTCGAGGCTCGAATCAAAATCGGACAGGTTGCCCAACAAAAACCGGCCGGTGTTGCGGATGCGGCGGTAGGCCTCCACCAGGCGGGCCAGGGTCTCCTCGGAGAGCTTGACGTCGCCGGTGTAGTCCTCGCTGGCGACCCACAGCCTCAAGATCTCGGCCCCGAAGCGGTCGATCACCTCTTGGGGCTGAGAGATGTTGCTCGATGACTTGGACATCTTGCGGCCGTCTTTGTCCACCACGAAACCGTGGGTCAAGACGCCCTTGTAAGGCGCCTGGTGACGGGTGCCGACCGAGCACAGAAGCGAGGAGTGAAACCAGCCCCGGTGCTGGTCGGTGCCTTCGAGGTAGAGATCGCAGGGGTAGGTCAGCTCGGGCCGGACCTCCAGCACGGCCGCCCAGGAGGTGCCGGAGTCAAACCACACGTCCAAGATGTCCGTCTCTTTGCCGAACTCGCCGCCGCAGGCCGGACAGACCGCCCCCGGCGGCAGAAGCTCGGCCGCCGGCCGCTGAAACCAGGCGTCAGCCCCTTCGTGCTTGATGATCTCGAAGAGATGCTCCGCCGCCGCCCGGTCGAGGTGGTGGCGGCCGCAGGCGAGGCATTTGAAGATGGTCAGCGGCACGCCCCAGGCCCGCTGGCGGCTGAGGCACCAATCGGGTCGGTTTTCGATGAGACCGTAGATCCGCTCCCCGCCCCAGGCCGGCCACCACTCACAGCCTCTGATGGCCTTCAAGGCCTCCTGACGCAGGTTGGTCTTTTCCATGGACACGAACCACTGGGGCGTAGCCCGAAAGATGACCGGCTTCTTGCAGCGCCAGCAGTGGGGGTATTCGTGCTCGATGTCGCTTTGCTTCAAAAGCGCTCCCGCCTCGTCCAGGGCCTCGTTCACGGCCCGGTTGGTCGCTTCGTCGGAGACGGACAAGCCGGCGAAGAGGCCGACCTGCTCCTCAAAGCGGCCCTGGTCGTCCAGGGGGGAGTAGATGTCCAGATCGTAGGCCAGCCCGGTCTCGTAGTCCTCGCGGCCGTGGCCCGGGGCGATGTGCACGCAGCCGGTGCCGGCCTCCAGGGTGACGTAATCGGCCAGGACGATCAAAGACGGCCGCTCGTAGAGGGGGTGGCGGGCCTTCTTGCCTTCGAGGGTCTTGGCGTCGAGCCGGGTCAGGATTTTATAGTCAGTCATCCCAAAGTCATTCATGGTCAAGTGCAAGAGGCCTTCGGCCATTATCCAGGCCTCCTCGCCCACGGCCGCGGCGACGTAGTCAAAGTCGGGGTTTAAGGCGATGGCCAGGTTGGCCGGGATGGTCCAGGGCGTCGTCGTCCAGATGATGATCGAGGTCGGCTTGCCCTTCAGCTCGGGGTAAATCGTTGAGAGGTCGTCGATCAGGGGGAATTTGACAAAGATGGACGGCGAAGTGTGGAGGCCGTACTCCACCTCGGCCTCGGCCAGGGCGGTCTGGCAGTGGGTGCACCAGTAGACCGGCTTCTTGGAGCGATAGACCGCGCCGTCAAGGTAGAGCCGGGCGAACTCCCGGGCGGTGACGGCTTCGTAGTCAAAGGCCATGGTCTGGTAAGGATTGTCCCAGTCGCCGATGACGCCGAGGCGCTTGAACTCCTCCCGCTGGATGTCCAGATACTTGGCCGCGTAGGCGCGGCAGTAGCGCCGCACCTCGACCTGACTCATTTTGAGCTTCTCGTGGCCCAGCTCCTCGTCGACCTTGTTTTCGATGGGCAGGCCGTGGCAGTCCCAGCCGGGCACGTAGACTGAATCAAAGCCGGACATCTGTCTGGCCTTGACGATGAAGTCCTTGAGTATCTTGTTCATGGCCGTGCCCATGTGGATGTGGCCGTTGGCGTAAGGCGGTCCGTCGTGGAGGATGAATTTGGGCCGGCCTTTGGAGGTGCGGCGGAGTTTTTGGTAGAGGTCCAGCTCGGCCCAGCGGGCCAGTATCTCGGGCTCGCGCCGGGGCAGGTTGGCCTTCATGGGAAAGGTCGTTTGGGGCAGGTTGAGGGTGTCCTTGTAGTTGGGCTGGTCACTCATGTCTCAATGTCCTCGAGAAAAAGAGTGTTTGAACTTAGCACAACCATCTTCGGTGTCAAGCTTCTGGGGCGGCGAGTTTTTCGATGAGCGGAGGAGACGGCGGCGCTGAGGGGGGTGAAAAAGGTCCGGCTTTTTGGTATAAGTGAAAAACGAGGCTCGACTGACCGAAAAACCTGCTCTGGTGAAATGACCGGGACGCCCCACAGAAAAACCGAGATCATGGAGGAGCTGATCCGTCTGCGCCGGCGAGTGGCCGAGCTGGAGGCCGAAGTCGCCGAGCGGCGGCAGGCCCAGGACGATTTGGAGGCCCAGCGGGCCCAGGTGGACCAGCTCTTCCACCGCGCTCCGGAAGCCTTGGTTCTGCTCGACGAAAACAGCCGCGTCTTGAATCTGAATGCGGCCTTCACCCGCCTCTTCGGCTACGAGATTGAAGAGGCCCGCGGCCGACAAATCAATGACTTGGTGGCGCCCGAGACCTTGAAGCGGCTGCCGCCGCACATGACCGCCCTGGTGCCTCTGGGCGAGATGCCCGCCGTGGAGAGGATCCGCCAAGCCAAGGACGGCTCCTTGGTCCACGTGGCCATCATTTCGACGCCGATTCTTCTGGAAGGGAATCGGACCGGTTATTACACCATTTACCGGGACATCACCGAGCGCGTGCGGGCCGAGGAGACCTTAAGACAGAGCGAGGAGAGGTACCGGGCCATCTTCGAGCAGTCCCGGGACGCCATCTACGTCTCCTCCCCCGAGGGCCGACTGATAGACATAAACCAGGCCGGCTCGGCCATCTTTGGCTATTCCCGGGAGGAGTTCAAACGGATCAACGCCCTTAAGCATTACAAACGACCCGCCGACCGCCAAAAGGCCCAGGTCGAGTTGGAGCGAAAGGGGTTTTTCCGTGACTGGGAGACGACCTTGCTCCACAAAGACGGCCGGGAGATAACCTGCCTCGACACGGCCACCGTTTGGCGGGACGAGGATGGCCGCATTATTGGCTACATCGGCATGCTGCGCGACATCACCGAGACGAAGAAGGCCCTCGAGGCGCTCAAGGAGAGCGAACGCCGGCTGGGCACCTTGATGAACAACCTGCCGGGCATGGCCTATCGCTGCGCCAACGACAGAGACTGGACCGCGGAATTCGTCAGCCAGGGCTGCCTGGGGCTGACCGGCCTTTTGGCCGAGGATCTGATCGGCAGCCGCCGGCGATCATACGCCGACCTGATCCATCCTAAGGATCGGCAGCCGGTCTGGGATCAAATCCAGGCGGCCTTGAGCCAGCGAAAGCCTTTCGAGATCGTCTACCGCATAAGGACCATCTCCGGGGAGGAAAAATGGGTCTGGGAGCAGGGGGTCGGCGTTTTGTCCGCCCAAGGGGAGGTTCAGGCTCTGGAAGGCTACATCGTTGACATCTCCGAAAGCAAGCGGGCCGAAGAGGCCCTCAGGCTTTCCGAGGAAAAGTTTTCGAAGGCCTTTCAAGAGAGCCCGGTGTGGGTGATCATAAGCTCCTTTGATGACGGCCGGTACATCGAGGTCAACGAGACTTACCTGCGCACGACCGGCTTCACCCGGGAGGAGGTCATCGGCCGGACCTCGATCGAGTTGGGCACCTGGGTCGATGTGGCGGACCGCTCAAAAATGATCAGGGCCATCGAGGAGCAGGGCTCGGTCAAAAACTGGGAGGTCAGACGAAAAAACAAAGCGGGCGACATTCTTTACATGCTCATCTCCGGGGAGGCCATTTTCTTTGGCGGGCAGAAATGCTTGGTCTCGGTCTCCCTCGACATCACCGAATACAAGCGGGCCGCAGAGGAGAGAAGGCGGCTGGAGGCCCAGCTGCGACAGGTTCAGAAGATGGAAGCCATCGGCGCCCTGGCCGGCGGCATCGCCCACGACTTCAACAACATCCTGGCCGCCGTGCTGGGCTACACCCAGTTGGCCCTCGACGACGTCTCCGAAGATCACCCCGTGAAGCCGTCGTTGAGGCAGGTGCTCCAGGCCGGACGACGGGCCAAGAACCTGGTGCAGCAGATACTCAGCTTCAGCCGGCAAGCCGAGCAGGAGCACAGGCCGGTCTACGTCGGCCCCATCGTCAGGGAAGCGCTGAAGCTGCTGCGGGCCTCAATTCCGACGACCATCGAGATCAGACAGCGCCTCGAGACCGAGTCGAGGGCCGTCTTGGCTGACCCGACCGAGATACACCAGGTAGTCATGAACCTCTGCACCAACGCCTCCCAGGCCATGAGAGAGAAGGGCGGCCTGCTGGAGGTGAGCCTCCAGACCTTGGCCCTGGACGAAGAAGCGGCCGCCCAGTTCGCCGAGCTGTGCCCTGGGGCTTATCAGAGGCTCAAGATCAGCGACACCGGTTCGGGCATGGACCAAGCCACCGCGGCTCGGATATTCGAGCCTTACTTCACCACCAAGGAGCCCGGAGAGGGCACCGGTCTGGGCCTGTCCGTGGTTCATGGCATCGTCAAGAGCTGCCGCGGCGCCATCACCGTGGCCAGTCAGCCCGGTCGGGGCTCGACCTTCGAGATCTTCCTACCCTTGATTGAACATCAAGAAGAAAGTCAGTTGAGAAAAGAAGTCAAGCCCCTGCCCACCGGCACTGAGCGCCTCCTCTTCGTGGACGACGAGGAGGCTTTGGCCGACATCGGCCACCAGATACTTAAGCGCCTCGGCTACCGGGTGACCGTCAAGACCTCCAGCCTGGAGGCCCTCGAGACCTTCAAGGCCGGCCCCCACGAATTCGATCTGGTCATAACCGATCAGACCATGCCCCATCTCACCGGCGCGGACTTGGCCCAGGAGATGCTGCGTCTGAGGCCGGACATGCCCATCATCCTCTGCACCGGCTTCAGCGAAAGCATCAACGCCGAGGAGGCTCGGGCCTTGGGGATCAGGCGGTTTCTGCTCAAGCCCCTGGTGGCTCGCGAAATCGCCGAGGTCGTCAGGGAGGTGCTCGGCGGCTAGGGCTAGACAAATAAAATAGTATCGTCAGCGGTTCCGGCCGAATCCTTCCACTAGTGTAGAATTATAGATGGGTTCCGCTCTTGAGCCAGGGAGGAGATGTCTGGCCGGGCATCGCGGCGCCCAAAAAAGCAATAGATCCGAGCGGGCGGCGAGTCATAGGAAATAGCGAAATATCATTCAAGGGGTAAGCGATGAGGCTCACGGCGAAGTATCCCATGGTTGAGCGAAAAAAAATGTCCACCGATCGTCCATCCCTCCCCAGACCATCCTCGGGGTAACAATCATGACCACGCCGCCCATCAAGGTCGTGTTGATCGAGGACAACCCCGCCGACGCGCTGATCGTGCGCGAGATGCTCGGCCAGGCCTCCGGCGTCTCGTTCGAGGTGGAATGTGTCGAGAGGCTTTCAAAGGGGCTCGGGCGGCCGGCCCGAGGCGGCGTCGACGTCATTCTCTTGGACCTGGGCCTGGCGGACAGCGCCGGGCTTGAGACCTTCAAAAAGGCTCAGCTCGAAGCGCCGCGCGCGCCGATCATCGTCCTCAGCGGCCTGGAGGACCAGGCGGCCGCCCTGGAGGCGGTCAGGCTGGGGGCCCAGGATTACCTGTCCAAGAACGAGCTGACCAGCGGCCTGCTCGCCAGGGCGGTCAGATACGCCATCAAGCGCCAGAAGGCCCAGGAGGCCCTCAAGGCGAGCGAGGCGCGGTTCGCCAAGATCTTCAAGGCCAGCCCTTCGTCCATGGCCGTGACCACCTTGAAGGAGGGGCGGTTTTTGGAGGTCAACGAGGCCTTCGTCCGCTTAAGCGGCTACTTACAACAGGAGTTGCTGGGCCGCACCTCCTTGGAGCTGAACCTCTGGGCTGAGCCGAGGGATCGCGCCCGCGTGGTGGAGCTAATCCAAAGAGACGGCCGCGTGCGAGAGTTGGATCTGGCCATGAAGATCAAATCCGGCCAGATCCGCCGCGGCCTGTTCTGGGCGGAGCCGCTGAGGATGGGTTTAGAAGACCTCCTCATCACCAACTTCGTCGACACCACCGAAAGAAAGCGGGCCGAGGAGGAGAAGGAGCGCCTCGAGGCTCGTCTCCACCAGGCCCAGAAGATGGAGGCCATGGGCACCCTGGCCGGCGGCATTGCCCACGACTTCAACAACATGCTGGCCGTGATCATGGGCCACGTCCAGCTCGCCCTCGAAGAGGTTCCGCCACGGATGAAAGCGCGGGAACGGCTGGAGAAGATCTTGGCCGCCAGCCGCCGCTCCCGGGATTTGGTCAAGCAAATTCTCATCTTCAGCCGGCGGGACCATCAGCTCCGACGGCCCCTCGACCTCGGCCCGATCGTCAAGGAAGCCCTCAAGATGCTCAGAGCGTCCCTGCCGGTGACCATCGAAATCAAATCGGACATCCACCCCCAAGGCAGACCGGTCATGGCCGAACCGACCCAGATCCATCAGATCCTGATGAATCTCTGCGCCAACGCCGCCCAGGCCATGCCCGACGGCGGCTTGCTGGCGGTGAGCCTCGAAGCCGTCCAGGTCGGCGATGATTTGGCCGCCGCGGATGAGGATCTGGCCCCAGGGGGTTATGCGCGGCTTCGGGTCAGGGACACCGGCTGTGGCATGGACGAAGAGACAATGGAGCGCATCTTTGAGCCTTTCTTTACGACCAAGGAGCCGGGCCAGGGCACCGGCATGGGCTTGTCCGTGGTTCACGGCATCGTCAAAAGCCACGCCGGGGCGATAAAGGTCTTCAGCCGGCCCGGGGAGGGCTCAACCTTTGATGTCTATC
>CAYXRH010000234.1:0-6521 GCA_964466355.1 uncultured Thermodesulfobacteriota bacterium
CTACATCCCGGCCGCGGTGGGGGCGGTGCTCTCCCGGGGCGAGTTTTACACCGCCTACACCCCCTACCAGGCCGAGATCTCCCAGGGCACCCTCCAGTCCATCTACGAGTACCAGACGGCCATCTGCCGCTTAACCGGCCTCGAAGCGGCCAACGCCTCCCTCTACGACGGCGGCACGGCCCTCTTTGAGGCGGCGATGATGGCCGTGCGGCGGACCAAGAGGCGCAAGCTGATCATCTGCTCCTCGACCAACCCCATCCACCGCATCATGCTCCGCAGCTACACCGCCAACCTGCACCTGGAGTTCGTCGAGAGGGAGATCCGAGACGCGGCGGATCTAAAAAGCGTCATGGACGACCAGACCGCGGGGCTGATTCTCCAAAACCCGGATTTCTTCGGCCGGGTGCGCGACCTGGGGCCGCTCTTCGCCCTGGCCAGGGAGCACAAGGCCTTGAGCATCATGAGCTGCTACCCCCTCGCCCTGGCGCTTTTGAAGACGCCGGCCGAGATGGGGGCCGACATCGCCGTGGGCGAGGGGCAGCCCCTGGGCCTGCCGCTCAGCTTCGGCGGGCCCTACCTCGGCTTCATGGCCGTGGCCAAGGACTTGATCAGGCTCATGCCCGGCCGCATCGTCGGCCGCACCAGCGACCACCAGGGCCGCACGGGCTACTGCCTCACCCTCCAGACCAGGGAGCAGCACATCCGCCGCGAAAAGGCCACCTCCAACATCTGCACCAACGAGGCCTTGTGCGCCCTGGCGGCGGTGGTCTACCTGGCCCTCCTGGGCCAGGAGGGGTTTCGTCA
The DNA here is from genome assembly GCA_964466355.1 of uncultured Thermodesulfobacteriota bacterium. Lineage (GTDB taxonomy): Bacteria > Desulfobacterota > Desulfarculia > CAYXRH01. The sequence goes on from CAYXRH010000234.1 coordinate 805, forward strand.
GACGGCCGAGGTCAACGCCGCCAAGGCGGCCTACGCCCGCCAGCGCCTGACCCAGATTCCGGGGGTGGACCTGGTCGACGAGGGGCCCTGGTTCAACGAATTCAGGGTCCAGCTCCCCCTTGACGCCGGGGTGGTCGTGGGCCGGCTCATCGACCAGGGCCTGGCCGCCGGCTTCCCCCTGGGCCGCTACTATCCGGATCAGAAGCGAAACCTTCTGGTGGCCGTGACCGAGAAGAGAACCAAGGCAGAGATCGGCCTGCTGGCCGAACGGTTGGAGGCCTGCTTATGAGCACCCTGTTTGACAAGAGCCGGCCCGGCCGGCGAGGGGTGACCCCGCCCCGGGTGGACGTGCCGGCTGAAGGCGGCATCCCCCCTGAGCTGAGGCGCGCCGCCGCGGCCGCCCTGCCTCAGCTTTCCGAGGTGGAGGTCATCCGCCACTTCACCGGCCTCTCCCGCAAAAACTTCGGCGTGGACGTGGGCTTTTACCCGCTCGGCTCGTGCACCATGAAATACAACCCCAAGTTCACCGAGGCCGCCGCCGCCCTGCCGGGCTTCGCCAACCTCCACCCCCTCCTGCCGCAGCTTAGGCGCGGCGGCCTGTTGACCCAGGGGGCCCTGGCCGTGCTGTACGAGACCGAGCAGCTTTTGTGCACCATCACCGGCATGGCCGCCTTCACCCTGCAGCCCCTGGCCGGGGCCCACGGCGAGCTGACCGGGATCATGCTCATGGCCGCCTACCACGGCCACAAGGGGAACGAAAAGTCCATCGTCCTCGTCCCTGACTCGGCCCACGGGACCAATCCGGCCTCGGCGGCCATGGCCGGGTATGAGGTCGTGCCCGTGCCCTCCAAGGAGGGCGTCATGGACCCAGCGGCCTTTGAAGAAAAGCTCAGCGACAAGGTGGCCGGGGTGATGATGACCTGCCCCAACACCCTCGGCCTCTTCAACCCCCACGTGAAACGAATCGCCGAGGCGGCCCACGGGGTGGACGCCTTGATGTATTATGACGGCGCCAACTTGAACGCCATCCTGGGCTACGCCAAGCCGGCCGAGCTGGGCTTTGACATCGTCCACCTCAATCTGCACAAGACCTTCGGCACGCCCCACGGCGGGGGCGGACCAGGGGCGGGGCCGGTGGGAGTCATGGACAGCCTGGTCGATTTCCTGCCCATCTCCCGGGTCATCCAGCGCCAGGACGGCACCTATTACTTAAGTTACGACCACCCCAAGTCCATCGGCTACATCGCGCCCTTCTACGGCAACTTCGGCGTCATCTTGAAGGCCTACGCCTACATCCTCGCCCTGGGGGCCGAAGGGCTCAAGCGGGTGGCCGAGAACGCCGTCCTCAACGCCAACTATCTCCGCGTCCGGCTGGGCGAGCGCTGGCAAATCGCCATTGACAAACCCTGCCTGCACGAGGTCGTCTTCTCGGCGGCCGACAAGGCCGCCGCTTTCGGCGTCACGGCCGTGGACGCGGCCAAGGCCCTCATCGACGAGGGCTTCCACCCGCCGACGGTCTATTTTCCCCTGGTGGTCAAGGAAGCCTTGATGATCGAGCCGACCGAGACCGAGACTTTGGAGACTTTGGACGCCTTTGTGGCGGCCATGGCCCGCATCGCCGAGGCGGCCGAAAAGGAGCCCGAGAAACTCAAGCGAGCGCCCCTCTCGACCCCGGTGGGCCGCTTGGACGAGGTGGCCGCGGCCCGGAACCTGGACGTGGCCCAGCTTTGAGTTGAGGGCCTTTTAAAAAACCACGCTTTTTTGAACGGTCTCGGGCTTGGGCCTCCGGACTACAGGAACGCCTCTGGGTCGAACTCCAAGCGCTCCCACTGGGCCTTGGCCTCCGCCTGGGCCTTTTCGACCTCCTCGTCGCTCCAGGGTTCGATGATCAGGCTCTCGGCGACCAGCTCCCAGATGTACATGACCTCGTACTTGAAGTCGTCCTCGATGAACTTGGGCAGCCGCTTCATGAGCTGATCGTGGCAGTTGGAGCAGCCGACCACGACCACGTCGGCCCCGGAAGCCTTTATGGAGTTGAACTTGGCCCGGCCGTGCCACACGGCGTCTTCCTCGTAGGGTCCGGGCCAGTTGCCGCCGCCGGCGCCGCAGCAATAGCCCCGCATGCGGTTGGGCACGGTCTCGACGAAGCTATCGACGCACTGCTGGATAATCCAGCGCGGCTCCTCAAAGAAGGCCTGCCCGAAGTGGCGCATCAGCTCGCGGCCGTGTTTGCAGCTGTCGTGCCAGGTGAAGGTCTTGCCCGCGTTGACGCTCTTGTCCACCTTGATCCGGCCCTCTTCGAAGAGCGCCTTGAGGTACTCGTAGAGGTAGACGAAGTTGACCGCGCTGTCCGGGTCCTCCAAAACGCAGTGCTTCATGCCCACCCGGCAGCCGTAGGAGCCGCCGCCGCAGTCGGGCATGATCATGCGCTCAATTTGAAGCCTTCTGACCCAGTCCATCTTGCGCTTGGCCAGGGTGTCGGTCGCTTCGTAGTTGCCGGTGAACAGGCCCCAGTCCACCGCCTCCCAGTTCTCCAGGGGAACGGTCCAATCCTCCCGGGCGGCGTAGAAGATCTTCCACCACCACTTCATGTCCTCGTTGTCGGCGAAGACCTCCTTGGAGTTGGGGAAGAAGCCGATCTTGGCCTGGGGCTCGTCGATGGGCACGTAGAAGCCGGGGCAGCCCTCGTCGGCCAGCTCCTGGCCCAGGTCGGACATCAGAAACAAGTAGTCGTCCCTGGGCACGGCCATGTTGTTGCCGCTCTCCAGGACGTGAGCCACGCCCTTGTGGAGGATACCCGGCACCTTGTCCCGCGCGCGCAGGCTTTTGAGGTAGAGCATGAGGTAGGGGATGTCGATGTCCATGGGGCAGGCTTCGGCGCAGCGCCCGCAGCCGGTGCAAATCCAAGGAAACTTGGACTCCACCAGCTCGTCCACCAGGCCCAGGGAGAGCATCCTCAGGGCCTTGCGGATGTCGATGCCCTTGGCGCCCGGATTGCCGGTGATGGGGCAGCCGCTGGTGCAGGTGTTGCAGGTCATGCACACGCTGAAGTCGAACTGGTCCAAAAACCGCCTCACCTCTTCGGGAAGCGGCTTGATCTTGACCGGCTCGGCCAAGGCCGGCGCGGCGACCTCACTCTCTAAGACAGCTTCGGCCATGATTTTCTCCTGTTTTCAACCTGAGCCCGGCCGGCCCTCCCAGGGGCCGTCCTGGCCCGCCTCCTTCAGGCCGGGGCCCCAAGAAGGCTACAAGACGGCAAAGGTCTCGTCCAGCCGGGTGGTGAAGCGGCTCAGGATGTCGCGCACCTGAGCGCCGACCTTGAGCGGGTTCGGACCCAGCCCGGCCATCTCCGCTTTGGTGCGCTCCAGCAACCGCATCACCTCGCTGGACATGCTCGGCGCCACCGCGGCCCGAACCAGCCGCCGGGGGTCGTGCCCGGCTTCGCTGAGCAGCCGCTTGAGGTGTTCCACCCTCAGCTTGGCCCAGGCGGCGCCTTGGAGGTTGTAACAAGCGTCCTCAAAGCAGGACAGCATCATCACCCCGTCAAAGCCCTCCCTGAACGCGGACAGGACCATGGCCGGGTCGATCTTGGCCGCGCAGGGCACCTGGATGACGCTCACCCCCGCCGGCCAGGGCCGGCCCTTGAGCCTGGCCGCGTTCAAGGCCCGCGCGGCCGAATTGGCGCACATGAAGACCAAAAGCTCCTGGCTTGCCTCCGTCTCTAAAGAATAGCGGCCGCGCTCCACGGCCGCTTCGATCTCGGCCTGATAGCGGGCGTCGCTCTCCTTTATGAGCTGGATGGCGTCCATGGGGCACTCGGCGGCGCAGGCGCCGCAGCCGACGCAGGCCAGGGGGTTGACCACCGGCCGGCGGTCGAGGCGGCCCATGGCCTTCTCGGGGCAGACGCGGACGCAGGTCAGGCAGATGGCGCACTTGTGGCGGTCCACCTGGACCTTGGCCGCCTCGACCTGGACCTGGCCCTGCTTCAGCAGCCGGCGCACGCTCAACACGGCGTCTTGGACCTCGTCCACCTGGCCTTCCAGGTCGCTGGCGCCCCTGGCCGGACCGACGGCCAAGACGCCGGCCCGGGGGGTGTACACGGGCAGGGCGTTGATGAAATCGGGCTGGAGATAGCCGTCCCGTCCCACGACCAGGCCCAGCCGCGAGGCCAGGGCGAGGTATTCCTTGTCCGGGGCCGGCGCTTCATCGAGGCCCAGGATATCGACCCTCTGACTCACCTCCCGCCCCAGGACCTCGTCCTTGAACCTCAGGGTCACGCCCTCTGCATCGGCCTCGGCGGCGATCTCGGGGCGGCTGAACTTGACCAGGATGACCCCTTCCCGCCGGGCCTGCTGGGTCAGAGCCTCCAGATCCGGCGCGGCCACCTTGGCGTTGCCGGTGAGCAACAAGACCTCGGCCCCGTGGGCCTGGGTCAGCTCCCTGGCCGCCCGGGCGGCCGCCCGCAGGGCCAGCGGCCCGGCCTCAACGCCAAGGCCGACGGCCACGGCTGCCGCTGGACTTTTCCGGCCTTCGAACAACCGCTTCATGTACTCCGGCGAGCCGGTCAGGGCGGCCAGCTCGCTCAAGGGGACCACCCGCTCCGAGGGCTCCACCTGGAGCGGTCCGAAGTTGATCGCTTTGGGCGGCCCCTGGGCGACGATGACCGCGCCGAGGTAATGCTCGCTCACCTGACCCTCCCGGTCCATCAGGTGGGCGGTGAACTGGCCGGCGGCGCCGCTGAGCTCGAGCAGCCGGCCCTGGCGGAGGATGGTCACCTCGTCCTTGTCCTCCAGGGCCTTGGCCAACCGCGCGGCCTCGGCGGCCGCCTCGGGGCCCAAAAGGGGCTGGGGGGGGGCGAGGCGCTTGGTCGGCGTCAGGAGGACGACCGCATAGCCGGCCTCGGCCAGATGGCGGGCGCTCAGAAGGGCCGCCAGGCCGTCGCCGACGACCAAGACCCGCTTCGAGACGGCGAAGGGCTCCATCAAGACCGGCTGATCAAAGGCCGCCGCGGCCAGGGCCTGGCTCAGGCTCTGCTGGGCGCCGGGGTTGACTTGGCATTCCTGGCCCGAAGCTTCGCTCAAGGTGAAGAGATCCAGGATCGTCGCCTGGGAGGCCAGCCCGGCCCGGCTCAGCTCCTGGCTGATCGGCCCTCCTGGTCCGGCCAGGGGGCAAGCCCCCAAAATGAACTCATCCAGCCCTTTCTCCTTGACCAGCCTGGCCACGGCCACGGCGCCGTCGGCCTGACAGGCCTGGGTGACCTCGAAGACCTGGTCCGGGTGGGCCGCGGCTTCGGCGATCCACTTGAGGCGCCTGAACGCCAGGGCCTCGGGCTCAAGGGCCCCGCCTCGACATAAAATGACTCCCCTTCGACGAGGCTCGCTCATGTCAGCTCCTCTCCAGATAGGCCATCGTCTCCTCGGCCGCCCGACCAGCGTGGGCCACCACTTCGGCCACGTCCATGGGGCGGGTGACGCATCCGGCCAGAAAGACGCCTTTTTCATCCTTTCCGGGAACGGCTCGAATGAAGCCGTGCTCGTCCAGCTCCAGACCAACCAGAGCGGCCAGAGCGGCGTTGTTCTCGTTGGGGGCCAGCCCGATGGACAGGACCAGGAGGTCAAAGGGCCTGAAGATGTACTCGCCCTCGGGTTCGGCCTGGTGCTGGACGAGCACCGCGCCGTCCTGGCCGTCGTAACAGGTCAGCGTGAAGCGGCCGTCGG
>CAYXRH010000234.1:6531-7069 GCA_964466355.1 uncultured Thermodesulfobacteriota bacterium
CCGTCGGGCCCGGCCCGCACGTCGCCCGGCATGGACCGGATCAGCTCCAGCTCCTCCTTGGCCGCGGCCAGAAAGTCGTCGAAGGCGTGGCCGAAGCTTTGAATGTCCATGTAAAAAACGCTCACCTGGCACCCGAAGCGGTGCCTCAGCATCCGACCCAGCCTCAGGGCGTAGCCGCAGCAGACCCGGGAGCAGTAGTTGTGGCCTTTGCGCTCCCGGGAGCCGACGCACTGAATGAAGGCCACCCGCTTGGGCTCCCGGCCGTCCGAGGGCCGGGTGATGCGGCCCTCGGCCCTAAGCTGGGCCTCCAGCTCCAGGGCGGTGACGACGTTGGGCACGAGGCCGTAACCATAGCGCGGCTTGGCCTCGGCCGGGAAGGGCCTGAAGCCCGTGGCCAGGACCACCGCGTCCACCGTCAGGTCCCTCTCCTGGGGCTCCAGGTCGAAACGGATGGCCTCCTCGGGACAGACGTCCCGGCAGAGGGTCGACTGGCGATCCCTGAAATAGACGCACACCGCGGGGTCGATGGCCAAAAGGG
>CAYXRH010000235.1:0-7064 GCA_964466355.1 uncultured Thermodesulfobacteriota bacterium
GGGCCTGCTGGTCCTGGGCGTTCTGATAGCCCACCCGACCATTGTGGCCCCGGCGGTCAACCACTCGCCCAAGGGCGCTCCGCCGATTTGGCCCATGCTCTTCGTGGTCATCGCCTGCGGGGCCATCTCGGGCTTCCATTCCCTGGTCAGTTCGGGCACCTCGTCCAAGCAGTGCTACTCCGAGAACGACGCCCGGTACATTGGCTACGGCTCCATGCTCATGGAGGGCACCCTGTCGGTCCTGGTCATCGCCGCCGTGGCCGCGGGCATCGGCATGGGCCTGACGGTCAAGGACGGCTCGGTCCTGACCGGGGTGGCCGCTTTTAACCACCACTACGCCGACTGGGGCGGGGCCAGTGGTCTGGGCTCCTACCTGGGCGCCTTTGTGACTGGCTCGGCCAACATGATGGAGACCTACGGGATTCCGCACAAGATCACCCTGACCATCATGGGCGTGTTCATCGTCTCCTTCGCGGCCACCACCCTGGACACGGCCACCCGGCTGCAACGCTACATCATCGGCGAGCTGGCCACGGCCTACAAAGTGCCCAGCCTGGCCAAGCGCCACCCGGCCACCCTCATCGCGGTCATCACCGCCTTTATCCTGGCCTTTTACAACGGCTCGGGAAGGGGGGCCCTGGCCCTGTGGCCGCTTTTCGGCACCTGCAACCAACTCCTGGGCGCTCTGGCCCTGCTGGTCATCACCATCTACCTGGCCCGCCAGAAGGTCTCGACGGCCTACACGGCCATTCCCATGGTTTTCATGATCATCATGACCGGCTGGGCCATGATCCTCAACCTGAATAGCTTCTTCGCCAAATCCCAGTGGCTCCTCTTCGTCATCGGGCTGCTGGTCTTCGTCCTGGAAATCTGGATGATAATCGAGACGATCGTCGTGGTCAGGAAAGCGGGCCAGCCCGAGGCGATGGCTCCGGCCTGAGCAGGCGCTCAAAAAACCCTCCGCCGCGGCCGGCCCCTTTAGGGGGCGGCCGCCCTTTTTTGGGCGAACTGACACAATTTCTTGCATTCACGCCCATTTTATGATACAAAATATAGAATATAGAGCGGAATCGGGAGGTGAGACGAGGAAGTGTCCGAGCCGGCCGACAGATTGAACGAGACAACCTACGACGCGGACAAGATCAAGGTCTTGGAGGGGCTGACCGCGGTCCGCAAGCGGCCGGCCATGTACATCGGCAACACCCACGCCGAAGGGCTCCACCACCTGGTCTACGAGGTGGTGGACAACTCCATTGACGAGGCCCTGGCCGGGTACTGCGACAAGATCGAGGTCACGGTTCACGCCGACAATTCCGTCACCGTGGAGGACAACGGCCGGGGCATCCCGGTGGACATGCACGAGGCCGAGGGCCTGCCGGCGGTGGAAGTGGTGATGACCAAACTCCACGCCGGCGGCAAATTCGACGACAAGGCTTACAAGGTCGCCGGCGGCCTGCACGGCGTGGGCGTCTCAGTGGTCAACGCCCTGTCCGCGTGGCTGGAGGTGGAGATCTTCCGCGACGGCAAGGTCTATCGTCAGACCTACGAAAGAGGCAAGACGACATCCCCCTTGGAGGTGACCGGACAAACCCGCCGCCGCGGCACCAAGGTGACGTTCTTGCCTGACCCAGAGATATTCTCCATCAACGCCTTTCAGGCCGAGACCCTCATCGCCCGTTTGCGGGAGTGGAGCTTTCTCAACGCCGGGGTGAAGATCACCTTCAAGGATGAGCGCACGGATAAGGAGCGCAGCTTCCACTACAAGGGCGGCATCAGCTCCTTTGTCGAATGGCTCAATCAATCCAAGGTGCCCCTCCACAACAAGCCGATCCATCTCGCCGGCCAGAAGGAGGCGGTCTTCATCGAGGTGGCCTTTCAGTACAACGACTCCTACAAGGAGAACATCTTCACCTTTGCCAACAACATCAACACCCGGGAGGGGGGCTTTCATCTTTCAGGCTTCAAGGCGGCCCTGACTCGCACCGTCAACGCTTACGCCGCGACCAACAACCTGGTCAAGAACCTCAAGACTTCCCTCACCGGCGAAGACGTTCGGGAGGGGATAACGGCCGTCGTCTCGATCAAGCTCCCGCAGCCTCAGTTCGAAGGGCAGACCAAATCCAAGCTGGGCAACTCCGAGGTGAAGGGTTTGGTCGAGGCCATGGTCAACGAGAAGCTGGCCGCCCATTTTGAGGAAAACCCCCCCGTGGCCCGCAAGATCGTGGCCAAGGTGGTCGACGCCGCGCGGGCCAGGGAGGCGGCGCGCAAGGCCAAGGAGCTGGTCCGGCGCAAGGGCGCCCTGGCCGACAACTCGCTGCCGGGCAAACTAGCTGACTGCCAGGAGCGCGACCCGGCCTGGGCCGAGCTGTTCATCGTCGAGGGCGAGTCAGCCGGCGGCTCGGCCAAGCAGGGGCGGGACCGCCGCACCCAGGCCATTTTGCCCTTAAGAGGCAAGATCCTAAACGTCGAGAAGGCCCGTTTTGACAAAGTGCTCTCCTCGGCCGAGATCAGAACTCTGGTCACCGCCCTGGGCACTGGCATCGGCGCGGAGGATTACGACACCGACAAGCTGCGCTATCACAAGATCATCATCATGACCGACGCCGACGTGGACGGCTTGCACATCAGGACTTTGCTTCTGACCTTCTTCTACCGGCAGATGCCCGAGGTGATCGAGCGGGGCCATCTCTTCATCGCCCAACCGCCTCTCTACCGGGTGGCCAAGGGCAAGGTCGCCTCCTACATCACCGACGAGGCCACCTTTCAGCGCTACCTCATGGATCGCTCGGTGGAGAACCGACGCCTCGAGACCCCGGAGGGGCCCATCGCCGCCAAGGCCCTGTTGAGGCTCCTCGAGCGGCTGGACAGACAAATTGCGCTGATCGACCGCTTGGCCCGCCGCCACTACGATCCGACCCTCATCAGCCTCTGCCTGGCCTTTGGCCTCGGCACGGCCGCGGAATTGACTGATCAGGAGCGGGTGTCCGCCCTGAACAAGTTCTTGACCCGGCACGACGTCAACGTCGGCCGGGTTGATCCTGACGAAGAGCACAACGCCTTCCGTCTGGGCTGCCTCATGCCCTTGAACGGTCACGAACTGCGCTGGATCGATCGGGAATTGATCCTTTCGCCAGAGTATCGCAACAGCCTGGCCTTGGAAAAGGAGATCGGCTTCCTGGGGCAGCCGCCCTATGTGGTCAAGGACGCTCAGGACCAGGTGGAGAGCCTGGCCGGTCGGCGCGAGTTGATCGCTTTCTTCAAGGATCAAGGACGCAAGGGATTGACCATCCAGCATTACAAGGGCCTGGGCGAGATGAATCCCGAGCAGCTTTGGGAGACGACCATGGACCCCATCACCCGGACCCTGATCCAGGTCAGAATCGCCGACGCCGTGGAGGCGGACAGGCTCTTCAGCGATCTCATGGGCGATCAGGTCGAACCGAGGCGGCAATTCATCGAAACCCACGCCCGCGAAGTCCAGAGCCTCGACATTTAGCCGAACGTCGTTTATTCAATGCGCCGCCAAAGGCTGATGAGGAGGTCGGGTTGTCCTTGAGGCCTTTGTTTGATCCCGCGGCTAAAAAGCGCCCCATGAGGGTGGCCGGATTTATGTCCGGCTCAGGGACCAACATTGCTAAGCTTTTGGAATACCAGGCCACGCTTTCGGCCGCGCCAGGGCCAAGCCCCTACGAGTTTGTGTTCATCTTCTCCGACCGCTCGGACGGAAAGTGCCGGGGCGAAGCCATCGCCCTCGAGGCGGGGATTGCCTACGCATCGCGTGACATTCGCCGATTTCATCAGCTAAAGGGCCTCAGACGCACGGTCAACAGGCCCGAGGGGCTGGCCGCCCGCCAAGAGTTTGACCGCTTCGCGGCGAGGCTGATCAAAGCCTTTGAGGTCGACGTCATCGCCCTGGGCGGGTACATGAGCTTCATCACCTTAAATCGCTGCGTCAACGTTCACCCGGCTGATCTGTCCATCCTCGACGATGCGGGCCAGAGGCGCTTCGTCGGCGACGACGCGGTCTTTGAGGCCATCAAGGCCGGGCAAAAGGAGCTGCGCTCCTCGACCATCTGGACCGACCAGGGCGTGGACACCGGGCCCCTTCTGATGGTTTCCGAGCCTCTCCCGGTCTATTTGCCGGCTCCATTGAGTGAGTTGGCCGCCGCGCCAGAGAGATTGCGCCGCCTGGCCGACGAGCACCAGGACAGGCTCAAGGAGAAGGGCGACTGGGCCATCTTCCCCTTGACCCTGCGCTACATCGCTGAAGGGCGGTTCGCCGTGGACGAGAAGGGCTCGATCCACTTCGACGGCCGACCCTGTCCCCAGGGCGTGAGGCTTTGAGGGCCGTCTTTCTGGACCGGGACGGGGTGATCAATCGCGACCGGCCTGAAGGGGTCAAAGCCTGGGATGAGTTTGATTTCATCCCCGGCGCCGTGGCCGGTTTAAGACGGCTTCATGAGGCCGGATTCTCCCTGGTGGTCGTGTCCAACCAGTCCCTCGTCGGCCGGGGTGTCGCCCCGGCCGAGGCGGTGCGGCGGATCAACGAGCGCATGAACGCGGCTCTCAAAAAGGCCGGCGCTGGACTTTGCGGAGTGTACGTCTGCCCCCACGCCCCTGAGGAGAATTGCTCCTGCCGCAAACCAAAGCCGGGCCTGATTATAAAGGCGGCCCAGGAGCTGGGCCTGGATTTGAACGGGGCCTGGGTCATCGGCGACGACGTGCGGGACATTCAGGCCGGCCAGGCCTTGGGCTTGCGGACGATTTTGGTCCGGACCGGGAAAGGCGCCCAGGTGGAAGGTCATCCGGCCATCTCTCCCGAGGCGGTGGTTGACGACCTCGCCGCCGCGGCTGATTATGTCTTGAGCTCCCCCAAGCCAAGCCAAAACATTAATTGAGTGATGGCTGAGCGGCCTCAGGGCACCTCGCCGGTGTCCCAGGCGAGGTTTTCCAAGCCCGGCAGTTGATCCAACTGGGCCGTGATCAGTTCAAGGGACAGGTTCTCCGGGCCGCGAAGTTGAAGGCGAAGGGTGACGCCGCCCTGGGAGAGGTTTTGGGAGTAGCCGAGCAGTTTGACGAGCACGTGAGGCTGATTGTTTAGAATGGCGACGACTTGGCTCACGTCCACGGCCGTACCGTGGAAATCCAGCGACAAGGTGGTGTAGACCTCCCGGGAGATTCTGATCCAGCGAAAGAGGTACAGGGCCACCAGGGCGATGAGCGTGGTCGCCACGGCGGGCCAATAGAGACGCGCCCCCACGGCCAGACCGAGCCCGGTGACCAGCCAGAGGGTGGCCGCGGTGGTCACCCCCCGGACCGAGCCCCGGCCCTTGATGATCGCCCCGGCGCCGATGAAGCCCATGCCCGCGATGCCGTAAGAGGCGATCCGCGCCGGGTCGAGGCGGATGACGGACTCACCGCTTAATTGAGCGTAAAGCTTGGGGATGTGCAGGGAGACCAGCATCAACAGGCAGGCGCCCATGCTGACCAGAAGGTTGGTTCTCAGCCCGGCGTAGCGGCCGTGTGATTCCCGCTCCAGACCGATGGCCGCCCCTAACAAGGCCGCCAGGAGCAGTTTGCCCACATCCATGACGATGGCGTTCAAGTCCCACACGCCCCTCTCCTTGACGGCCCCCTATTTGGGCGGCCCTCTTTGAAAAGGCCTTCTGAAGAGCTTTTACTTCCCGGCCGTCTGAGATTATTTTCAGGCCGCTCGGGCCGCGGCGTCAAGTCAGATTCCTCTCAAGCGCGACCACGGCCTCGTCAATGAGCCAGAGGCGCGCTGGAAGATCCTTTAGGACGCCTTTTTCATAAGGGTGATTTGGGTCGTCTGGAGAGGATGGAGATTTTGCCCCAGGGCCGGGTCTGATTAAAACCCGTCTCAGGCGCACTCGGCTTCGAGGCGGCTGAGCTTGGCCTGATGAAACGCCAAGAAGCGGCTCAGGCCCTCTGAGCCCATGTAGCGCTCCAGGCTCTTGGGTTCGCACTCGGTCAGATCCACGACGATGAAGCCGTCGATGGCGTGGCCGAAGCTGGCGTCCAGATTGAAGCCGATGAGTCGGCCCTGATACCGCAGATAGTGCCGCAGCAGGACGGGCACCCCTTTGCCGTCGTCCTCGATGAGGCTGATGAGCTCATCCAACTGGCCGACGTGGTGGATGTCGCGCAGGAGGTCAGTGGGCTGGCAGCCCTTGAGGGGCTTGAATCGAACCGGTCTTTTGGGCTTCACCAGGCCGGCCAGCTCTGGGGCGAAGCGATGGGTTTTCAAAAATTCAACCATCAGTTGGCGCGAGAGCGGCTTGTAGTTGTTGCTGATGCTCACCGGGCCGAAGAGGCGATGATAGTGTGGGCTGCGGACGATGATCCGGCTCAGGCCCTTCCACAAAAGCAGCAGGCCCGAGTAGCTGCGCTGGCAATCAAAGCGGACAAAGGATCGGCCCAGCTCCAGGGCTGGGTTGAGAAAGTCGAGGAGTGGGGGCTTCATCTTGAACAAAGTGGTCGTGTAAAGCCCGCTCTTGCCGTGGTCACGGAGGATCTTGTCGGTCTCGCCGAGGCGGTAGGCGCCCAGAACCTGGGTCTCCTTGATGTTCCACAAGACCAGATGGATGTAGTGGTCATCGAAGCGGTCCAGATCGACGTCCCGGCCCGTGCCTTCTCCGACCTGGCGGAAACTCAGCTCGCGGAGGCGGCCGATCTCTTGGACCAGGTGGGGGATCTCGGGCCGATGAGCGCTGAAGATGAGATGATCGCCGCTCTGAAACAGAATGCGCTCCGCAGGCAGGCTCTCCACCTCCCGGATCATCTCGGTCGCGTCCTGGGCCGGGGCGACGGATTTCGGCGCCAGCGCTTTGGGGGCCGGCCGGGGGATTCTGATCACCTTCTTGAAACGGCTGACCGGTCGGCGAAGCATGTAGGTCTTCAGCCTCAGGTAGGCGGTCATGTCCCTGTCCTGGGTGAAGGTTTTGAGGGTCGAATAGGGGATGAGGCTTCCGATTCTGAGCTCGATGCGCTTGTTGGACTTGTTGGCCAGCTCCCGGGGCAGCATGGCTGTTCTGAGCCAGGGG
>CAYXRH010000236.1:0-7016 GCA_964466355.1 uncultured Thermodesulfobacteriota bacterium
CTAAAATGCGGGTTTGGGTTGAGAACGATGAAGAACTCTTCGAGGCTATCGAAATCCACCGCCGGGGTGACGATGAAGGGTTGAAAGAGACCTTGTCCGCTGGCGGCCCGCTCGATGTGGCTGACCTTTCCTAAAATCATGCCCTTGGGGAAGGTGCCGGTCAGGCCCGAGGTGATGACCATGTCCCCGATCTTCACGTCAGCGTTGTGGATGACGAATTCGAGCCGGCACTCCCCGTCCGGATCGCCCTTCAAGATCCCCCGTGTCCGGCTTCGCTGGATCAGGGCGTCGACGCCCGAGGTGCGGTCGATCATCAATAAAACCTTGGAATAATTGTAACTGACCTCGATGATCCGCCCGACCACCCCCTGGGCGTTGACCACGGCCATGCCCCGCTCGATCTTTTGGGTCGAGCCTTTGTCCACCAGCACTGTTTTGAACCAGCCCGAGGGGTCGAACCCGACCACCTCGGCCGCGGTCAGGGGCAGCTTGGAGCGCTCCTGGAAGCCCAAAAGACTCCTCAGACACTGGTTGGCCAGGTGGGATTCCTGGTAAAGAACCATCTGCTGCTTCAAGGCGGACAATTCCTGCCGCAGGCGGACGTTCTCCTGGGCCGTCTCCACCAGGAAAACGTAGCGCCGACCCAGATCGACCACCAATCCGATGGCGCCCATGAAGGCCTTCTGAAAGGGGGCCAGGACCTCTATGGCCACTTTTTCCGGAGCGGAGAGAGGCCTTTCCCGGCCGACCGAGATGGTCAGGATGACCAGGGTCAAAATGAGGAGTAAAACGGCTAAGGTGACGGTGCGGTAACGCTGCCAAAGGTTCAATGAGACCCCTAAAGCCGCCTCGGGGGATGGTTAGCTGATGGTGACCTCTTTGAGGAGGTCCAGGTTGTCCAGGGCCTTGCCGGAGCCCAAAACCACGGTCGATAAAGGATCATCGGTGATGGTGATCGGCAGCCCCGTCTCTTCCCTGAGCAGCACGTCGAGGTTTTTCAAGAGCGCCCCACCGCCGGTGAGAACGATGCCCTTGTCCACGATGTCGGCCGCCAGCTCAGGCGGCGTCTGCTCCAGGGCGATGCGAACCGTTTCGACGATGGTCTCGATCTGCTCGGCGATGGATTTGCGCACCTCTTCGGAGTCGATGTTGAGAATCTTGGGAATGCCGGACACCAGATCGCGGCCCTTGACCTCGATGGTCATGACCTCCTCGGAAGGGTAGGCCGTGCCGACCGAAGTCTTGATGTATTCGGCCGTCCGTTCACCGATGAGAAGGTTGTATTTGCGCTTGATGTGCTGCAGAATGGCCTCGTCCATTTTGTCGCCGCCGACCCTGACTGACTTGGAATAGACGATCCCGGCCAGGGAGATGACTGCCACCTCGGTCGTGCCGCCGCCGATGTCGACGATCATGTTCGAGGTGGGCTCCATGATAGGCAATCCGGCGCCAATGGCCGCGGCCATGGGCTCCTCGATGAGATAGACTTCCCTCGCCCCGGCTGACTCGGCCGACTCTCTCACGGCCCGTTTTTCCACCTGGGTGATGCCCGAGGGGACGCAGACGATGACCCGGGGCCTCACCAGAGCCCGCCGGTTGTGGACCCGCCGGATGAAGTAGCGCAGCATGGCTTCGGTGACCTCGAAGTCGGCGATGACGCCGTCCTTCATCGGTCTGATGGCCACGATGTTGCCGGGCGTCCGGCCGAGCATCATCTTGGCTTCCTTGCCCACGGCGAGGATCTTGTTCTGGCCCCGGCCGTCCCGGCGCACGGCCACCACCGACGGCTCGGACAGGACGATGCCCCGGCCCTTGACGTAGACCAAGGTGTTGGCCGTGCCCAGGTCAACGGCTAGATCGTTGGAGAAAAGCCCTAAGATGGGGTCCAGGAACATCCACCGCCTCCCCTGTCCTTGGTTGGTCTCACCTTAGCAACGCGGGGGGGAAGATGCAATAAAAAAAGAGGCGTACTTATCCAAAATAAAAGGAGAAACCTACTCGGCTCTTGTGCAGGCGGAGAGGTTCGGGAAAGGCCATCAAAAGGAGTCGAATATTGGGCCCGACCACTTTGAGGCCGAGTCGGGGACGTCTTAAGTTTCAAGGGGTGAGAAGCGTTTTTTGGAAAAGCGGCCTGGCGGTCAATTGGAGCGACGGGGCTCCGGGGCGCGATTTAAAAAGCCCCCCACCGGCCGGCGGGGGTATGTCGGCGCCGGATGGTGACTTAAATATTCTTGACACCGGTAAAATGGTGTGGTTTATAAGGTGGTTCGATCGGCAAAAGGAGAGGTGGTTTGAGCGATGAAGAGAACGTATCAGCCCAGCCGCATCAAGCGGAAGCGGACCCACGGATTTCGGGCCAAGATGCGAACCAAGGGTGGTCAGAGGGTCCTGGCCCGGCGTCGGGCCAAAGGACGCCAGCGGCTGAGCGTTTAAAAATAGTGGCTCTGAAAGCCAAAGAGGTCAAGGCTGGCTTTTGCCGAGCCGAGAGGATCGTGAGGCGGGCCGACTTTCAACGGGCCACCCGCCAGGGACGGTGGCGAAGAAGCGCCCATTTTCGGGTTTTCGTGGTCCCCACGCCGGGCAGGAGAAGGCTCGGTCTGACCGTCTCTCGAAAGGTCGGACGGGCCGTGGAAAGAAACAGAGTCAAAAGGCGGGTGCGGGAGATTTTTCGCCTCCAAAAAAGTAACCTGCCCGAGGCGGACATCGTCGTCGTGGCCACCCCGGGGGCGGCTCAACTGGACTACGGAATTTTGAGCGCCGAATTGGCCCCGCTTCTTTTGGCTGACCTAAACCGAGCCGAGTCGAGTTAGGCTGGTGTTGCGCGCGCTGCTGTTAACGCTAATCCGGGCCTATCAGATACTGATTTCACCCTGGTTGCCGAGGGCTTGTCGTTTTGAGCCTTCTTGTTCTGCTTACGCCCACCAGGCCATCCTTCGCCACGGCGTCCTGAAGGGCGGCGGCTTGGCCGTGTGGCGAATTCTGCGCTGCCAGCCGTATTCGTCCGGGGGGTATGACCCGGTCCCGTGAGGGGCGACGGGTCTCTGAGGAGTCTCAATCACATGGAGAAGAGGGCTTTACTAGCGGTCGTTCTTTCGCTCCTCGTCTTCATCATCTACACCCAATTTTTAACACCCAAGCCAGCCCAGCCGCCGTCAACGCCCCCGAAACAGGCCGAAGAGGCCGCGCCCCCGACGACTGCTCAGCCGACCCCGCTGCTCAAGCCGGCGGCTCCGGCCGCAAGCCCGGCGGCCAGACCCCAGCCGACGGAGCGCCCGGTTCGGGAGATAGAGGTCGAAAACGGCTTGCTGCGCCTGATCTTCAGCGAAAAGGGAGCCCGCCTCAGAAGCTGCCGACTGCTCCGCTTCAAGGAGACAAACGACCCTCATTCGCCCCCCAAGGAGCTGATCGACGTTCCCTTGGATGACCTGGCGCCGCTGGGATTGTCGAGCCTCAACGGACGCTTGCCCGGCTTGGATGACGCCGTCTTCGGGGCCGAGACGGATGAACAAAAGATCACGGTGGGCGACAAGCCTCGGGAAATAATCTTTCGCTGGCTTTCGCCCAGCGGCGTCGAGGTGGTCAAACGCTTCATCGTCCGGCCTCAGGATTACGTCATCGGCTTGAAGGTGGAGCTGATCAACCGCTCCGCTAAGAGTTTAGACGACAACCTGGGGCTGGCCCTCACCGCCCGCCAAGAAAAGGGCGAGGGCGGCCGGTACGCCTTCAAGGGCTTCGGGGCTTTTGTCAACAACAAGCTTTTTGAGGAGAAACCCAAGAAATTCAAAGAGGAGCCGATGGTCCTCTCGGGCGACGTCTCTTGGGGCGGCTACGAGAACTCCTATTTTCTCCAGGCCTTGATTCCCCTCTCGGGCCAGGGAAGCTTCAAGGCCAGCCTCGCCGGCGGGGAGAAGGACAGAGAGATCGTGGTCGTGCGTTACACCTCCCCGCCCTTCTCTCTGGCCGTTGGCGGGAGCGAGAGCTTCGATTTCGATCTCTTCTTCGGGCCCAAGGAGATCGGCGTCTTGAACCGAGCCGGCCACAACCTGGACGCCGCCTTGAACATGGGCTGGTTTGACCTGATCGCCAAACCGTTTTTATATTTTCTCAAGTACATCTACAAGGTTGTGCCCAACTTCGGGGTGGCGATCATCATTCTGACCATCGGGGTGAAGATCATTTTCTGGCCGTTGACCCAAAAGAGCTACAAGTCAATGAAGGCCATGCAGAAGCTTCAACCCCAGATGGCCAAGCTTCGGGAGAGGTACAAAAACGACAAGCAGAGGATGAATCAGGAGCTGATGGGCCTTTACAAGGCCCACAAAGTCAACCCCATGGGCGGCTGTCTGCCGATGATCATTCAGATTCCGGTCTTCATCGCCCTGTACCGGCTTTTGGACTACGCCATCGAGCTGCGCCACGCCCCGTTCCTACTGTGGATCAGCGACCTGGCCGCTCCGGACAGACTGTTTCGGTTTCCCTTCCATCTGCCCCTCATGGAGCCGCCCTACGGCATCCCGGTGTTGACGCTGTTGATGGGGGCGTCCATGTTCCTCCAACAGAAAATGACCCCCACGCCAGGCGACCCGACCCAGGCCAAGGTCATGCTCCTGATGCCCATCGTCTTCACCTTTGTCTTCATCAACTTCCCCTCAGGGCTGGTGTTGTATTGGTTGACCAACAACGTTCTATCCATCGCCCAGCAGGTCTTGATCAACCGAAGCTCTAAGTTCTGAGGCGGAGCCAAAGGAGTCGACGCGATGGCCAACACTTTGGAATTTGAAGCAAAAACAACACAAGAGGCTCTTGATATCGCTGTCAGAGAGACGGGCATCCCCCTCTCTGAACTCAAGTTCGAAATCGTCGCCCCCGGCGGCAGCGGCATCTTTGGACTGAAGCTGCGCAAGGCCCGGATCAAGGTCTTTCTGCCCGAGCAAACGACCGCCGCGTCTGGCGGTCTTGAGGCGCCGGCAGGCGAGGGCGTCAGTTTAGCCGAAACCCCGGCCCGGACAGAGAAAGAGCCGGACGCTTCAGCACTGGCGGCTGACGAGGAGCCCCCTCGCTCCACCTGGGCCCAGCCCAGCCGAACGGTTCAAGCGCCCAAAAAGCAGCGCAAGAAGCTCAGCGTCGAGGACATAATGGGGCCACCGCCCGTGCCCAAGGACAGAATCGACCTCGATCTGACCCAGGGTGAAGGCGGACCGCCGAAGCGGCGGCGCTCCGGGCGACGGGCTGAACGGAGCGCCCCTCGTCCAGGGAGGCGGGAGGCCGGCGAAGCAGAGGCCGAGAGGACGGCCCCGCCGACTCCGGCCCACAAAGAGGAGGTCGCCCCGATCGATCCCGCCCACGTGGCCATAGCCCAAGAGGCTCTGGAGCGCATCTTGGCCGTGGTCTTGCCCGACGCCCGCGTGGAGGGCGGCTTGAGGGAGGACAAGGTCTACCTGAACATTATCGGCGACGGCTCCGGGCTGCTCATCGGACGCAAGGGCCAGACCCTGGACGCCATACAGTTCATCGTCGGCAAGATCTTAGACAAGAAGGCCGGACAGCACCTGAGGCTGATGATCGACACCGAGGGTTACCGCTCCCGCCGGGAGGCCTCTCTCAAGATGACCGCCCAGCGGCTGGCCGAGCGCGTGATCAAGACCGGGCGGGCGGCCATGACCGGCCCCCTAAACCCTCACGATCGGCGGATCATCCACCTCACCTTGCACGAAAACAAGCGGGTCAAGACGCGCTCCCACGGCGAAGGGACCTACAAAAAAGTGGTCGTCAGCGCCACCAGAGGCTCGGGCGGCCGGGAGAGCTGAAAGGCCCTCAATTCCTTTTTTATTCATGAGGGGTCCGCGGCCGCCCAGTCGCGGCCCCTTTTCACTTTATACGTGTCCGCAGCCGGCATTGAGGGCGGTGCTTTCATCCCCAGACACCATCGTCGCCGTGGCCACGCCGCCGGGCAGAGGCGGCATCGGCATCGTCCGCCTCTCCGGCGACAAGGCTCTGGAGATCGGGCGCGGACTGTTTCGTCCGACTAGAGCCCAAGAACTCGAGCCGCGCCGCCTGACCTACGGCTGGGTGGCCGCGCCCGGGGAGAGCGAGATGGTCGACGAGGTTCTGGCCGCCTTCATGCCGGGGCCGAGAACCTACACCGGCGAAGACGTCTTCGAAATCCAAGCCCACGGCGGGCCGGTGGTCCTCAAAAAAATATTGACCCTCTGTCTCAGCGCCGGGGCCAGGTTGGCCGAGCCGGGAGAGTTCACCCTCAGGGCCTTTTTGAGCGGTCGGGTCGACCTGGCCCAGGCCGAGGCCGTGGCCGAGCTGGTCACGGCCCGAACCGAGGCCGGCGCTCGCTTGGCGGCGGCCCAGCTCGGCGGCGGCCTCTCCGACCAATGTCAGGCCGTGGCTGAAGCGGCGGTGGCGGTCTTGGCCCAGGTGGAGGCGGACATCGATTTCCCAGAAGAGGAGGTCGTGGTCTCTTTTGATGAAGCCCTGAGCGAGCAAATCAGTCAGGCGATTTTAAACCCCCTCAAACGCCTCCTCGAGGCCGCCCGGGCGGGCCAGAGCCTCAAGGAGGGGGCCAGGGTGGTTCTGGTGGGGCGGCCCAACGTGGGCAAGTCGAGCCTCTTGAACGCCTTGCTGGCCCGCCAACGGGCCCTGGTCACGGACGTGCCGGGCACCACCCGCGATTACCTGGACGAGATTCTAGAACTGGACGGGTTGCCGGTGGTTTTGACCGACACGGCCGGATTGAGGAAGCTGAGGGGCCGCTTCGGCCGGGAGCCGGAGCGGGCCGGCATGGCCGCCACCCGTGATCTCATGGCCGCCGCGGAGTTGATTCTGCTGGTGGTGGACGCCTCCGCGGGGTTCGGCCCGGCCGATGAGCTCCTTTTGCCCGACGTCTCCACAGAGCGGGTCTTAATGGTGGCCAACAAGTCTGATTTGGTCTCGGCCGAGACGGCCGGCCAGGCCGCCCTCGGATTTGACGGCCTGGCCGGCGTGGCCGTTTCGGCCCTCACCGGGGC
>CAYXRH010000237.1:0-3709 GCA_964466355.1 uncultured Thermodesulfobacteriota bacterium
CTGCCCCCGCCTCCCGCACCGCGGGCCGGTTGAAATCTTGGCGGGGCCGGTGGGAGCGGGTGGAGCCCTGCGGCCGCGCCCGGCGAGGATGAGTGGTCCGTGACCGTCAAGATCTTGATCGCCGTGGGCCTCGGCGTGCTCCTCTTCGAGCTGACCGAGCACCTCATCTTTCCCCTGATTTGGCTCGTCAAGGACCGCAAGAAGCGGCGGAGGCGGGCCCTGGACAGGCTCGTCGGCCAGGAGGCCGAGGTGACCAGGTGGCGAGGCCAGGAGGGCCAGGTCTTCATCAAGGGCGAGCTGTGGCGGGCCGTCAGCGGCGATCCTCTAGCCCCAGGGGCGAGGGTGGTCGTGGAAAGAGCCGAGGGCCTGACCCTGACCGTGGCCCCGGCCAAAGCAAGGAAGCGGCCTCGGGGAGAGGGGGAGTGATTCGGTGGTTATGAAAATATAGTTTCGATGGGAGGGATTATCTGATAATTGTGATTTGAGGGGTTGAGGCCAGTCAATCAAGGGGGGTCGATGGCTTGGTGGCAGGAACACACTGGAGCCTTGATCGGCGCGGGCGGCGCTATCGCGGCGGTGTTAATCGGTTGGTTGTTGAACCGATTTTCTCGATCAAGGCGGTCAGGTGAGCCGAGCTATAAGCAAACCGGTCGAGACACAAAGGTCGTCGTCCCGAATGCACGATCAAGCCCGGTCATAGTTGATTCCCCTGGCGCCACGGTCACCTATCAATACGACACCTCGCCCGAAACCATCGCCCGCCTGGCCGCGGAACTGGGCCTTCACCAGGCGGCCGTAAAAAACTTCTTCAAGATTCTGAAGACCAAACCCGTCCCGCCACACGAGCTTGATCATGAACTCCGCGAGTGGGCCAAGCGCTACAAGGAGCTTGAGGAACGACTGCCCCAGATCACCTCTGATGATCCCCAGGTCATCGCCCTCAAGGAAAAAGCCCGGGCCGACTTGAGCCAGGGTCGGCTTGACCGAGCCGAGGAACGGCTCCAAGAGGCCTTGAAGCTCGACTTAAAGTCCGCTGAGGAGCTCACCAGCCTGGTCGCAAAAAAAAGAAAATCCGCCGCGAGCACTTATTATCAGTTGGGCAAGATAGCGGAACTGAAGTTCGACTACCTTAAAGCTAAAGAATACCACCAGCCAGCCGCTGAGCTGGACCCGGAAAACCCGGACATACAGTTAGCCCTGGGCACCATACTGGCCGTTTTAAAAAACCATTCAGCCGCTATCGAGGTGCTGAACCAGGCTTTGACACAGTACCGTCGAGAGGCCGAGCAAGGCTCAAGTGCGCACCTGTTCGAGCTTGGGACGACTCTGAACAATATCGGCAATGTCTATCTCGAAACCCACCGACACGCCGAAGCAGAGCAGGCTTATGCTGAAGCCTTGGACATCCGTCGCCGCCTGGCCGAGACCAACCCGGCCGCCCACCGGCCTGACGTGGCCATGACCCTCAACAACTTAGGCCTCCTTTACATAGGCACCAACAGATATGAGAAAGCCGAAGGGGCGTCCAAAGAGGCTTTGGCAACGTATCGCCAGTTGGCTGAGAAGAACCCAGCGGCATACACACCTCACGTCGCTTCGATTCTAAATAACCTGGGTAATCTCTTCGGTAAAACCCAACAGCATGAGGAGGCCGAGAAGGCCTTTGACGAAGCCTTGGACATCTATCGCCGCCTGGCTAAAGCCAACCCGGCCGCCTACCTGCCTGACGTGGCCATGACTCTCAACAACCTGGGCAATCTTTACCAGGACACCCAGCGGCATGACCAGGCCGAGAAGGCCTTCGACGAAGCCTTGGACATCCGCCGCCGCCTGGCCGAGGCCAATCCGGCTGCATACTCGCCTGACGTGGCCATGACCCTCAACAATCTGGGCATCCTCTACAAGCGAACCGAGCGGCATAACGAGGCCGAAGAGGCCTATAAGGAATCTTTGATTATCTATCGGGAATTTGCCGCAAAGAGCCCGGCCGCCTTCATGCCTGAAGTAGTCAACGTCCTCAGAAACCTGGGCCTTCTCTACCAAGAGACCGGTCGGCCTGAAAAGGCCCGACAGGCCTTTGCCCAAGCCGAAGAGATCGAGCGGCAATGGGGCTCCAAGTAGGACGGCGGGCAGCGCCGGGGCTTAAGTCTCTGACACTTTGCCCCTTAGGGCCGCGTTCAATAGATTGTAGCGTGGGGCGGGGATAAACCGCGCCCCTACAGGATAAGAGTCAATCTGCCTTCGGCAAAGTGCCAGGGGCGCATGTCCAGCCGGGCACATGGGTAACACTTTAGACCGGGCACATGGGTAACAGTTTATGTTGTACTGTGGTGGCCCTGGGGGGTCTGATCAGGCCACCCTGGATTGGATGCCGGCGGTCGGAGAGAGGCCGCCCGCGGTGTGATGCCTCGGCTTAAGTCCCTGGCATCACCCCCCCCAAGAGCACTTGGCTTCAGGCCGCCCGCGGCCCCCTCTGATCAACAAAATGTGTTGCCCAGTGTTGCCTCCTGGCTGATATAAGTTGATATAAGAGAGCGGGGCGGCGGTCCGCTGGCCGCGCGAGCATCAAAGCCGGCCGCCCCTGGCTTGGCCCCCGTGCTTTAAGGAAGCAAGGCGCCTGAAGGACCGGGGGCTTAAAAGAAAGCGCCAGGCGACCGAAATGGGTCACCGGGGAGAAATAGCCGTCGCGCCCTGGGAACGTGGGCTTGACGGTTCTGACCAGGCTCGGCTATGGCTCAATAAAAATAAACGACCTGACCCGAGGAGGGGATGAGATTCGCTGGACGTGGCGGAGAACGTGGCGTTCCTTGATCTGGGTGGTCGCCTCTGTGGGGTTGGGCCTCGCCTTTTCCTTCACCGGCCCGGGGCAACGCCTGGACGGCTGGTGGTTCGACGCCTCGGCCCGTCTCCTCGGCCGCCCTCACCCGGTTGACGACGTGGTGGTCGTTTTGATCACCGAGGCGGATTACACCGCCGCGGCCACGCCTCTGGCTTTGTGGGGGGCGCGCCTGGCGCCGCTGTTTGAGGTCTTGGCCTCGGCGCGGCCCGAGGCCGTGGGCCTAGATCTGATTCTGCCTCAATTCCCCCTGGGGCGGGTGGTGGAGGACCACGACCGCATCGTCTTTAAGTCTCTAAAAAAATTGTCTAGAACCTGCCCTCTCGTCTCGGGATACGCCATCGCCGCCGACGGGCATCTGCGGGAGCCGTTCGTGCTCTACCAGAGGATTCTGGGGCCAGACGGTTACGGATACCTCAACCTCACTCCAGATCCGGACGGCATCTGCCGCCGGCAGGTTCTGAGCCTGCCCAGCGCCTCGGGCCGAAGCCTTCACTCTTTCGCCGCCGTTCTGGCCGGAGTCGAGGCGCCTCCCGGCGCGGCGGCGACGCCCGACTGGCGCCGTCCGGCCCGATTTGAAACGCTCAGCGTCAAGGAGGCCCTGTCCGCGCCGGCGGCGTTGTTCAGGGGCAAAGTGATCCTCATTGGCGTAGACTTCGAGTTCGAGGACCGCCACCCCACCCCGGCCTCGCCCCGGGGTGAGGCCGGGGTGGTCTTCCACGCGCGAATCGTCGAGGCCTTGAGAGGGCATCGGGTCTTGACTGATCCGGGCCGCGTCTTCTCTCTCCTGATTCCGGCCCTCATCGTCGCCCCGCTGGCTTTCCTTCTGACCCGGCGGCCCGATCAGCTCAAGGTGGGGCTGAGCGGCGCCGG
>CAYXRH010000237.1:3719-6998 GCA_964466355.1 uncultured Thermodesulfobacteriota bacterium
GGACTGGCCGCGCTCACGGGGGGCTTTCTGGCCGCGGGGCTGATACTGCGACCTTCGGCCGGGCTGTTCGCCCTGACGGCGATCATCACGCTGAGGTTATTCCAAGGCCACCTGCGCGTCAAAGAGACCTTCGGGCGCTATCTCAGCCGGGAGGTCCGGGATGAGATTCTGTCCGGACGAATCCCGGTGGACGGGGAGGTCAAGGAGGTCAGCGTCCTCTTCGCCGATCTGAGAAACTTCACCCCCCTGGTGGAATCCACGCCGCCCAAGGAGGTGGTCAGGATCATCAACGGCTACTTTGAGGAGATGTCCCAAGCCATCAGGAAGCACAAAGGGCTGGTCTGGCAGTACGTCGGCGACGAGATCTACGCCGTGTTCGGGGCGCCGGCGCCCCTCCCTGACCACGCCCGCTCGGCCGTGGCCGCCGCGCTGGAGATGCGCCGCCGGCTCGAAGCGGTCAATCAGAAACTCGCCTCCGAGAAGCGGCCGCCTTTGAGAAACGGGATCGGCATTCACACCGGTCAGGCCCTGGCGGCCAACATCGGCGGCGGCGACCGCCTCAGCTACGCCCTGGTGGGGGACACGATCAATTTAGGCTCCCGCCTCCAGGGCCTGACCAAAGACTTCGGCGTGGACATAATCATCAGCGCCGAGACCAAGGCCGGGCTCGGCGACGACGTCCTCTTGAAGCCCTTGCCCCCGGCCCGGGTCAAAGGCAAGAGCGGAGCGGTGGCCGTCTTCGCCGTGCTCTGATTCCCCGAGGCCGGTTCAGGCTGATGCATCAAGGGTCGAGTCATGCTATGATGTCAAGCAGGCTTTCCTTCCGCGCCTCGCCTCCGGTCGAGCGGTCGCCGGAGCGTGGAGGCGAGGCGGCGACGCGCCCAGCGCGCGAGGGAGAGATTCGATGAAGATCCTCCTTTTTTGCCTCGGTCTGGCGGTCTTTTTGGGGGCGGCGGCCCCGATTTTGGGTCACACCGCGGCCGAGCCCCTGGAGGGGCTGCAGGTCATCGACCTCGCAGGGCGCTTTCTCGATCCGGCCGGCGCGGCCCTGGAGGAATACGATTATCTTAAGCCCGGTCTGAGATACCGGCTCATGCCCGGCGCGAGGGTCGAGCTGGCCACTCTGGACGGCCTCAGGACATATTCCACCGCCGGTCCGGGCATCCTCAGCTTCGACCTGTCCGGGGCGGTCGTCTTCAACGGCCAGCCCCTGAGCCCATCCCAAGCCAAATCAAGGCTCGACCACGCCTCCACCGCCGCCCTAGGCCAGACCAGTTTGGGCGGAGCCAGAATGCGCTCTCAGGAGGGCGTTTACGTAGAGGCCCGCTCGGCCAAGGGAGGCCTCGAGCGGCTGCGGCTCTATTCCGGCTACTACGCCCTGGTGGTCGGCTGCGGGAGCTATCGCCAAGGCTGGCCCCAACTGCCCAATCCGGTCAAGGACGCCCGCGAGGTGGCCGCCGCGCTCAAGGTCATGGGCTGGGAGGTGGAGCTGATCGAGGATCCAAACTGGGAGGCTCTGCGCAAGGCCTTGAACTCCCTGATCACCGGGCCGGGACGGAGGGCGGACCAAGCGGTCTTGGTCTGGTTCTCCGGCCACGGCCACACCCTGGCCGAGGCCGACGGCTCCAAGCTGGGCTACATCGTCCCCGTGGACGCCCCTGACCCGGACGTGGACGAGCTGGGCTTCATGGAGCTGGCCATCAGCATGCGGCAGGTGGAGACGGTGGCCCGCCGCGTCCAGGCCAAACACGTCCTGATGATCTTTGACTCCTGCTTCTCCGGGGCCATCTTTCAGCTCACCCGGGCCAAGCCGTCGCCGTTCATCCAGGACAAAGCGGCCCGTCCGGTGCGGCAATTTCTGACCGCCGGGAATGAAACCGAAAAGGTGCCGGACAAGTCTCTTTTCAAGACCGTCTTCATCCAAGGCGTGACCGAGGGCGAGGCCGATTTGAACCGGGACGGCTACGTCACCGGCCAAGAGCTGGGCGCTTACATGCAGGAGCGGGTGGTCAATTACTCCCGCGGCGCCCAGCACCCCCAGTACGGCAAGATAAACAACCCCAAGCTGGACAAGGGGGACTTCATTTTCGTCCTCCAACCTTCGCCGGCAAAGAAGGCCGCCGGCCCAGACGTCTCCACTCAAACCGAGGTGGCCGCCCGGTCTCTGCCGCCGAGCCAGCCCCAGGTGATCGCCCGGGAGCCGCTGGTCGGCCAGGTGCAGGTCACCACCGAGGCGGAGGGGGTCGAGTTCTTTTTGGCCGGCCGCCGGTTTGAGGCCCCGCCAAACGCCGCCGTGATCGTCGGCGGGGTGCCCGTCGGCGAACACGAGGTCGTCGCCCGCCGGGCCGAAGGGCCCGATTGGCGGGGCCGGGTCGTGGTCCGGGAAAACGAAACGGCCAGCCTGACCATTGATTTCAAGGATGAGCAAAAAGGACGCCCTGCCCCGGCCTGGGCGACAAAAGAGATCGAACAGATGCTGCGCCGCTGGACCGATGACTGGAACAAGCTCGACGAATCAGCCATCCTGGACCATTACGCCGACGAGGCCATCATCACCACCAAAGTCAAGGCCGGCTTGGTCACGGTGCCCAAGAGGCGATTCGCCAAGATATTAGAGGTCAAGGTGCGCAACCTCAGGCAGCGCGGCGGTTTTCAGCACACGCTGGAGCGGCCGCACCGGGTCGAGGTCCGAGGCGACCAGGCCGAGGTGGAGGTGGTGGGCGAGCTGCGCTTGCCTGAGCGGACCGTTCCGGCGCGGACGCTCGAACACTTCAAGCTGATCAAGCGCGGCTCCCGCTGGCTCATCGTGGAGTACGGACCAAAGAATCCCTGACCGCGGCGCAGCGCCCCCGGATCAATGGCCGGTCATTCATCTTGACTGGGCGTCACGAAGGCGTTTCGCTGGGCGTTGGAGCGCTCCATGGGCCAGGGCTGGGGGGAGACGGCCGGGGCCTCGGTCGTCCAGGCCCACATCCAACCGCCGCCGTCGGGGTGGGAGCCAGCCACGGCGATCTCCAAGAAGCCGTCGTGGTTGATGTCCGCCACCACCGGCGAGCCGTACAAGGCCGCGCCGGTGTCGTAGCGCTGGAGGTCCGCGCCGCCGGGGCCGGTGATGACCTGACCCTGGTCATCGATGACGACCACCTCGGTGCCGAAGCTCAAAAGCGTCTCCACCTTGCCGTCGCCGGTCACGTCGGCCAGGACCAGCTTGGAGGGCGAGGGGGCTTCCTCGTCCCGCGGACCGGCGGCCGGCCGGCGGTCAAAACCATAGAGATTGCC
>CAYXRH010000238.1:0-6958 GCA_964466355.1 uncultured Thermodesulfobacteriota bacterium
GGCCAGCGGTTATCAGGTTTTTTCAGAGAGCGGTTCTCGCTCACCTGGCCTCTGGCTCGAAGATTTGGTCGGGCGTTTGGGGGCCGAAATATTGATCCTGGACATCCGGGACGAGCTGGCGGTGGCGGCGGTCCGGGACTTAAAAAAAACGGGCCTCTTGATCGTGACCGTGGACGACTTCAGCCCGCGCCGGCTGGCCGCTGACCTGGTTTTTTATCCGCCGGGGCTCCAGGCGGCGCGGCTGGATTGGCGCGGCTTTGAAGGCCGCTGGTTCGTTGGCTGGGAGTGGGTCATCCTTGGTCACCGCTTCGCTCCGCCCGCTCCGCGGCCCGCAAAGGACGCGCCGACGGTCTTGCTGACCATGGGCGGCAGCGATCCCCAGGCTCTGACCCTCAAAGCCCTGGACAGCCTGGACAGCCTGGACGATGATTTCCAGACAATGGTCGTTGTGGGGCCTGGCTTCGCCCATCAGGAAGCCCTCAAAAACTTTTTGGCCTCTAACCGGCGCGCCTGCGAGCTTTTTGTGGACGTGAGCGACGTGCCAAGCCTCCTGGCCAAAGCTGATCTGGCCGTGGCTTGCTTTGGCGTCACGGCCTTTGAGCTGGCCGCCGCGGGAACGCCTTCGATCCTTTGGTGTCTCAACGCCGAAGACGTGGCCCCGGCCTCGGCCTTTGAGCGAGCCGGGGCTGCGGTCTGCCTCGGCCTGGCCCAAGAGGTCAGCGCCGCCACCCTGGCCGCTGAAACGAGGAGACTTCTTCAAGATTCTTCGCGGCGGGCGATCATGGCCCAGAAGGCCTCTGGCCTGGTCGACGCTCGAGGGGTTCAACGCATCGCCGCGGCCGTGGTCCAGCTCTGGCGGGCCAGGCGAGGGCTCGTGGCAACAGGGGGAGGGGGGGCTTTCTCTTGACGAAGCTCAAGGTGCTTCAGTGCGGCTTCCCCAAGTCCGGGAACTACGGCGTGTTCAAGGTTCTTCAGGCCATCCTGGCGCAAAACGGCCTGTTCGCCTCCTTTAAAAAAAGCGTGGGGCTGGATCAGATCATCGACTCCTTGTGCCTGGATTTTAAGATATTCCCTGAAATAAACATCCTCGACTCCTTCTGGCAAGGCCCCCAGGGTTTTCATCTGGCCTTCCCTCACCCCCAGCGCCGCTTCATCGCCCTGGCACCCGAGGTGTTGGTCAGCGCGTCATCCCTTTTGTGGACCCACGAAAAAGCTGACATCATCGCCCAGCCAGCCCTGAAGCCGGTGACGCATTGGCTCTACGTCTTGAGGGACGGCCGGGACGCCCTCAACTCCATGGTCCATCACGTGGTCAGGGCCGAGGTCTTGAGGCTCAGGCCAGAGTATCGCCATCGTCAAGTCAAAGACGTTTATTCTGATTTGCCGCTCCTTAAAAAATGGGCTGAGGAGTGGCGGGCTCACGTGGCCAGTTATCAAAAGCATTGCTCGAAGTTCATCTGCCTCAGACTGGAGGAGCTGATCGCGAGCCCCTCAAAGTTCATCCGCGGCCTGGTCCAGAACCTGGGCCTTGAGGTGGACGTGGCCCAGATTCTGGACCGCGTCTCCTTCGCGCGGTTGTCGCGCGCGGCGCCGTCCCACCTGCGGCAAGGGCGGGCAGGGGAGTGGCGAGATCATTTCACTCCACAACATAAGGAAATTTTTAAAGAATCGGCCGGGGCAGAGCTGATCGCCCTGGGCTACGAAAAAGATAATGATTGGTGAAGGAAGGCCTCTGGCCAGCCGAGCGGCATGAAGGCTCCCTCAAAAAAATGGCGGGATCATCGCGGCCCGGTCCTGGACTCGAGCAAGGGCTTTGAGGTCATCGACTGCGCCCCGTGCGGCTTCAAGCACATCATACCCCTCCCCAGCCCTGAAGAGGTCGCCGAGATCTACCGGCGCGATTACTACGCCCAGGAGAAGCCGCTTTACATTCAGCGTCAGGAGGAGGACCTGGCCTGGTGGAACCTGGTCTTTGACCAGCGCTACGATCTTTTTGAAAGGTTTTTGCCCGGCCGGAAGCGGCGCGTCTTGGACGTCGGCGCCGGGCCGGGGTTTTTCCTGGCCCAGGGCCTAAGGCGCGGCTGGCAGACCAAGGGCGTGGAGCCGGCGGCCCAGGCCGCGGCCCACTGTCGCCATCTGGGCCTGGAGATCGAAGAAGGCTTCTTGTCCGATGAGATGATCGGACGGCTGGGAGCCTTTGACGTGGTTCACCTGAGCGAGGTTCTGGAACACGTCCCAGATCCGAGGGCCCTTCTAAGTCTGGCCAGAGAGGCCCTCGAGCCCGGCGGCCTGGTCTGCGCCGTGACGCCGAACGACTACAATCCGTTTCAAGACGCCCTGCGCCGGATCCGGGGATTCGAGCCCTGGTGGGTCGCGCCGCCGCATCACATCAACTATTTTAATTTCAAGTCCTTGCAGGGATTAATCATTGCCTCTAAATTTGAGGTCATCCACGTCCAAGCCACCTTTCCGGTGGACATGTTTTTGCTCATGGGCGAGGACTACGTCCACGACAAGGCCCTGGGTCGTGGATGCCACGCCAGACGCCAGAGGCTGGAGCAGACCTTGGTGGCCGCCGGGCAGGGCGCGCTCTTGGAGCAGTGGTACGTCGGCCTGTCCGAGCTGGGCTTGGGCCGCGAGGCCATGGTCCTGGCCAGACGGCCAGGGGAATAGGACCGTGACCAAGATCTGCTTTGCCGGGGCGTACGGCATTAAGAGCCAGGGCGACGACGCGGCCTTGCTGGCCTTGGCTGCCCTGCTGCGCCAGCGTTTGGGGGATTTTGAAGGCCTGGTCATCGCCCGTCACGCCGCGGAGAAATATTATGAACGTTACGGCTTCAGGAGCCTGGCCAACATCGAGTGGGAGCAAAAATCCCTAAGCCAGGGCAAGTGGTTCAAGGGCCTCAACTGCGGCGACGACCGCGCTCATCTGAAAAGGCTCCAGGCCGAGATTTCGGCCAGCGATCTGCTCGTCTTTGGGGCCGGCAACTTCCTGATCGACCTGACCATCGACCTTCTGCGCGGTCCGATCCCCTATTTGTTCGTCTTGACCTTGATGGCCAAGATGGCCCGACGACCGATCATGTGGTTAGGCTTCTCGGTGGGGCCTTTTCTGACCGATTACGGACAAAAGCTGTCTCGTCTGGCCGCCGAACTGGCCGACGCGGTCACGGTCCGGGAAAGGGAAGCCGAAGCGCAGCTTCGCCGCATCGGCTATGACGGCCCGATCATGGTGCTGCCTGATCCGGTCCTGGGCCTGGCTCCTGGCGCAATCGAAACAGCCCAGCGGGTCCCTTCCTGGCGCCAGTCTCAGGAAAGGGGACGGCCGGTGGTGGCCGTGTCGGCTCGCGGCCTGCCCGGGGGCAGCGTCTTGACGACCGAGGATTACCTCGAGCGCATGGCCCTCGTGTGCGATCGTCTGGCCGAGGAGCAGGGCGCGACCTTGTATTTCATCCCCCAGTGCACCTACACCCAGGGCGAGGCAGAAGAAGACGACTGCGTCATGGCCCGGCGGATCGCGGCCAGAATGAAAAAGGCCGACCAGGCCGTGATCGCCGCCGAGGACTTGAGCGTGGCCGAGTGCCTGTCCTTGTACCTCGGCGCTGAGGCGGCCCTGTGCACCCGGCTGCACGGGTGCGTTTTCGCGGCCATGGGCCGGGTGCCCCCGGTGGCCATCAGCTACAATTCCAAGGTGGCCAACTTCATGACCTGGCTGGGCCGCCCAGAGCTGAGTGTGGCCCTCGAGGATTTCTCGTTGGAAAACGTAGTGGCCAGAGTCGAAGAGGCCATCAAAAACCGGACCGCGCTGAGCAAGGACATCGCGGCCCGGATCGAGGCCGGGCGGCGCGAGGTGGGCCGCTACGCTGACCTGGCCTGCGAACTGCTCGGGGTGGACAAAAAACAATGAAGGCTCGCCAAAGGCTTTTTTTCATCGGCGCCGGGCCAGAGATGAAGCCGGGTATCGAGTGGGCCAAGGAGATGGGCCTCGAGGTCGTGGCCACGGACATGAACCCCCGGGCCGTCGGTTTGGCCGCGGCCGACCACGCCGAGGTGGTCAGCACCAGGGACGTGGCCGGCACCGTGGCCGCAGCCCAGAAGTGGCACCGCCGCCTCGGCCTGGACGGGGTCATGACCTTGGCCGCGGACGTGCCCGTGACCATGGCCGCCGTGGCCCAGGCCCTGAACCTGCCCGGCCTGGACATGGAAACGGCCGTCCTGGCCCAGGATAAGCTGGCCATGAAGCAAAGGCTCAAGGAAAAGGGAATCCCCATCCCCCGCTTTGCGGCCGGCCATACATTGGCGGAGGTCAAGGAGGCCTGCCAGGAGATAGGCTTCCCCGTGGTCATCAAGCCCATCGACAACTGCGCCGCCCGGGGGGTGTCCCTGGTGAAGGGGGAGACGGAGATAAAAGCAGCGTTTGAGTGGGCTCAAAGACATCAGCTCAAAGAACGGATCGTTCTGGTGGAGGAGTATCTGCCCGGCCCTCAGATCAGCACCGAATCCCTGATCTGGGAGGGCCGGATCTACACCACCGGGTTCGCGGACCGCAACTACGAGCTGAACGAGCAGTTCAAATCCTGCTTTGTCGAGGACGGGCACACCATCCCCTCTGAGCTGCCCCCTTCTGATCAGGCCGCGGTGACCAGCTTGGCCGAGGAGGCCATCCAGGCCCTGGGCCTGGACTTTGGGGTGGGCAAGGGCGACCTGGTTTTGACGCCCCAAGGCCCCAAGGTCATCGAGCTGGCCGCCAGGCTCAGCGGCGGTCGCTTTTCGACAGACACGGTGCCCCTGGCCAGCGGGGTGAACATCGTCAAGGCCATGATCAAGATCGCCGTGGGCGAGCCCATCGACCCCCTTGAGCTGAGACCCAAGTTCGCGCGGGCCGCGGCCCAACGCTTCCTCTGGCCCAGACCTGGCCTGGTGGAGCGAATCAAAAACCCCTGGGCGGGCCAAAGGCCTGAGTGGCTCCACCGGGTGGAGATATACGTCCAGCCCGGTGATGAGGTTTTGCGGGTGACCAATCACGCCCAGCGGGCGGGATACGTCATCGCCAAGGCCCAAACCAGGACCGAGGCCGTGGCCAGGGCCGAGGAGGCCAGAGCAGCGATCAGAATCGAGACAGAGGGAGATAAAGAGTAGAACATTAAATTGATTTGCCAAGTAATTCTGGTTAATATTTAATTGACAAGAACCGTTAGGCATAGTAGCAGAAAGCTTGACGAAAAAACTGGGAAACGCACACTGGAAGTATGACGAATCAAAAAAGACGAACAGAGGATTAAGCTTGTGAAGCCTGTTCCAGGAAGATTCAATATAATTTTATTAGGTCAGTGGAACACTCATATCTTCAACCCAGATTGGGTGAAAACGAACCTGCTGGGACTTCCAAAAGGTGAGAGCTTCGATATCGAGATTCTTTTTCCGACTAGCACACATCGTATTATTTATAAGAGCATCTACTTATCAATATCACCAGAACGCATCACCTTGGGCCTGAATGAGGTATCTGATGATTCAATGGGAATGGTTGAAAACATAGGAATCAAGATATTGAAGTTACTGCCCCACACACCTATAACAGCGCGAGGTGTGAACATTGTTTACCAGGAAGAGAAACCGAAAGGTAACATTTTAAAACGGATTGATAATGCAGATGACAGTATTATTGAAAAATACGCTGGACAAATATCAACCAAGACAATTCAGAGATCTATTCTAAGGGAAAAGGGCGTATTGAATTTTTTATTGATACATGACTTCATCAAGAATCTTCTCGACTTTAATTTCAACTTCCATTTGGGAGTTTCCCCCGAAGTAAAACAGTCAGATCTAATCTATAATAATCTTTTTCAGGAGTGCAATGCCTATGCACTTGATTTTATTAAAGAGATATATAAGATAACAAACGAATGAGGTAGGATATATGCTGAGTCATTTTCAATACTTTCAAGAGGTTGAAGGAATAACCACGGATGTACGGCAAGAATATCTCCCACAATCCCAACAACATTGGCTGCCAGATGAGATACCGCCCGTATCGGCCGCGACTGAACCAATAGTAAGTAATGTATTTAGATTCAGCTCGGATGATGATTGGAGATCTTTTCGCGTGAAAAACCCGGCCGCTCCAGTGGTCACAGAAATCAAATCTTTAGAGTATAAGTGTGGGAACTTCAACTGGGATGGTGAGGGGGGTTATCCGGTTGCCAAAGAAACTATTCTGATAGCGCTTTCATTTATAGACTCTTTACCTGAGGACATTACACACCCGGAAGTTAGTGTTGATCCTGATGGTGAAATAGCTTTAGATTGGTTTGGGATGCAAAAGAAAATCTTATCTATTAGTATTGGCCCGACCGGAGAGATTAATTATGCAGTTGATCTGGGTATAAAGGGGAAGAAACATGGGCAAACTAAGTTTATACATGACATTCCAGACAGACTAATAACGTACATCCGCCAAACAATGCAATAGAATATTTTTCATGCTGCAAAACCACAGACTGAGCCGATATCTTACCAGTAGTAATCATTATTCTAAAGAAAATAGACGAGTAAAACCAAGAGCATTTATGCCACATTATACGAATGGACAATTTACTACATCTGTTTTTGTAATTGATGGTCTTAACAAGGCTTCAATTTGGCAAATTGGGAGGTGCGTCGTTGGTCGATCTTCCCGTACTCTTCACGGCAGAGCCGATATTTATTTTTTAGTAGTGAAAGATAATGGTTTGGAACTAGACATCGACAATGAGCCGGAAAGACATGCAAATATAATTGGTTGGCCAGAGAAAAAAGATGAAAGAAAAAGCCTAGCCTTGGAATTAGCTAACAACGCTCAACTATTTTTATTGCCTTCCTAATTGAATAATTTTGCCAATAAAATTTGTTAATCACTACAAGCCATCTCAAAAAAGTCTAGACATTTGGTTTGATGTAGTTAAATATGACCAGA
>CAYXRH010000239.1:0-6941 GCA_964466355.1 uncultured Thermodesulfobacteriota bacterium
CAAGACCTGTGACCCTCACCCTCAAATTCGTTCGAACAACCAAACCAAAATACTAACTTTACTTAAATGATCGCCAATCAGTGTCAGTCCGCGGCGGGGACGGGTTGGGCCTCGATGACCCGCATACCCTTCCACTTGCCCTTAGCGAACCGCCGCCAGAATACCACGCTCAAGGCGATGATGTAGAGAGTGAGGCAGATCCACATGGCGTAAAGACTGAACCCCAGGTAGGTCGCGCCGACGTAGACCGGCAGGATCATCGTCAGCAGTGACAAGGTGGCCATGGTCCACATGACGAAGCGGGTGTCGCCGGCGCCTTTTATGGCCCCGGCGTAAGTGATGGCCACGCCATCGAAGAGGGTGTAGAGGGCCACGAACCTGAGCAAGACCACGCCGGTGGTCATGATGGCCCGGTACTGGTCTGGCGAGAAGTCCCGGGGGCGGAAGAGCCTCATCAGCCATTCCGGGGCCAGGACGAAAAGGAGGGCGATGAGGGCCATGTAGGCCACGGCGAGGTGCAGGCCGGAGTTGGTGGCAAAAGCGCCGTTCTCGGGCCGGCCGCGGCCGATGGCCTGGCCGACGAGGGTGCTGATGGCGATGGAGAGGCCGATGACCGGCATGAAGGACAGGTGGTTGATAGAAAAAGCGATGTTGGTCGCGGCCAGCTCGGCCTTGCCCAGGCGGCCGATCATGAAGACGAAGAAGGCGATGGCGAAGATGTCGATGAAGAACTGGATCCCGCCGGGCAGGCCGTATTTCATCAAGCGGCCGAAAAGCTCCCGGTCAAAGCGGCGGCTTCGGCGCACGGCGAAGCGGCGGTCGTTCTCGGCGGTGAAGACGAGAAGCCCCAGCAAGGCCACCACCACCGTCCAGGCCATCACCGTGGCCAGGGCGGCCCCGGCGATGCCCATCTCGGGAAAGAACCACCGCCCGTTGATGAGGGCGTAGTCCAGGGGGATGTTGATGGCCGCACCGATCATGTTGACGACCATGATCGGCCGGGTCAGGCCCCGCCCCGAGAAGAAGCAGCCCAAAGCCGGACCGAGCACGGCCAGCCCGGCGCCCAGGCTCAGGATTCGAAAGTAAATCACCTCCAGCCGCTGCACCTCCAGGGGATGGTCGATCAGATGAAAGAAAGGCTGGGCCAGGAAGTTGAGGCTGGCCAGGATCAGGCCGGAGAAGAGGCAGAAGTAGATCCCCTGCCACAAAGCCGCCCCGACCCGGGCCGGGGCCGAGGCGCCGACGTACTGGGCGACGAAGACGTTGGTGTAGCTGGCCACGCCCATGAACAGGGCGATGAACAGAAATATGGTGATCCCCGAGGGCGTGGCCGCGGCGATGGTGTCCACGGAGTAATTGCCCAGGAAGACGCGGTCGGTGAACTGCATGACCGTGGTCGAGCTCAGGCTCAAGACCAGCGGCCAGCCGATGGCGAGCACGTCGCGGTAACCGCCTGATTGTCCCCATCGCTTCAACACGCTGGCCTCCGACAGGTCGCGCCGGGTTAAAAGTGGTCTTAGGTTCCCTGGTCGTTTCCAGCGGCAGAGCGTGGGAGCATACCGCCCATAAAAAGGTCTGTCAACCCAGGAATTGACCATGTGTTAGCAACACAAAAATGTCCTCTTTGAGGGTTAAAGAAGAGTCGCCCGATCAGCCCCTGAGTCAAGGCCAAATCCTTTTGGACGGCCGCCTTCGGTGTCCGGTCTTGACTCAGGGGCTTGGATCGGACGGGTTAAGTTCCTAAAGATGAGAAAAGGGTTTTCTCATCCTTTGTTTCAAGGGCCGAATGAAGATAGACCCAGGTTTCGGTTTTAGCGCCTCTGACGCCGGTTTTATGGTGTTTACGCGCCCGGATAGGCTCTTTGACTTCAGTGGTTTGATGTTCGGCGATGAGGCGGTCGTGGTAGTAGACCCGCCAGGCGCCGGTTAGGAGTTGGGAGACGTCCACCTTAGCCTTGGCATAGCCTCTATGGTGCGGTCCTTCGAGGATGTCGATGGTCAAGCCGCCGAGGCGAACGGCGTTGTCTTGGCCGACCGTAGCCTGGTAGAGGACGATTTCGAAGCCTGTATTATCCACCTTCGCTTCCCGGTCAATCACCGCCAGGCCATCCAGACGACCAATATGCTGGAGAGGCTGTTCGTCGAGGAGCGCCGCCGCCTGAAAGTCATCCCCAACGCTTTCGGCGAACGGCCAGTGCTCAAGCTCACGTACGCCGCCTTGACCAGAGCCGCAGCGATACGGACAAACTCTTGTTCCTGTACCGGCTGACCGGCCCGCACACCAGCCGCCTGGGCTGTTTCGGGGTCCCGGACTCTTACATCGCCGGTGATCTCGGATGAGACCCGGAAACCATATCGATAGGGTATGGGGAACTGTATCGATATGGTTTGGCCTACCGTTGCCAGAAGACGGGTTGGACCCTCATTCCGGGGTTCCTGAAGTACAACGGCCCTCAAAACCCCAAGATGGGCCGGTCCTTCGCGGCCGACTTTGACGACGTCCCGGAATCAATTCCACTTTATGCCAGTTTTTTCAAGGCCTTACTAAACCATCCCGAACACCTCCCCAAACCATTCCTAAACCGTATCGAGACGGTATGCGATGCAAATGATGGACAGATGATGGACAGAATTTGGAGATCAAACCAAAGAGTTTAAGCCGATTGGCCTAACCTCTTGATATTTTGGTGGGCCGTCAGGGGGTCGAACCTCAAACCTAGTGATTAAGAGTCACGAGGTCTTTCAAGCACAAAATCGTAATAAGCCACAAATACTACACATAAACAAATTATTAGGAATACCTTGACACAGGGAGCACTACATGATATCAATGTGTATGGTGACTTATTGGTGACTTAACAGCCGGAGATTGATTGATGCCCCGTTTGAATGTTTCCAACTGCAAAGCTGCCAAGTACGAGGGCGATGGCAAGAGCCGGTGGGTCATGTGGGATGATGAACTGAGGGGCTTTGGGCTGAGGGTGTATCCCAGCGGCCGCAAGGCCTTCGTCCTGTCCTACCGGTTCGCTGGCCGGAAACGACTCTACACCATGGGCAACTTTGGCCTCTGGACCCCGGATGCAGCCAGAAAGGAGGCGAGGCGGCTCCTGGTGTTAGTCGAGCAAGGCAAAGACCCTAAGGACTTCCGAGATCAGGCCTCTCTGAAAAAAGCTACGTTTGCTGATCTCGCTCAAGAGTACACAGAACGCCACATACCGAAAAAAAGGAGCGGCGCGGAGGACCTGCGCCGGCTGGAGCGGCTGGTGCCGTCATCCTGGAATAGCCGTGAGCTGGAGTCGTTCTCCAGGGTGGAGATCACCCGTGTTCATGACAGCGTCGGGACTGATCAGGGGCCTTATGCCGCCAATCGACTGCTGGCCATGCTGCGGGCCATGTTCAACCTGGCCGTGGAGTGGGGACTACTACCCGAGGGGCACCCCAACCCCTGTCGCAAAGTCAAGATGTCTCCGGAACGGCAAAGGGAAAGGTTCGTCACCCCCGAGGAGTTGCCAAGAATCTGGGGCTCCATCGGGCAAGAGCGAAATCCGTACTGGAGGGCCTTTTTCACCCTCAACCTCCTTTTAGGCGCTCGACGGGGGGAGCTGCTTTCGATGAGATGGGAGGACATCGACTTTGAGGCTAAGACGTGGAGAATCCCGGAAACAAAGGCCGGTGGCCAACACATCCTTCCCCTGCCCGGAGCAGCGGTAGAGATCCTCCAGTCCCTGCCCTCCTTGGAGGGCAACCCCTATGTCTTTCCCTCCCACGGTAAGACAGGCCACCTGGTTGAGCCCAAAACGGCCTGGAGCCGCATCTGTGAGCGAGCCGGGGTTACAGGCGTCCGCATCCACGATCTCCGCCGCACGGTCGGCTCCTGGCTGGCCGCCCAAGGCGAGAGCCTGCCTATGATCGGCAAGGTGCTCAATCACTCCCAACCGTCGACCACGGCCATCTACGCCAGGCTGCACCTGGACCCTGTAAGGGCTGCCATGGAGCGCAACGCTGAACACATGCTGGCGATAGTGAATGGCAAAAAGACATGATTTTTCACCCAAAGAAGAGATGCTTGCCGGCAGCTTGGAGACACCAAAGAAACCCTCCTTCCTGTACCCCGCAATGGAAGCATTTGAAGGTCTGGGTGGCCGGCCAGATGCAGAAGCAGCGCCCGTTTTTAGATTCATGTCCCTCTGGGCAGCACTCGCCCTGGTAGCATCGGCCGGTGAAATGTTCTGGCAGACAGTTCAACTCGCGGGCGACCTCGACGATATCGACTTCAGCCTTCAGGTCGTCAATACGCTGCTTTTCTGAATCCTTACTCCGGCCGTGCCGAGAGGCCGGAGCGGACCCAGCAGGGAAATCGTCAAGCCCCTTCACTGGTCGAGCTTCTCCTCTGCCCCTCGAGGAATAGATCGATGTCCTGCGGGCGGTACCTAACCAGCCTGCCCACTTTGATGAACGCAGGGCCGTTGCCCGTCTGCCTCGCTGCTTGGAGCCAGCGTCGGCTGACACCCAGCAACTTCGCTGTTGCTTCCTCGTCATACAGAATCCGGCTCTCGCAAGGATGCGCACCCCGGTGAGCGGCAAGGAGTTGTTGGTCTTTATTTTCCACTCGCACTTAGCTTTTACCTCTATTAATAATTATTAAATAAAGAGTTATAATATAACTCCCCCTTAAAATGGTGATGTGTCTGGCCGGTGGTGTGCAACAGCGGAGTGATTCTGAAAGAGCCTGTCTCAAAAATATGCAATAGTTTATTTTAGTTGACACGTTAATAGATATCTTAAGAGAAGTGTATCTATCAACTCCATCTACTAGTGACAGGCATATGAATGCATATAAATATTGGTAAACCCCCATTTTTATTAGCTCTTTGCCTGATAATATCATAACAATAATTTATTTAATTTTCTTTTTTAATTAGTCTCCTATGTTCTCTTTATTAGATACATCATACTATGATTGATTTCAACCCCATCAGGTTAAAAATTATTGCAAAGACATGGTAATATATCCTAATTATTGTCAGAATCACGAAAACCAAATATTCATGGCATGTGAGTTTTTCTGATAATAATATCTACTAATAAATATATTAATTTGCTACAAACTATGCGCCTCAAAAACGGTTTTTCTAAATTTCTTAAAATACAACACTGTTATGGTCGGCACTGGGTATCATAACCTTATATTTGTTCTATGATGGTATTGGCCTGACAGTTTATGCCATCAGAACAAATACTACAAGTCATCTCAAAAAGCTCAGAGTAGTATGATAACGCAGGCGTTTGTATCTTCTAAACGGTTGCCCATCCTGAGTTTTCTGTCTTTTCCTGTTGGCCTTGTGAGGGGCGATCATATCCACGCCCATCTTTTCAAGCTCAGCGTCCAGAGAGTCGCTGTCGTAAGCTTTGTCGCCAATCAGCCGTTTCGGGAGCGCGATAAGGAAAGGTCCCTGGATGGTCTTTCGGACCAGAGTCACTTCATGCGGCGAAGCGCTGTCCACGTGAGCGGCGACAGGAAGACCAGCGCGGTCTGCAATGGCCATGATCTTGGTGCCCTTACCCCGCTTAGTTTTCCCAACTCCAGACCCCCCTTTTTAGCCGGCGCGAAGGAGCCGTCGATAAAGGCTTCACGGATGTCAATACCGCTCCGTTGTCGAAGGCCCTCGGCCAAAGCGAGAAGAATCTCTTCAAATACCCCTTCTTTCGACCACTCCTGGAACCACCGGTGGCAGGTCTGGTATGGCCGATACCGCTCCGGCAGGCCCGGCTGACGTTCTTCAACTCCACGGCTAACTCTAACAAACTCAGCTTCCTTCGTGCTACCTTCTTCTCGGTGGTCATGTCTGTTCCTCCTTGGGGTTCGAGGTGCTTTTCAACACCCCTTCTTACCCGACTGGAGGTAGCATGGCCACCAACCCTGGCGACCTAAACTGTCAGGTCAATACCATCACAGAACAGGTTGACACTCGTCCTGGACTTCTTCCCTCGGTCCCGTGCGGGGATAACTGAAATCAGGCTGCCCATCGACTTGCAGGCCACTCCTGTCCATTTCGGCGGCCGGCGGTGGTGGTTTACCTGCCCCTGTTGCGGCCGCCGGGCGGCTAAACTCTTCCTGCCGCCGGGCCTGGCTCGGTTCGCCTGTCGGGGTGCCATGGCCTCGCCTATCAAAGCCAGAGGGAGACGCGCCCCTTCCGCCTCCTAAGAAAGGCCCAAGATATACGAATCAGGCTTGGCGGAAGCGGGTCGATTGCCAAGCCATTTCCGGAAAAACCGAAGGGCATGCATTGGTGGACGTATCGGCAGCTCAAGGATAAAGCCTCCACGGCCGGATATTTAGCATTGAGTGTAGCTCTGGAAAAGAAGGTTCCTGAGTGTAATGCCTTGATTTAATTGTGGCTGGGATCAGAAAACGGTAGCCACTCGGTGGGCACTTTTACCGATTGCCCCACAGAACTTCAGTTAATACCTCTTGGCCGTCCTCACTGAAAATCTAGGCAACCACCTTGACCGAATTACCCAGAACCGACGCGATAACGTGAATCGGATCGCCTTTATTCCGCTTGTCCATGGCCCAGGAGTGGCTTGCCGCATTCTTGGGCGGGATGTACTTGACCCCGACATCACGGCATGCTCTGAGCCATATCGCCCTGATTCGGCCTTTCGTTTAGGCCTTGATGTTGGTCCGGGCGCGGGGGTGCTGAAGACAGGCGTTTTCCTGATGCCGGCCGCCGTCTCCCTGAGCCAATCCTCGAACCGGTCGACGATGGGCAGAGTGCGGTCCAGACAGGTCTTTGTGTGGTTGTGAGGCCTTGGCTTTCCCTGATCCTGGCAATAACAACCTGCCGGTTGACCCGATCGACCTGATCCCAGCAAAAAATATATGCTTAGCCCGGATATTTCACGAAGGAGGTTGGCGAAGCAGCCATAGTCCCTTATAC
>CAYXRH010000240.1:0-6923 GCA_964466355.1 uncultured Thermodesulfobacteriota bacterium
CGGTCCACAACGCCCACCAACCCGTTGTAGCCTACATAGGCCACCACGAGCATCAGGATGAGGACGATGGCGAAACCGCCGAATATCTTGGTACCGAGCTTCATGTTCTTGAGCATTTTCTCCTCCGGGTTATGCGTGTTTTCTGGTTAAATTTTTTATGTCGCACGTTTGATGTGGCCATCCGTTCTCATCTCACCGTGCTTCTCTTCCACCCGGCCGGAAGGGGCCTTTACAGACTCCCTCTTTTACTGACCGACCTAAAAGTCGCTCCGGCCTCAGGCCGCCTGCCCTAAAAGTTCAATCTCCTCGGACTGCAAGACCCGGTCGATGTCGAGCAGGATTTTGACTCCGCCTTCCATCTTGGCCATGCCGAGGATGTAGTCGGTGTCCGCGGCCGCGCCGAAGGAGGGCGTGTCTTCTATCTCCTCGCCCTTGATATTCAGGACCTCGGACACGGAATCGACGACGATGCCCATCTGCACCTGGCCGGAGGCTGTTTTGATCTCGACGACGATGATGCAGGTCTTGTCCGTGTACTCCGCCTCGGACAGGCCGAACTTCAGTCTCAAATCGGTCACTGGAATGACCTTGCCCCTCAGATTGATGACCCCCCTGACGAAATGCGGCGCCTGGGGGACGCTGGTGAC
The DNA here is from genome assembly GCA_964466355.1 of uncultured Thermodesulfobacteriota bacterium. GTDB lineage: Bacteria > Desulfobacterota > Desulfarculia > CAYXRH01. Next base: position 648 of record CAYXRH010000240.1, read on the forward strand.
GGGCATCATGCCGATGATCTCCTTGACCTTGAGGATGCCGATGCCGTACTCTTCGTCGCTCAAGGCGAAGGTCAGGTATTTGCCTTCCCGGCTTGAACCGGCCCCCATTGTTGATTTGCCTGGCGTATCCATGCCTCCATGTCCTCCTTTCTTCCCCGGCTCAGACCGTTTTTATCCCGGTGAGGCGGTCTTGATTGTGGATTGATGGTCCCTGCTTCCTGGCTTGTTTTCCGTTCTGGCGATCATGTTGGTTAAAACAGCGGCCACGTCCTGGAGGTCGCCGTCAACAAAGGCCACAAATCGCGGCCGCAAGGCGTGGCCGTTGGCGATAGTCCAAGGGTCCTGGTCCGGCAGAATTAAAATGATGCGCACATCCGAGAGAAGGTCTCTGATCAAAAGAATTTGACAGAGCTCCTCCCTGGTGGCGGCCAGAGCGACGACGATGATCGAATCGGTCAACGAATGCCTCAGCGAGGCCCTGAAGGCTTCGATGTTCAGGCTTCTCAACACCCGCTCCCTTGGCGCTGCCGATTCAATCACACGCTGCAGGCGATCTCCGTCTGACGTCGCGCTGGCAAAGCAGATGACTTTCACTTCCCCGTTCTCCTCCTCACCAGGTCAGCCGGCCCAGCCCCTTTCGGCCACGGCCAAGGCGTCTTCAGATATCGTGCCAGGAGGACGAGCAAAAGATAATTATTATAATTAACGCATAGTTATGGCGTCTTATAGTCTATCAACCGGCTAGCGCCGAGGGGTTGTCAGGGGCTGATTCTCTTACCGGACAGGAGGGGGGACTCTTGTCTGACAGGAGGTTTGAAGAGGGCTTGAGTTTTGAAACCCTGCCGAAGCCTCTTTGCTTCAACCTGTCGTATTTAAAAATGCCGAAGGGTGAGAAGGCTCAGTCCGACCTGAAGCGCGGGGTGTGGTGTTTTTTCAAGAGGGCGTGCAGGCGGGATTCGGACAGGCCTGAGATGCGGCAGGCTTCCTTGATGCGGCCTTTGGTGCGCTTCATCAGCTCGAGCAGATACTTTCTCTCCGACTCGTCCAGGATCGGGCCTTTGTATCGCCGCAGCGTCGGCAGTTCCTCGAATTCGCTCGGCTCCTCGCCGGCCTCGTTCTGGGGATGAACCGGCTCGGCCGACGGCTTCCTCAGGCTGCCCAACCGGATGCGGGCCGGAAGATGCTTCGGGTAGAGGGTCGGGTTCGTCCCGGCCGTGGCCAGGGCCCGCTCGAGGGTGTGTATCAGCTCGCGGACGTTTCCGGGCCAGGCGTAATTTTTGAGGGCCTCCATGGACTCGGGCGAGAAACCCTTGGTCTCCAGGCCGTGAACCTCGCAGAGCTGGACCAGATGGTGGACGACCAGGTCCTTGATGTCGTCCTTGCGCTCGCGCAGGGGCGGCAGATGGATGGTCAGGGAGCGGACGCGATAAAGAAGATCCTCACGGAAGAGGCCTTGCTTGACCATGGCCTCCAGATCGCGGTTCGTCGCCGCCACCAGCCTGAAGTCGCTTTCGACCTCCCGGTCGCTGCCCAAAGGCCGAAACCGGTGTTCCTGAAGGACACGCAGAAAGGATCTTTGCACTGAGGGGGGCAGCTCCCCGATCTCGTCAAGAAATAGAGTTCCATTGTCCGCCTGCTTGATGAGGCCCTCCCGGCCCCTGTCCGCGCCGGTGAAGGCCCCTTTTTCGTGGCCCAGGAGAATGCTCTCGACCAGGGTTTCGGGCAGGGCCGTGCAGTCGACGACGACGAAGCTTCTCTCAGCCCGAGGGCTGTTGAGGTGAATCGCCCGGGCGAACAGCTCCTTGCCGGTGCCGGTCTCTCCACTGATGAGAACGTTGGCCTTGGTGCCGGCCGCCTGAGCCACCAGCTCGAGAGAGGCCTTCAGGGGGGGGGAATCGCCGATGATCCCTTCCCGCCTCAAGAGCTTGGGCCGCGCCGTGGCCCTTTTCTCCTCCCGGAACTGAAGGGCGCGCGTCAGGGGCAGCACCACCTCTTCGAGGTTAAACGGTTTGGCGACGTAATCCCAGGCCCCGCTGGTGAAAGCGACCTCGGCCCCGCTCTGGCCGCCGGTGCCGGTGATGATAATAACCTCGGGCGTCGAGGGCGCGGCCATGATGTCCGGCAGAACGTCCAATCCGTTCCCGTCGGGCAGGGCCAGGTCGAGGAAGACGACGTCGTAGTCGCCCGAATACGTCTCTCTCAAGCCGGCGCCGATGGTCAGGGCGTGGCTCGCCTCGTGCCCCTGGTCGCCGATGATCCGGGTCATCAATTGGCAAATGGTCGGATCATCATCGATGACCAGCACCTTGGCCATGTCGCTCCCCTTCGATCCGCGCTCTCAATGAAGCGGGAATTATAGTCAGGATATCAAACTTTGACTTTGATATCGAGGCTCAAGTCGCCCAAATGCCCGGGCCTCAGGCGGGGCCGTGGCCGTCAAGGCGGCCTCTTACCAAACCTCGCTTTGGGCATCTTAGGCCTTGCAATGCTCCATTAATTAATGAAGAATCAAGAAAGGAAGGCCATGGCCTTGCGTGGTCGCCTTGAATCTGGGGGGGCGAAATGACGCCGGTCTTGGTGGTTGATGACGAGGCTCACATCTGTCTTCTTCTAAAACAAATGCTCGAACCGAGAGGCTTTTCCTGCACCTTGGCCTCGACGGTTGAAGAGGCTCGGGTGGAGCTGGCGGAACAAAATTTTGACCTGATCATTTTAGATATAAGAATGCCCGATGAGTCGGGTCTGGAGCTGTTGAAGCACGTCCGCGAAAATCGCCCGGACACGGCGGTGGTGATGTGCAGCGTGGTCGATGATCCAGAGGTGGCCAAGACGGCCTTGAATTGCGGCGCTTACGGTTACATCATCAAGCCCTTCGAGTCCAACGAGGTCATGATCAACGTCGTCAACGCCCTGCGCCGTCGCCAACTTGAGTTGGAAAACCGGCTTCACCGCCAGAATCTGGAGGCGATCATTGATGAAAGAACGGCCGATCTTAGGAGGGCCATCGCGGAGCTCGAGGCGGCCCAGGGAGAGTTGTTGATAAGCGAAGAGAGATATCGCACCTTGGTCGAGACGATGAGGGAGGCTCTCGGCGAGAACGACGAAAACGGCGTCCTGACCTACGTCAACCCCAGATTCTGCGAGATGTTGGGTTACCCTTATGATGAAATGCTCGGCCGGCGCGTCACCGACTTCCTCGACGAGGCCGGCCGGCGGACCTTCGAGGCCGAGTTGGCCCGACGCAAACGGGGTGAGAGCGGCTCCTACGAGCTGGTCTTTGAGAGGAAAGACGGCCGAAAGATTCACACCATCGTCGCCCCCCAGGCGATCCTTGACGACCAAGACCGCTTCAAGGGCAGCTTCGCCGTGATCACCGAAATCACGGAACTCAAACAGGTCGAAGAGGAGCTGCGCCGCCAGGAGGCGGAGCTTAGGCTCAAGACCGAGGAACTGGAGGAGATGAACACGGCCTTGAAGGTCCTTTTGGATCAGAGGGACAAAGACAAGCAAGCCCTCCAGGAGCGGGTCGTTTCAAACGTGGCCCGGCTGGTCCTGCCCTATGTTCAAGAACTGGAGGCCGAGGCCCAAAGCACCAGACAGAGGCGATTGCTCGAGATCGTCGGGGCCAACCTGAACGAAATCGTCTCCCCCCTCACGCACCAGTTGTCCCTGAAATACCAACAACTGACCACCAAAGAGGTCCGCGTGGCCAGCCTCATCAAGGACGGCCGGACCAACAAGGAGATAGCCGAGTTGATGAACGTCTCCACCAAGACGGTGGAGTATTATCGGGACAATATCAGATCAAAGCTCGGCCTCAAGAATCGAAGCGTCAATCTCAGAACATTCCTAAATTCCATCAGTTAACCAAAACATCTCTCCCAGCTCACCCTCAATGCATCGTTATTTCCCTAAGTTTTTTTAGGGAAATCGGGGCAATTAATTAGGTAACACCAAGACTTGTCATTGGTTACACTTTCACTCAGGTGAGAACCCGGCTCCGGCGGCGCCGGCCCGGACTCTCGACTAACTGAGGGTAAAAGGCGATGAAACAAAAGATCGAGACCGCGGATGGGGCGTTGAAGAGCCGCTGGGGGGCCGGAGACCACTTTGCTCACGGGAGGCGAGGCCTTCCTGATGACGGGTTGATCCGATGAAAGAGCAGGCTAGCGACAAGGCCCAAACGATGGACCTTTTCGAAGGACATTTGAGGGATCTGTGGCTTCTTCTGGTTCCGATAATGGGCCCCATGGCCTCAATGACCGTCTTTCGCCGGGGTCTAGCCAACGCCGCGGTCGAATATCCTTTCCTCAAAAAGGCGAGGGTGGATTTGGACGGCCCCAAGCTGGAGGAGCTGCGGGCCGAGTCGGAGAGCTTGGACGGCCGCCTGCTCTTGAGCGGGCTGGTGGAGACCTTAAGCGCCGTCGAGCACCTCCTCACCCTTCTCGCCGGCGACATTCTGGCCAAAAAGGTGGCCCCGGTGGTCGGTCAGTTGCGAAACATGCTCGGGGAGGGCTGAAGAGCGTCGGGCCGGCGAGGCGCGTCTTTTTTGACGTTGCGTCTAAATCAGGCTCGGCATTTTTGAGGGCGAGATGAGGGACGAATTGAAAACAAAAGCCCAGCTAATCGAGGAGCTAGCTCTTTTGCGCCGGCAGGCGGCCCAGGTTGAGGCTTCAAAAGCGGCCCACCGAGACGGCGGGGAAGCTTTTAAACAGAGCGAGGACAAATACCGACTCCTGGTCGAAAACGTCTTCGAGGGCATCTGCGTCGTTCAGGGCGATCGGATCAAATACGCCAATCCAAGAGTCATTGAGGTGGGAGGCTACTCCTTGGAGGAGCTCAGCGCCCGGCCTTTCAGCGAGTTCGTCCACCCGGACGACCGGGCGGGGGTGGTCGAGCGTCAGGTCAGGCGGATGAGGGGCGAAGAGGCTCTCCGGTTTTCTGAATTCAAATTAATCAATAAATCTGGGAAAATGGTCTGGGTCAGGGCCTCGGCGGTGGTCATCGACTGGCAAGGCCAACCGGCCACCTTGAGCCTCTTCAACGACGTCACCGAACTCAAGGAGGCCGAGGCGGCGTTCAAGGAGAGCAAGAACCGCTTCCGCGAGATGGCCGAGCTTCTGCCCGCGGCCATTTCGGAGATAGGCCTCGACCTGCGGGTCAAGTACGTCAACAGACGCGGCCTGGAGATGTTCGGCTACGCCCCTGAGGACGTCGAAGCCGGCCTGAACATCCTGGACCATCTCGCCCCCGAGGAAGCGGACCGGGCGGCCGTTCTCATAGAGCAGGTTGTGGCGGGGAGGAGCCTGGAGCCATTCGAAATCAGGCTTCTCAGGTCTGACGGTTCAGCCTTTGACGTTTTCTTGACCGCCAGCCCCATCGTCAAGGACGGCCAGATGACCGGGATCAGGGCCGCCCTCCAGGACATCAGCGCGCGCAAGCGGGCCGAGAGGGAGATCAAGGAGTCTCGAAATGTTCTGGCCGCCGTCCTGGACGGCATCGAGGCCGACGTCTACGTCGCCGACCTGAAGACCCACGAAATCTTGTTCATGAACAAGCACATGATGGACAGCTTCGGCGGCGACCAGGTCGGACGAAAATGCCATCAGGTCTTCCGGGGCCAAGCGAAGCCTTGCGCTGAATGCACCAATGATCAGATCCTCGACGCCGGCGGCCGACCGGCCGGCGTGGTCGTCTGGGAAAGCCAGAATCCCATCACCGGCCGCTGGTACGTCAATCACGGTCGGGCTCTCAGATGGGTGGACGGTCGCCTCGTCCGACTCCAGGTCGCCACCGACGTCACCGAATCCAAACAGGCCGAGGCGGCGCTCAAGGAGAGCGAGGAAAAATTCAGGCTGTTCATGACCCATTTCCCTGGCTTCGCTTTCATCAAGGACGGCGAGGGGCGCTACGTTTACGCCAACCGGGCCTACGGCACCGCTCTCGACCCCGCGCCAGAGGCCAGAACGGGCAAAACCGACGACGAGCTCTTTCCGCCTGACATCGCCGCCGAGTACAAGCGGAACGATCAGCTCGTCCGCCAGAGGGGCAAGCCCATCGAGGCCGTGGAGCGGGCCCTGCAGGAGGACGGCATCCGCTACCAGATCGTCAATAAATTCCCCATTTTCATAGACGGCCAGGTCCGCTTCGTCGGTGGAATAACCACCGACGTCACGGAGCTGAAAGAGGCTGAAGAAGCCTTGAGGGAGAGGGAGGAGCACCTGCGCGCCCTGGTGGAAAGCTCCATTGACGGCATCATCACCCTGGACACCGAGC
>CAYXRH010000241.1:0-6909 GCA_964466355.1 uncultured Thermodesulfobacteriota bacterium
ACTTGAATGATGGCTAATTGGTATTAGAGGCGCTGTAAAGGATATCGAGCCTAGCCCGCCACCTTCTTGAGCACGTCTTTGAATATCTCCAGGGCCACCTGGATCTCCTCGGCCGCGACCAGCAGCGGCGGGCAGAAGCGGATGGTGCTCTCGCCGCAGCTCAAGAGCAAAAGCCCTTGGCGAAAGCACTGCTCCAGGAGCTCGTTGCGCCATTTTGGGGCCGGCGTCTTGGCCTCTCGGTCCTGGACCAGCTCCACGGCCTGCATCAGGCCCAGGCCGCGCACGTCTCCCAAGCACTCGAATTCCCTCTGGAGCGCTTCGAGCCCGGCCCCAAGCTCCTGGCCCCTGAGACGGGCGTTTTCGATCAACGAGGACTGGATCACCTCCAAGGTGGCCAGAGCCGCGGCGCAGGAGACCGGGTTGCCGCCGTAGGTCGAGCCGTGGGCGCCGCGGTCCCAGGTCATCACCTCGGCCCGGGCGATCATGGCGCTCAAGGGCATGCCCGAGGCGATGCCCTTGGCTACGGCCACGATGTCGGGCTCAACGTCAAAGTGTTCGATGGCCCACATCTTGCCGGTGCGGCCCAGGCCGCTTTGAATCTCGTCAATCATGTAGAGAATGCCGTGCCTTTGAGCCACGGCCTTGAGACGGGAGTGGTATTCGGGCGGCGGGACGATGTAGCCGCCCTCGCCCTGGATGGGCTCGATGACCACGACGGCCACCTCGTCAGGCGGGAGGAGGGTTTTGAAGAGAACCTCCTCGAGGTGCCGGACGCACTCGAAATCGCAGGCGGGGTGGGTCAGGTTGTAGGCGCAGCGATAACAGTGGGCGTAAGGGATGTGGGTCACGCCCGGAACAAAAGGGCCGAATTTTTTCTTTTGGTTGACCTTGGAGGCGGTCAGGCTCAGGGCGCCCATGGTCCGGCCGTGGAAGGCCCCCAGAAAGGCGATAGCCTTTTTGCGGCCGGTGCGCCAGCGGGCCAGTTTGAATCCGGCTTCGACCGCCTCGGCCCCGGAATTGGCCAGGAAGACCTTTTTGGGGCCCTGTCCAGGGGCGATTCGGGCCAGCTTCTCGGCCAGCTCGATCATGGGCGTGTGGTAGAAATCAGCGCCGCAGGTGTGAATCAGTCGGCCGAGCTGGTCCTGGGCCGCGGCCACCACCCGGGGGTGGCAGTGGCCGGTGTTGCACACGGCGATGCCGGAAGTGAAGTCCAGAAAGAGGTTGCCGTCAGGATCCTCGACCCACGAGCCGTCTCCCTTGAAGGCTACGAAATCGTATTCCCGCGGCAGGGAAGGGGAGGTCACCTTGAGGTCCCTGGCGATCCACTCGGCCGCCTTTGGTCCGGGGAGGGTTGTTTTGATCAGAGGTCGACGCATCAATGCACTCCTTGATTAGGCTGACTCATTCGCCTGTCAGAACCGGTTCAATTCTCTCCAAGGCCCAGTCCAGATCAGCCTGGGTGACTATCAGCGGCGGGGCGAAGCGGATGACGTTTTCGTGGGTCTCCTTGCAAAGCAAGCCCTTGGTCATCAACGCCTCGCAGAAGCGGCGGGCTCCACCGGCTTCGGGCCTCAGCTCCAGGCCGATCAACAGGCCCTTGCCCCTGACCTCCTTGATCAAGGGGCTTTTGATTTTTTTCAACTGAGACGTGAAGTATCGCCCCATCAAGGCGGCGTTTTCGATCATGTTTTCTTCGATCAATACCTTCAAGGCCGTGCGGGCCACGGCGCAGGCGAGGGGGTTGCCGCCAAAGGTGGAGCCGTGGTCGCCGGGCATCAGCACGCCGAGCACCTCGGTGTTGGACAGCACCGCCGAGATGGGGTAGAACCCGCCGGAGAGGGCCTTGCCGACGAGGGTCACGTCGGCCTCGATGCCTTCGTGCTCCTCGGCCAGAAGCTTGCCGGTCCGGCCCAGTCCGGTCTGGATCTCGTCCAGGATCAGAGTCACATTGTTCCGGGTGCAGATCCGCCTCACCTCTTCAAGATAGCCTGGCGGAGGCACGACCACCCCGGCCTCGCCCTGGATCGGCTCCACCAAAAAGCCCACCGTGTGGGGGGTGATCGCGGCGGCCAGGGCCGCGGCGTCGCCGTAGGGGATCACCTTGAAGCCAGGGGTGAAGGGGCCGAACCCGTCCCGGTACTGCTCCTCGGTGCTGAAGCCGACGATGGTGATGGTCCGGCCGTGAAAATTGTTCTGACAGACGATTATCTCGGCCCGGTCTGGCAAAACCCCCTTGACCTTGTAGCCCCACTTGCGCACGGCCTTGATGACCGTCTCCACGGCTTCGGCGCCGCTGTTCATGGGCAAGACCTTGTGGGAGTTGGTCAGGGCGCATAGCTCCTCATAAAACGGCCCCAGCTGATCGTTGCGAAAAGCGCGCGAGACGAGGGTCAAGCGGCCGGCCTGTTCGATGAGGGTCTTGATTATCTTGGGGTGGCAGTGGCCCTGGTTGACCGCGGAGTAGGCCGAGAGGCAGTCCAGGTATTTATTCCCGGCCACGTCCCAGACCCAGACGCCCTCGCCGCGACTCAAAACCACGTCCAAAGGCTTGTAGTTGTGGGCCCCGAATCTGTTCTCCAGGTTGATGAAGGATTGGGTGTCCAAAGCTTCCTCCTTCTTGGCCATGGTTCGAGGAAATGGCGGATTCACGGTGCTTGACCCTGTCCAGAGGGTTTCATGATCTTGGGGCACCATTCACATTAAATGACAAGGGATTTGAATCGGATGAGAAGAACCGACGGCCGCAACTCCGAACCAAATCCGGCGAAAATCTAACCATATTACGACGCTCCTTCCTCCGTCAACCGCTTTTGGCTCGGGCAACTGATCAGGGCGCTCAAAGAAGTCAAGAAAAGCATGAGGAGAAGAACAAAGGCTCAACAAGGGCCGTCAAGGTCAGGTCCTGAAAAGGTGAACCGCTGTCATCTCATCTCCGCGATGGCCGATTTGGCCTGGGCGTATTCCTGGGCCATGGTGACGCAGGCCCCCACGGCCGAGGCCTGGTCTTGGTCCAAGCCGTCAAATTTAAACCCGACCATCATGATGCCGCCGACAGAGGTCCGGCCGCAGGCTTTTCCGCTGACGCCGTAAGCTTCGGCGGAGCCGGGCAAGTGGAATGAGAGAGCCATCTTGGTGCCGCTGTCGATGCGGGGCGAGGTTTTTTTATCGTAGGCCACGGCGGCGAAGCGGCAGCCGCTGGGGCTCAAGTCCACCAAAGCGCCGGAGCAGGCCTGACCCTTGACCATTAATTCAGCCGGCAGATGACAGTCGACGCGGGCCTCCTTGCGCAGTTCACGCCGGGCGATGAGCTTGGGAAAGGACAGAAACATGAGCGGGAAGGGCTGTCTGGTGTGACCGAGGATGTTGGATTGAAACCCGTAGACGGTTCCCGCGAACAAGTAACGGACGATGACCTGGTTTCCCTCAAAAAGCTTGCCCGTGATGCCCGAGATCTTGGGGATCGTGGTCGCCAGATAGACCTGGGGCTGCATGCCGACGAAACTGCTCTTGACGTTGCTTTCAACCCCGTCGATTTGAAGAAGCAACTCCGTGCCCAGGGCGACCTGGAGCAGCGTCTCCTGATCCAGGTCACTGATTATTTTTTCAAGATCCATCGGGGCGTCCTTAATAACTCCCTTTTTTCCCCGCGCCCTCGATCACGAGACATCCAATATAGCGCCGCAGGCGTCTCCTAAACAAGGAAAAATCAAGGGCCAGGCTCGGCCTCTCGCCGTGTCTTGGGTCAGAAGGTTTTCCTTTCAGCCGCCTCACGGTGGGCCATGAAATAGGTTATAATAATGGTCACCATTTGCCCAGAAGCATGATCGCGCCGATGAGAATGAAGAGCGCTCCGGCGCCTCTTTTTATGGCCGTCGCCGGCAGCCAGGCCGCCAGGAGCGAACCAAAAGCGACCCCCAAGAGTGTGGCCAAGCAAAGCGCGGCGCAAGCCCCGATCAAGACCGGAGCGAAACTTCGCGTCTGGGCGGCCATGCACAGCGCGGCCAACTGGGTCTTGTCGCCCATCTCGGCCAAAAAGACCAAGCCAAACGTGGCCGAGAAGACCTTCCAGTCCATGGCTTGTACTCCTTAAAAGCGGTTTTCGATGAGGCCCTGAAGCCGCTTTCTGGATTAGAAGAGAATCAGCCCTGGCCTCTGAAGAGCTGGATCATGCGCCGGCAGTTTTTTTCAGGATCGAATTGGTCCAAGACCAGATCGTGGCCTCGGTCAGCCATTCTTCTGGCCTCCTCGCGGTCCTCGATGAGGCTGATTATGGCTCGGGCCAGCGTGGTTGGATCACGCTGGGGAATCAGCCGGCCGGTTTGCCCCTCTTGGATGACCTCGTTGATGCCGGCCACGTCCGTGGCCACCACCGGCAGGCGGTGCAGCAGAGCTTCCATGATGACCGTGGGGATGCCGTCCCGGTCGCCGCTGGCGTGGATCACGCTCGGCACGATCAGGATGTCGGCCCGGGACATCAGCCCTGAGATGCGGTCGTGGGGCACGAAACCCGGAAAGATGACCCGGTTTTCAAGGTCCAACTCCCTGGCGAGCCGCTTCAACCGGCCGCCCCAGCCTCCTGACCCGGCTAAGGTGAGCTCAAAGTTTACGCCTCTTTGGGTTAAAAGTTGTCCGGCGCGTAAAAGAACGTCAAAGCCCTTTTTGGGGACGAACCGCCCCACGGCCAGGAGCTTGTACGGCGGTCTCATCAGCACCGGCGCTTGAGTGTATTGGCTTAAGGACAGACCGTTGTAAACGGCGTGGATTTTGTCGGTCCGGCCTTTGGCGAAGCGGTGGAGATAGGTCACGTTGTATTTGGTCTCGGAGCGGACAAAGGCGGCCTGAGCGATCTTTTGGGCCAAAACCTGTTCCGGCGGATGAATGTCCGCCGCCCGCGCCGAAAAGCTGAAGGGGATTCCGGTCAACCGCGAGGCCACCCAGGCCGCGGTGGCGGGCCCGTCGGCCCAGGGGGCGTGGATGTGTTCGACGCCCTGGGCCTCGAAGCGCCGGGCCAGATGAAAGCCGCACAAAAAGGCCCACCAGCTCTCGCCGGTCTTCTCCAAAGAGCGCCATCGCCGCGAGGGGATCTCGGTCAGGAGGCGGCGGGTCTGATGTGGCTGACGACGATACCAGTGGATTAAATCAAAAGGAACTCGCCTCAGATGCCTCAGCCCGAGCCGCTGGGCGCGTCTTGACGTGGTGGCCATCTCTGGGGAAAGATGGCGACGCAGGGGGCCGTAAAGAGTGAAGACCTTGAGCGGCAGACCGAGTTGCCACAGGGTGAGAACTTCGCGGAAGATGAAAGTCTCGGAGGGCTTGGGAAACCACAACAGAATGTAGGCCGTGATCGGTAATCTCACGCTGGGACCCCTTCTGGGCCTGGGGAGCCTTCAAGGCCTATACTCTAAAGCTGATTTGGGGTCAAGGCCGCCTCTGATGAGCACTCTGATCACCCCAGGGAAAGCCTTCTTGCAGGCGGCTTCTTGGAAGAGGGTTGCCTCAAGCCGAGTAAAGGTTTAGAATCCGCCAGTCGAGCCGAGGGAGAGTCCTGCCTGGTGTCTCAAAGCTGGTTGCCCATATCGACCATCGTCAAAAACGCCCCCAAAGTCTTGAGCACGTGGCCTTACGCCAAGAACCTGGCCATGCTTCAGATCGACCGGGTCCGGAATTACTATCTGCGGCCGGCCGACGGTCGGGCGGGGCGGATTCGCCAGGTGAGCATAAGGATAACCGACCTGTGCAACCTGCGCTGCCACACTTGCGGCCAGTGGGGCGATCGAGGCTTTCTGCACCACGTGCCGCTTGATGAACTCAAAAAACAAGAGGTCTCAACTGAGCGCTACATCGAACTCCTGCGCGATTTGAACGCCCACGGTCACAAACCGGGCATCTACCTCTGGGGCGGAGAGCCGATGCTCTATCGAGGCTCGGTGGAGATCATCGAAGAGGCGGCCCGCCTGGAAATGCCGCCCAGCATCGCCACTAACGGCACCGGAGTGGCCCAGCACGCCGAGAGGCTGGTCGCCGCGCCCATGTTCGCCGTTCAAATATCAGTGGACGGGCCTGACGCCCAGACCCACAATGCCTGCCGCCCTGGTCTGAGCGCCGAGACGGATAATTTCACCGTTGTAAAGCAGGCCATTGATCGCCTCGTCGAGGTTCGCAGAGCGAAGAGGCGGCGCCTGCCCCTGATCGTCACCCTGACGACCATCAATCACCTCAACTACGACCGCCTAATGGACATCTACGAAATCTTCCGGGACAAGGTCGATGTCTGCGTCTTTTATCTGTCCTGGTGGATTGACGAGGTCTCGGCCGAGAAGCACGCCCGTGATTTTGAGGAGCGCTTCGGGTTCGCGCCGCAGAAGCATTACGGCTGGATAGGCGGCTGGCGGCCGCCGGAGGTCAGGGAATTAGCCAATCAGCTCAGTCGCCTGACCAAGCTGGCCAACTCATTCTCCGGCCCGACCGTGGCCATCATCCCCCCGCTCGTCGAGGCTGATCGCCTCGAAGCCTACTACAATGACCACGATAATCATTTCGGCTTTGATCGATGCGTTTCGATCTACAGCGCCGTGGAGATAAACTCCAACGGCGACATGTCGCCTTGCCGGGATTACCACGATTATGTGGTTGGCAACGTTAAAGAAAAGACCATCACCGCCTTGTGGAACTCCGAGCCTTACCGCCGCTTTCGTTTAAGTTTGGCCAGCAAGGGCTTGATGCCGGTGTGCACGCGCTGTTGCGGCCTGATGGGCTATTGAGCCCGTTTTAGCGGGCCGGCGACCTTCAGGGGCCGGGTGGTGGCTTATATCATTTTTCCTTTGTGATTTAACGAATGGCGAAACGGTTGACCGAAGACGCCCCCGCGCTTAGCCCGGATATTTCACGAGAGCCTTAAATGAGACCTGA
>CAYXRH010000242.1:0-6893 GCA_964466355.1 uncultured Thermodesulfobacteriota bacterium
GCCCCCCTGAAGCGGCCCGCCTGGCCCTGGCCGCCGGGGCGGACAGAGTCCTGCTCTGCCAGAATCTGGACGCCTTTGCCCGCCTCGTCGGGGCCTAAGCCCGAGCCGCGCCGATCACAGGGCGCAGGGCTCGGAGTTGGCGCACTCGAACTGCTCCAGGGACTGGTTGAACCTTTTCCAAACCTGTTTTTGGCGATGGATCTCGTAAATGACGGCCCCGGTCAGGGTGGCCACCGAGCCCAACGCGATCAGCCAGTACATCCTCGCCTCCTTACCCCGCGGCCTCCTGATTCGAACTGACCTCGAATCCGACTCTGGTTCGAGGCCCTCTTGGCCGTCAAGAGTCTCGCTCTTTATTCTGCTCGAAATGATAGCCAGTATCGTGCCAGTTCCTAAAGATCAACCATTTCGCTGGTCTGGAGTTTTTCCACCGGCTCACCAGGCAAGTTTTTCCCAGCAACTGAGGCCATCGGCCAATAAATTGACGCTTGGAGAGAGGTTCGGCCGCCCAGGACCGAGGGCTCACCAGGCCATGAAGCAAGGAATGTGAGTTAAAATGAAGCCCCACAACCCGGACGACACGCTCAGACGCCCGTCTCGAGGTTGGCCTCAGGATGGTGTGGCATAGAGCTTGCTTTGTTGAGTGACGACTTTGGCCCTCAGCGGGCCGAAATGAAACGAATAAAGAGGCTCAAACATGATTGAAAAGATCGGCTCCCTGCCCAGCCTCAGCCCGGAGGCGACCAAAACTCAACGCTCAAGCCCAAGAGAACGCTTCCAGAGCTTTCTAGACCAAGCCCTGGCCGTTGAACCTGATTCCCCCAAGGAAGCAAGCGGCGTTCAGGGGACGGCGCCGGCGCCCCTGAGCAGCCCGGTGGTCAATCTGACCTCAGAGCCCATCGCCCGGACCGAGCAAACCCTCGTCCTCCTGGAGCGTCTGGCCGCCGCCTTGTCTGATCCCAAGATCACGCCCAAGGCCATGGCCCCCCTCGTGGAGGCGCTCGACAAAGAGGCCGACGAACTGCTCAGCGCCTCCGAAAAAATGGCCCCCCACGACCGGGCTCAGGAGATCCTCCGCCAGACAGCCATAGAGGCCAAGGTCCAGGTGGCCAAGTATCAGCGAGGGGATTTCATCTAAATGCCCGTTTCACCGACCAGCGGCATCGGCACCAATCTGCCCTTAAGCCGCAGCCTTTACTTCCGCCCCTATCCCTTTGACGAATCAAGCCCTGATGACCTGGGGAACCAAAACCTGATCGAGGAGGCCGCCCAACTCTCCGTCCAAGCCCCTCTCGAGCCTGGCGAGGCTTTGACCCTGGCTCAAGAGGTCGCCCAAAACTTGGCCGCCAAGCCGGCCCGGCTGGCCTCGAAGATACACCACCTCACCGAAGCCTCCCTCCTCGGCTGGTCATACGTCTGAAGCTGCTGAAAAGGCCATCCAGGCCTTTTTCAACCACGCCTTTAAAAAAAGCGCGGTTTTTTAAAAGGCTCTCAAACCGCTTCTGAGAGTTTTTGAAATCATCTCTGGCCAGAGTCGATAACGTCAAATTTCTTTGACCCTTGCCTCTGGGCAAACCGGTTTGGTTGGGTTATTATAAACTGAATCGTCAAAGCTCATCGAGTGAGCCAGCCCGATCAGGAGGATTCAAATGGAACTCAACGTATCCGTGGACAAAGACATCGCTCAAGTGACTATTGTCGGCGATATAGACGATGACGGGGCCAACAAGCTCAAGGCCAAACTGTTGGAGCTTCAGAGTAAAGGCATCAGAGAAGCCGTCTTCGACTTCGCCGCGGTGAGGTTTATTGGTTCCACCGGCATCGGCAAGCTGCTTTTATTCTATAAGGCCCTGGCCTCCAAGGGAGGAAAGATCAGGATCATTAACATGAACAGCGACTTGTACACCATGTTCAGCGTCATCAAGCTGGACAAGGTCTTCAATATCAGCACCAGCGCTTAACTTATTCATAAAAGGGGGGATCATGTTTACCTGGGAGCAGGAGCCGAATGCCTTGTCTCTCCAAGGTGAGCTTGACGTCGGCTCGGTCGAGACGCTCCAAGAAATTTTGTTGAACGCCCTGAAAAGCAACCAGAGTTTGCTGTTGGATCTCCATGGCGTCGTTCGTCTTGACACGGCTGCGGCCCAGGTTCTGGCCTCACTTTCCAAGGAGGAGAGCTCCCAGCGCCTCAAGCTCCACCTTTCCGCCGAGTCGGCCCTGACAATCGAGCGGCTGGGACTCATGGCCGTCTTCCAACCCTATCTCGCCGGAGCAGAGAACCAATGAGCAAGAACATCCTCATCGTTGACGATTCCGCCACCTTGCGGGCCGCTGTCAAAGCCACCTTGTCCGAGACAGGTTTCTCGGTTCACGAGGTGACCAACGGTCAAGAAGGACTCGCCTTTTTAGAAAAGTCCCGCCAGGATGGGCTCAAGATCGACATGATCATCTGTGACATCAACATGCCCATCATGGGCGGAATCGAGTTCATCACCGCGGTCAAGAAGACCGCGGACAAGTTCATTCCCATTCTGATCATGACCACAGAGCGAGAAGAGCACATGAAGCAACAGGGCCGCCAGGCCGGCGCGGCCGGCTGGCTGGTCAAACCGTTCCAGCCAGCGGTCTTGATAAAGGTCGTGCGCAAGTTCGTCCGCTGAGGAGGATTCGAGGTGACCGACAAGATTCTGTCGATCTTCTTTAATGAATCTGAAGAGTTAATCCAAGCCATGGAGACCGGTCTTCTCGCTCTGGAGAAAAACCCGGACGACATGGAACAGGTCCACTCAGTCTTCAGGGCGGCTCACACCATCAAGGGCAACGCCGGGTTCGTCGACCTGGAAGAGCTGGTCAATTTCACCCACGTCCAGGAAGGCGTGCTGGACCGCCTCCGCCAAGGTCATCTGGAGGTCACGCCGGAGATAATCTCTCTGCTTTTGGCGTCAGTTGACGTCTTGCGCAGCGTCACCGAGGCCATCTTGGCCGGGCAGGAGCCGGACGAGGAGCGGGTGGCTCAGGCTTTGAATGGCTTGCGCCGGTTCGCTGACCAGATAGAGCCCCTGGGGGAGGAAAAAGAATCAGCCTCGCCCAGTCCAGACCAAGCCGAACTCAGAGCCCCGGTCAGGTTGATCGAGGTTCTCATAACCTTGGACCAGGATATCTTCACCACGGGCACTGATCCGCTCATGCTCTTCACCGAGCTGGAGGATCTGGGCCAGATCGAGAAAGTCGAAGCCGACCTTTCCTCGCTGCCGCCTTTAAACGCCTTGGATCCGCAGAAGCTCTATCTCTCCTGGCGGGTTCTTCTCCACACGGCGGTCTCGCATTCTCAAATCCAAAACGTCTTCATTTTTGTGACTGAAACCTCAAATATCAAGGTCAGAGACATCACTGTCGACCAAGCCCCACCCCCTCTCCTTGAGGCGCCTTCGCCCACTCCTGTGGCTCAGAGGCCGCCGGCCGCGGCCGCGCCCCCAGCCCCGCCTCAAGCCAAACAGCCCAAACCAGCCCAGCCGGTGCAGCGGGCGGCGACGATCAGGGTGGACACCGAAAAGCTGGACAAGCTGGTCAATCTGGTCGGCGAGCTGGTCATCGGCGTGGCCCGGGTGAGTCAGTTGGTCCACTCCGCCAACAACAGCGGCCGGGAGATGTTTACCGCGGTGGAGAGTCTGGATCACATCTCGCGCGAACTGCAGGAACAGGTCATGCGGGTCAGAATGGTTCCGGTGGAGCCGACCTTCACCCGGTTTCAGCGGGTGGTGCGCGATCTGGCCACGGAACTGAAAAAAGAGGTCCGTTTGGTCATGTCCGGCACCGAGACCGAGCTGGACAAAAACGTCATCGAGCAGATCAACGACCCCTTGAAGCACCTCATCCGCAATTCGGTCGACCACGGTCTGGAGAGCCCCGAGGAGCGGATCGCCGTGGGCAAGCCCCGCCAGGGGACGATCTGGCTGCGGGCCTATCAGCGCGAAGGGAACATCATCATCGAGGTCGCCGACGACGGCCGAGGCATCGACCGGCAGGCCGTGCTTGACAAGGCGACCTCCAAGGGTCTGGTCCGACCCGAGAACACCAGCCTTTCAGATCAGGAGATATTCAACTTCATGTTCCTGCCCGGATTCTCCACGGCCAAGAAGGTGACCGAGGTCTCTGGCCGCGGGGTCGGGCTGGACGTGGTCAAGCGCAACATCGAAGCCTTGCGGGGCGCCATCGAGGTCGATTCGACCCTCGATCAGGGCACCACGGTCCACGTCAAGCTGCCCTTGACCCTGGCCATCATCGACGGCATGACCGTGCGCGTCGGCCAAGAGATTTTCACGGTGCCCCTGATGTCCATCATTGAGTCGGTCCGGCCCCAAAAAGAGGACATCAAAACCGTGGAGGGAAGCGGAGAGCTGGTCTCCTTTCGGGGAAGCTACATCCCCCTCGTCCGGCTCCACGAGCTTTTTGCTCTGCCCACCGAGCGGACCAACCCCTGGGAAGCGCTGGTCATCATCCTCGAGAGCCGCAACCGGAAGTTCGCCGTCCTGGTGGATGAGATCGAGGACGAGATTCAGGCGGTCATCAAGAGCCTGGAGAAGAATTACTACCATGTCGACGGCACCGCCGGGGCGACCATCCTCGGCAACGGCAACATATCCCTCATCCTTGACATCCACGGGTTGGAGAGGATGGCTTTTATCGAAAAAGGCTGAATGGGAAAACCGCTTGTTGAAGAAAAATCAGAGGCGGATGAATCATCGAGCGAATTCGAGGAGAAGATCAGTCACTCTGTTGGCACCGCGGATTTGAGAAACTAAAAGGGGGAAGTTGTGAGATGGCGTAATTTGACCATCGGGAAGAAGATTGGCTTGGCCTTTGGGCTGGTGTTGGCTTTGCTGACCATATCCGGGCTGCTGAGTTACACCGGCGTGGGGGGCATCGTCAACAACGCCACGGAGGTAATTGAAGGCAACAAGCTGGACGGGAACCTGGCCCAGCGGGAGGTGGATCATCTCAACTGGGTCAACGCGGTCAACGCCTTGCTGACCGACGAGAAGGTGACTGAGCTCAAGGTCCAGACCGACGATCACAAGTGCGGTTTTGGGCAGTGGCTGTACGGTGAAGGGAGGAAGCAGGCCGAGGCTCTGGTGCCATCGCTGGCGCCGCTGCTCAAGGAGATCGAGGCGCCACACCGTCAGCTTCACGAGTCGGCCGTGGCCATTGGGCAGGCCTTCAAGCCGGCGGACGAGTCTTTGCCTGGTTTTCTGGCCCAGAAGGAGGTTGATCATCTGCTGTGGGCGGACAAGATCAACCAGCTCTTCTTGGAGAATCTGCCTCGGCTGGAGATACAGACTGATTTTCACAAGTGCGCTCTGGGCCGATGGCTTTACGGCGAGGGGGCCAAGAAGGTGGCGGCCGGCGACACTGAGTTGGGGCGGATGCTGGAGGGGATGATCGAGCCTCACAAGCGTCTTCACCAAAGCGCGCTCAAGATACAGGAGTTGTACCGGCCGATTCATCCTGGTCTGATCATCACGCTGAAGGATCGTTTAGACGATCACCGGCGCTGGATTCAGAAGGTGGCGGTGGGAGTTTTGGAGGGTCGGAGCAAACTCGGGGTTGAGACTGATCCGAGCAAGTGCGGATTGGGCCGGTTTTTGGCCTCTGAGGAGGCGGTGGAGCTGAGGAAGGTGTTTCCGGCCTTTGAGGAGGCCGTGGCGGCCATCAAGGGGCCGCACGAGCGGCTGCACCGTTCGGCGGTGGCCATTGAGGCGGCTCTGGCTGCTGGGGACAAGGCCAAGGCCGAAGGGATCTTTCATGCGGAGACGTTGCCGGCCATGGCTGAAGTGGCCGGGCGGTTTGAGGCCCTGATTGAGGCTGAGACGGATCTGGTCAAGGCCCAGGTTGCGGCCAAGCGTGTTTTTGAGACGGAGACTTTGTCGGCTTTGCATGACACGCGGGGGGTTCTGCACAAGCTCAGGGAGCGGGCCGAGGAACTGCTCAAGGGCAAGCAGGAGGCCAACCGCATTTTTGCTAAGCGGACGGTGCCGGCCCTGAAGCAGACCCAGGAGCTTTTGCACAAGATCAGGAATGAAGCGCGGAAAAACATCATGACCGACCAGGCCATGCTGGCCGCGGCCCAGGGAACCAAGAGAAACGTGAGCGTGGTGGCGGTGGTGGCCATCGTCATCGGCATACTTATGGCCATCATCATCGTGCGCAGCCTGACCAAGCCGGTGACAGAGACCCTGGCCCTGGCCCAGACCATAGAGGAAGGCAATCTGGCCGCGGCGGACATAGACGACAAGCGCGGCGACGAGCTCGGCCACATGGCCAAGGCCTTGAACTCGATGAAGAATCAGTTGAACAGCAGCATGAGGGACATCCTCAACTCGGCTGACTCCATCGCCCAGGCCACGGACGAGATTTCGCGGGGCAATCAAGACTTATCGCAGCGAGTTCAGGAGCAGGCCAGCGCCATTGAGGAGACGGCGGCCACGATCGAGGAGATGACGGCCAGCGTGAAGCAGAACGCCCAGAACGCCACTTTGGCCAACGAGCTGGCGGCGCGGACTTCAAACATGGCCAGCGAGGGGGGCGAGGTGGTTCAGGAGGCCATTGGGGCCATGTCCAAGGTGGAAGAGAGTTCGCGCAAGATCAACGAGATAATTGACGTGGTCAACGAGATCGCCTTCCAGACGAACCTGCTGGCCTTGAACGCTTCGGTGGAGGCGGCCCGGGCCGGGGAGGCGGGCAAGGGTTTCGCCGTGGTCGCCGGCGAGGTGAGGGCTTTGGCCCAGCGTTCGGCCGAGGCGGCCAAGGAGATCCAGGGATTGATCAAGGAGGCGGTCGCCCGGGTGGACGAAGGAGGCAAGCTGGTGACGCGCTCAGGGGATACGCTTCAAGAG
>CAYXRH010000243.1:0-6878 GCA_964466355.1 uncultured Thermodesulfobacteriota bacterium
CTTAAAGACGATCTCCTCGGCGCGGGCCTCTTTAATTTCCCGGTCGTCGAGATGGCCCTCTCGCTCCAGACGGCCGAGGATCCAATTTTGGCGGGCCAGGAGGTCCTTCAGCCCCGGCCCGTAGGGATTGAGGCGGCCGGGCGCCTTGGGCAGGGCGGCCAGGACGGCCGCCTCGGCCAGGGTCAGCTCGCCGGGCTGTTTGCCGAAATAAGTCCTCGCCCCGGCCCAGAGGCCGACGAGGTTGTTGCCCAGGGGGACGCGGTTCAAGTAGAGAGCCAGAATGTTGGCCTTGCTGAGCCTGCCCTCGAGCCTCAAGGCCCGCAGGGCCTCGACGAGCTTGGCGTAATAGCTCCGGCGGCGCGGGTGGGCCAGGCGGCAGAGCTGCTGGGTGATGGTCGAGGCCCCGGAGACGATGCGGCCGTGTCGCAGATTGTCCCACAAAGCCCGCGCCACCGCCGCGGGATCGACGCCGGGGTGGGTGAAGAACCGCTCGTCCTCGGCGGCCAGAAAGGCCAGCCAGACCTTTGGCGGAATCTCCTCCAGCCCGACCCAGACGTGCCGCTCGCCCCTCTCGTCGGGCGCGAAGCGCAGCTCCCGGCCCTGGCGGTCCAAGAAGAGGCGGCAGGAGTCGAGGCGCAGCCGCTCGACTTGGAGGCGGGAGGCCCTTTCGAGATGAAGCCCCCCCCCAACAAGGGTCAAGGCCAAGAGCGCCGCCAGCCACCAGGCCCTCTGCCGGAGCCTCCAAGACTTAAGGAGGCGGTTTTTAATCCGGCCTCTCACGGCCCGGCCTGAATGCTCAGCCTCATCCGGGGGGTGTAGGCGCAGACGTTCGGAGCGTACATCAAAGCCACCTTGGTCGAGGGCAGCACGAACCGGCCCTCGCACACGGCCCGGGCGTAATAGCTGAATTCGTACCGGCCCTCCCAGAGGCTGTCCCGGAAGGCCAGAACCCGATCGTCCTTGATCTCGAAGAAGTGGGGCCAGAAGCCAAACCAGCCGTCGGGGGAGTGATAGCCCGCCCCGCCGGCGGAGATGGAGGCCTCGGCCAGGGGCTCCTCGGCCTTCAGGACCGGGTTGACGGCCACCAGGCCGGCCGGCAGGGGGTCGTCGATGACCACGTAGCGGTGCGGCTGGCCAAAGGACTCGACGTAGACCTTGACCTTGACCACGTCGCCGACGCGAATGGGCCCCTGGCCGGTGTTCTCGATCTCCTTGCGGACCTTGAAGCCTCGAGACAGACTCTG
Organism: uncultured Thermodesulfobacteriota bacterium; assembly: GCA_964466355.1. Lineage (GTDB taxonomy): Bacteria > Desulfobacterota > Desulfarculia > CAYXRH01. The sequence continues at coordinate 1,245 of CAYXRH010000243.1, forward strand.
GGAGGCCAGATCGACCCGGGGCGCCGTCAGGGCCAGGGTGTAGAGTAGGCTTTCACCCGGCGCGGTCTTAAGCTCAAGGGTGGGGTTTTTCAGGAACAGGCCCGCCTCCAGACCGACGGTGGCGAAGCCCTGGGGCTCAAAGGAGACCGTCTCCCTCCGGCCCTCCGGCTGGGAGACGACCACCTCTGCCCGCCCCTGGCCGAATCTTTTTCCGGCAAAGTATTTGCCCAGGGCGTAGAGCGACCAGCCGGTGTCGCTGGTGGAGGTCCACCGCCCCTGGGGCCCCAGGCCGCCGAGCAGATTCAGGGCCGCGGCCTCGGTCAGGGGGTCGTCGGGCAAAATGGCCGCCCCGGCCAGGAGGGCCACGGCCGGTTCGCGGTACGAGGCGGCGAAATCGTCGGCCGGCTGCTCGAACCCGGGTTGTCTCAGGAGGGAGCGGACCCAGGCCGCCAGCTCCCCGGTCTGGGCCAGCCCGCCGGCCTGGGCGGCCAGGGCCAGAAAAAGCTGGGCCTGCCGGTTCTGTTGCTGGTAGCTCCGGCCGGCTGAAGTGAAGGTCGGCCTGTCCAGGGCCTGGCCGAGGGCCAAAACGTAGCAGGCCAGGGCGCGGAAGACGTCGCTCCACTCGCGGCGCTTCAGCTCGCTCTTGAGATACTTCCACAGCCGCTTCAGGGCCGGCGGCGGCGTCTCGAGGCCGGCCTCGGCCGCGGCCATGAGGGCCATGCCGGCGTAAAGGCTGCCCCAGGGGTGGGCCCGGGTGTAGCCCGGCCAGTAGCCGAAGCCCCCCGAGAAGGTCTGCAGGCTCAGGAGGCGGTCGAGGGCCTGTCTCAGATAGTCGTCGACCTGTTCGGGTTTGAGGCCGGGGATGAGGCCCTCCTGAGCGATGCGGCCCAGAGAGGCCAGGGCCAGCATGGCGGAGCTGGTCTGCTCGACGCAGCCGTAAGGATAGCTCAGCAGATAGTTGATCGCCGCCGTCATCTTGATGAAGGGCGAGCCGCTGAGGGTCAGGATGAGGCTGGCCTGGCTCAGGTCGAGGCTTTCCCAGTCCGTCCGGGCCAGCTCCGGGGGCAGGGTGAAGCTTTTTTTGACCGCGCCCTCAAAATGGCCGAAGAAGACGTTCGTGCCCAGGACGTGGCCGCTGTTGAGGGGCAGGCTCACCTCCATGGCGTCGGTCGGGGCCTCCCCTGCCCCGCTCAAGCGCCCCTTGAAGAGCGCTTTAGCCGGTCCGGCCTTGAGGGCTTCGCCCCTGACGGCCAGCGGGGCGCTCTCCTGGGCCGGGAGCTCGATGCGCGTTGCCTCCGGGGCGAGCTTGAGGTTGGCGCTGGCCGAGGCCTCGAAGTCCAGCGAGCCCCTGGCGTCGGTTTTGTTGAAGGCGGCGACGTGAAAGCGGAACTCGTCGCCGGCGGTCAGAAAGCGGGGCAGGCCGGGGGCGAGGTAAAAGTCCTTCACCGCCAGCAGGTCGCGCTGACGGCTGGCGAAGCGGGCGCCCTTGTCGCAGGCCACGGCGTAGACGCGGTAGGTGGTCATGGTGTCGGGCAGGGTGAAGGTCACCTCGGCCCGGCCGGCCGCGTCGGTCGCCACCGCTGGATCAAAGAAGGCCACTGGATTGAAGTGCCGGCGGACCTTGATCTCCAAGGCGGCCGCCTTGGCCAGGCCGCCGCCGCCGCTCATGGGCTCGCGGCGGACCAGGCCAAAGGGCGTCTGATGGACGAGCAGACGGCGCAGCTCGTCGGTGAAGACCTCCAGGGGCAGGTCGAAGCGGCTCAAGCCCTCCAGGCTCGGCGTGGCGAAGCCGGTCAGGTTCAGGACGCTCTCGTCGACCACGCCCACGGCCACCTCAGCCTCGAGGCCTCGGTCGAACTGGTCCCTCACACGCAGCTTGAGGCTGACCGGCTGGCCGGGCCGGGCCTTGAGCTTTTTGACGTCCGCGGCGATGTCCAGTTTGAAACTCTCGGTCTCGGCCTTGACGGGCAGGTTTATGGTCCCGAAGTAGAAGCCCGGCGCCTCCTCGTCGTAGCGCCCGGTGTGGACCGGGAAGCCCCGCCGGGGTTTGAGGGCCAGGACCGAGACGTAGACGTTGGGGGCGAAGCGCGGCTCAATGTCTATCTTGACCTCGCCGCGGCGCCCCTCGGGCTGGAGGACCCGGTAATCCAAAACGCCCTCCCGCTCCACGGTCACCAGACAGCGGGCCATCTCCTCCGGAGGGCTCAGACGGATGAGGGCCGTCTGGCCGGGCCGGTAGGCCTCCTTGTCGGCCGAGAGCGGCAGGGACTCGTAGGGCTTGTCGCGGTCGTAGTATTGATCCCAGTAAAAGTCGCCGGTGATGAGATAGTCGGTCGCCGAGGAGAAGGCCCAGCCCTCTTCGTCGCGAAAGGTGAAGCTCAGGCAATAGTGGCCCCCCCAGGCGAAGTCGAACTCAAAGGTGGCCCGGCCCCATTTTATGGGCAGATCGGCGGCGAAGACCCGGCGCCAGACGGTCTCGTAGTTCCAGTAGACGTCGCCGGCCTCGTTGCGCTTGCGGACGTAGACGCCGCTCTCCTGCAGGACCTCGGCTTGAATGACCCCGGCGTAGATGCGCTCGCCGTCAGCCTTGACGGCGATGACGTCGAGGCTCTGCCCCTGGCCGGCCTTGATCTCCTTGGGATGCCGGGCCAGGCCGATCAATATCTCGGGCCGGGCCTGATAGGTCTGGCGCCCAAAGGCCGCCCGGCCGTCGAAGTCCACGACCGTGGCCGAGACCTCGAGGCCGCGGCGGCCCTGGATGACGCTGGCCTCCAGGGGGAAGTCGACCTCGAGGCGGCCCCTCTCGTCCAGGATCGACTCGCCGCTCTCCAAGACCTCCCCCTGGCCGGGGGAGGGGCTGCCAAAGGTGTAATCATCAAAGCCCGAGAGGGTGTAATCGGTCCCGGCGGCGCGGACCTGCCAGCGCACCCGGCCGTGCTTCACCGGACCGCCGGCGTAGTAGCGCCCGGCCACCTTGAGGCGCAGGAACGGCCGGATGGGGTTCTGGTTGACGTAAGACTCGTCCCGGCGCTGGAAGCGCTCGAAGGTGATGTCAACGAAGTGCCGCGGCGGCCGGAATTCCTGGACCTGGAAGGTGCGGCTGGTGTGGTCCTCTTTCTCCGGGCCGTAGCGCATGGTCAGGGTGTAGGCCCCCAGGGGAGCGTAAGGCTTGAGGGCCACCTGGCCCGAGACGGTGCCGAAGGAGGAGAGCGCGGCCTGGGTCTGAAAGATCTTTTCGCCCTTGGAGTTGACCATCTCCAGGGAGCACGGTTGCCCCTCTGGGGCGGTGATGCGGCCCTGGTCGAACTGGCGGACCGTGCCCTTGAACATGACCCTCTCCCCGGGCCGGTAGACCCCCCGCTCGGTGAAGAGGTGGCCCTTGAGGGTCCGCGGCTTGGCTTGTCCGGGTCGGACCTGGGAGACGCCGTAGGGCTTCAGGGCGCTCTGGGGCCTGATCTCGATGTAGGACGCGTCCCCCGGCGCGGCGGCGGCGACAAAGGCGATCTCCTCTGGCTCCAGCCGGCGCGATGTCTTTTGAAAGCCTCCGCCGGGCTGGAGGCTCAAGCCCTCGACCCGGCGCGGCTCGAAGATGAACACGCCGTCGCTGCCGGTCTTACCCAGATAGAAGGCCTCCGAGCGGCGGGTGAAGGCCAGCAGAGCCACCTCGGGCTTGGGCCGGCCCTCCTTCAGGGAAGTGGCCCAGAGAAGGAGGTTTTTAGACGAGAGCTTGTAGCTCAGGCCGAGGTCGGTGACGCGGAAGAGGGCCGGCCCGGCGCTCGGAGAGCCGGTCTCGCCGGCGCTGACATAGATCAGCTCCAATGCGCCCTCGGTCTTGTCCCGCCGGAAGCTCAAGGGCAGGGAGAAGGCGATCTCCTTGTTTTTCTCTCCGGGCGTGAAGAAGAGCTGCCTCTCCTCCGCGGGCGATCCTAAAAACAGAGCCAGCCCCTCCAGGTCGGCCGCCGCGGCCTCGGCCTGGGCGGCGGCGGCGTGGAGCAGGTGGAGGGTCGTCGCCACAGAGTCCCCGCCGCCCTCGGCGGCCAGGGCCAGGGGCAGGGTGATGAGCGGCACGCGGAGGCTGCTGAACTTAATTTTGTCCACGTTGAGGATCTTTAAGTGAAGCATCTGGCGGCTGTCGCGCTCGATGACCCGCTTCTCCGAGACGAATTTCAACTGGGGCGGCCGGTCGGGCATGACGAAGCGGTTGATCGTTTTGCAGTAGGTCCGGCCGTCGATGTTGAGGCTCAAGGGCAGAAAGATGAGGTGGGGCTGGCCGTATTTGAAATCGCCGCGCAGCCTCAAGACGTCGGGCGGCTGGACTTTGCTCTGGCGCCAGTCCAACTTCACCGGCGGCTGGAGGTGGAGGTGGTCGCGCAGGGCCGGCAGAAACACCGGCCGGCTGAATTGAATCCTGACCTCGCCGCTGGCCGGGTCGGGCTCGATGGCGGTGATGGTGAAGTGCTTCTCGGGATCGAACAGAGGGGCTGGCCCCGCCTGGACGACCAGGCTCCAGCCCACCAGGAGCGTCAGGGCCAGAACGGCGGCGGCGGGGCGGGGCGTCGATCTCAAGAAAGACGTCATGGTCAGGCTCCCTTCCCTGGATTTGAGGCTTCTCAAAACCCGGTTCCGCAGATCTTCATTATGGGCTGACCGGCCCCCCTTTGCCAACCTCAATCCTCGGGCCCGGGCCGGAGCGTCCTCGAGCCTCGGATCAAGGGGTGGGGCGATCTTTGATGAAGATCTATTCGCCGCCCGAGGTGATGCGCTGGGCTTTGTAGAAGCCGCAGCTGGCCCGGTCGCTCTCGTCCAAGGCGACGTCCATCTTCAGACACCAGACCACCTGCCCCTCGGGCGTGACCTCGACGATCTTGTTGGAGCCAACAATGAGGGTGTTGCCGTTAGGCAGGCGGTTGACGTCCCGGGTGAGCTGATTCTGCCACTCGGGGTCTTGATAGCCCCACTGCCACAGGATGTCGTCGGTGTCGGCGTCGACCTCCAGGGCCGGGATGACCAGCCGCGTCTCGGGAGAGGGCAGATAGCCGGACAGCGGTTGCTGGGAGGCGACGACGACATTGCCGTCGCTCAACACTTCAGGATCGTGGGGGGAGTAGATGACCCCCTGGCCGATGATCTTGGTCGTCTCGCCGGCGGCGTCGACGACGACGAGGCAGTTGAAGTTTCTGAGGCTTACGAGGGGCTGGCCGTCGGCCATCCGCGTCGCGGCGTTGGCGTGAGTCCAGCCTTGGCAGCTGACTTCATTGTACGGCGGGAAGTTGTAATGATCCTTGGCGCACCACCGCCACACCATCTGGCCCTCTTGGTCCACCTCCTTGACCTGGCAGTCCTCGAATTGGTCCGCCGCGCCGTAGACGACGAGGGTGTGGCCGTTGTCCAGGCGGTCGGCGTCGTGGGACACCTTGGCATCGCGGTACGACCAGACCAGATCGCCCTGGCGGTTGATCTCGTGGATGCCGTATCGGGAATAGCCGATCAAGATGTGGCCGTTGGACAGCCGTTCGGCGTCGAACCCGGGGTTGGTGTACTCCTTCAGCTCCGCCGGAACGTCGTACCGCCACACGATCTCCCCCCAGAGGTTCACCTCGATGATTCTGGGGCTCTCCTCGTCGTGATTATCCG
>CAYXRH010000244.1:0-6876 GCA_964466355.1 uncultured Thermodesulfobacteriota bacterium
CTTCGAGACCATCACCGAGACAGAGGTGGCCAGGCTCTACTCGCCGGCCGATCTGGCCGGTCTGGACTACTTCCGCGATCTGGGCTTTCCCGGCGAGTACCCCTACACCCGGGGCGTCCAGCCGACCATGTATCGCGGCCGGTTCTGGACCATGCGCCAGTACGCCGGCTTTGCCACGGCCAAGGAGTCGAACCAGCGCTACCGCTACCTCCTCGACCAGGGCCAGACAGGCCTGTCCGTCGCCTTTGACCTGCCGACCCAGATCGGCTACGACTCTGACGACGACCTGAGCCAGGGCGAGGTGGGCAAGGTCGGGGTGGCCATCGACTCGCTCATAGATATGGAGACCCTCTTTGACTCCATCCCCTTAGACAAGGTCTCCACCTCGATGACGATCAACGCCACGGCCGCCGTTCTGCTGGCCATGTACATCGTCGTGGCCGAGAAGCAGGGCGTGACCCCGGAGAAGCTGACCGGCACCATCCAGAACGACATCCTCAAGGAGTACTCGGCCCGGGGGACCTACCGCTATCCGCCCCGTCCCTCGATGCGGATCATCACCAACATCTTTGAGTTCTGCGCCAAAGAGGTCCCCCGCTGGAACACCATCTCCATCTCCGGCTACCACATCCGCGAGGCCGGCTCCACGGCCGTGCAGGAGGTGGCCTTCACCCTGGCCGACGGCATCGCTTACGTCCAGGCGGCCATCGAGGCCGGCCTTGAGGTGGACGACTTCGCGCCGCGCCTGAGCTTTTTCTTCAACTCCCACCTGGATTTTTTGGAGGAGATCGCCAAATTCAGGGCGGCCAGGCGGCTGTGGGCCCGGATCATGAAGGAGCGCTTCGAGGCCCAGGACCCCCGTTCGATGATGCTCCGCTTCCACACCCAGACGGCCGGCTGCTCCCTCACGGCCCAGCAGCCGGAGAACAACATCGTCCGGGTGGCCTTCCAGGCTCTGGCGGCCGTGCTGGGCGGGACCCAGTCGCTGCACACCAACTCCATGGACGAGGCCCTGGCCCTGCCCACCGAGAAGTCGGTCATGATTGCCTTGCGGACCCAGCAGATCGTGGCCTTTGAATCCGGCGCGGCCGAGACCATCGATCCCCTGGCCGGATCGTATTACCTCGAGAGCCTGACCGAGCGCATCGAGGCGGCGGCCGCGGACTACATCCAGCGCATCGACGAGCTCGGCGGGGCCGCGGCGGCCATCGAGCAGGGCTTCATCCAGCGGGAGATCCAGGAATCGGCCTACCGCTACCAGAAGGCGGTCGAGAAGGGCCGGCGGATCGTGGTCGGGGTGAACAAGTTCCACATCGAGGAGGAGCGCCCCCAGGACCTGCTTCGAGTAGATCCCCAGATCCGCGAGGAGCAGTCGGCCGCCCTGGCCAAACTCCGCTCCGAGCGGGACAATCAGGCCGTGGCCGGGGCTTTGAGCCGTCTCAAGGGAGCGGCCCAGGGCGAGGACAACCTGATGCCGCCGATCCTCGAGGCGGTCAGGGTCTACGCCACCCTGGGCGAGATCTGCGACACCCTGAGAGACGTCTTCGGCGAATATCAGGCGCCGACGACGATTTAGCGCCTCTTGAGGGGAGGAGGCCAGAAGTGGCCAGAAAGATAAGAGTCCTGGCCGCCAAACCCGGCCTGGACGGACACGACAGAGGCATCAAGGTCATCGCCGCCGCCCTGCGGGACGCCGGCATGGAGGTCATCTACACCGGCCTGCGCCAGACCCCGGAGCAGATCGTCGCCGCGGCCGAACAAGAGGACGCGGACGTCATCGCCCTCTCGGTCCTCTCCGGGGCGCACGATTATCTTTTCCCCCGCATCATGGAGCTCATCCGCCAAAAGGGCCTCGACGACGTCCTGGTCCTGGGCGGCGGCGTCATCCCCGAAGAGGACGTTCCGGCCCTCAAGAAATGCGGCATCGCCGCGGTCATGGGCCCGGGCACGCCGACCACGGACATCATTCACTTCATCGAGAAAAACGCCAGAAGGCGAGATTGAGCCTCCAGATGACCCTGAGGTCGAAAAACCTCCCCCATCGCCGGCGATGTGATAAGATATTAAATAAATGGCCGTGATTCTGGTATAATCGGGCGAACCGGGTGGTTGAGAGGGGGTTAATCAATGCCGCCGAATGGGGTCACCGCCGAGGGGGGAGCCGCCGCGGGCAAGCCGGGGCCATTGCTGTTCAGGGGTCTGCTTTTCTGTCTGTTTTTACTCTCAGCGCCGCTCCTTTGTTCAGCCGGCGGCCTGGACCCTGGGGACGAGTTCTGTCCAGGCCCGGCCGTGGGCGAGGGAGGGAATGACTCTGACAACTCCTTCCGCTCCCTAACCGTTCATCCCCTCGATCCCGAGATCGTCATCATCGGCAGCGAGGGAAATGGGATCTTTAAAAGCCTCGACGGCGGAGCGACCTGGGCGTGGCTTAGGAGCGGACTCCAGTTCGTCGTCGATCCCATCGACGGCTGGTGCGCCTATCCGGAGACCTACGAAATCATCTTCGATCCCCACCAGCCGGAACGCATTTATGCGGCCACGACCGGATATTTTTATTACAGCCTCGACGGCGGCGACACTTGGCAGAGGTCAGATGAGGGCCTGCACAATCCTTTCCTGAACTCCCTCGCCGCAGATCCAATGAATCCAGAGGTGCTTTATTCAGGCACCGACAACAGCGTCTATTCGTTGACCGGGCCGAATATGTACCAAAGCCTCGACGGAGGCTTAACCTGGTCAGGGTTGATTTTGCCGGTCGAGAACAACAAACTGCAGCCGATCCTCATCGATCCCTCCGATTCTTCAGTTATTTATTGCAGCGGTTACGACGCCCAGAACACGACCGCCCTCCTGGACCCGAACCATCTCGGCCTGGCCAAGTCCACGGACGGTGGCCTGACCTGGGAGCAGATAAACGCCGGCCTGCCCTCCCTGGTGCACCCCTTCATATCCATGGACCTGAACAAGCCCTCGGTTCTTTATGCGACCGTGTTCACGGATGAGGGCGGCCAAACCTACAAGTCGTCTGACAAGGGATACCACTGGTCTCCCTTTCCGGAGAGTGGGGTCATATCCAACCTCTGGCATGTCCGAGTCTCGCCCCACGACTCCGAAACCCTCATCGGCGCCTGCCTCCAGGGAACCTGCACCTCCATTGACGGCGGGGCGACCTGGATCAATTCTCTGCCGTTTTGCCCGGGCGACGTTGAGTTTACCAGCCTGCCGGAGGTCGTTTACTTGGCCACCGATTATCTGAGAATATATAAAAGCACGGACGGAGGCCTCAGCTTTTTCCTCGTGGCCGACTTGAGGGAATCAATGTTGTCTGGTCGCTCTGACTGACGCCGGGGGCACAAGGGTTCAAGAATGCTTTTAGACCTCCAAAAAGGGGTCCTCTACGGGCCGGTGAATTCCCGGCGGCTGGGCCGCTCCTTGGGCGTCAACCTCATGCCGGCCGAGTACAAGCTCTGCTCCTTCAACTGCGTCTATTGTCACTACGGCTGGACCAAAAAGCTGACCGGCGACGCGGCCGGCTCTTTAAAAGACCTGCCCCGGCTCGACGAGGTCGTCAAGGCCCTCGAGGCGGCCTTGAAGTCGCCGCTGGATTTCAGCTTCGTCACTTTTTCCGGAAACGGCGAGCCGACCCTCCATCCTGGCTTCGCGGAGCTGGTCGAGGCCGTGGTCGAGTTGAGGGACGCTCCCCGGCCCGAGGTCAAGATCGCTCTCTTATCCAACTCCACCGGTCTTAGGGATGACCATGTCCGGGCCAGCATCCTTAAGCTCGACCAGCCGGTCTTCAAGCTGGACGCCGGCGACGAGGCCACGTTCAGGGCGGTGAACAGACCGGCGGCGGGGGTGAGCTGGTTTGAGATCGTGGAGCGCCTGACGGCCCTGCCCGGCATCTTTCTGCAGACCGTGCTCATCGAGGGCCGCCCTTCGAACGTGACCCCCGAGGGAATCAAGGCCTATTTTGAACAAGTGGCCAGGATCAAGGCCCAGGAAGTGCACATCTACTCCATAGACCGGCCCGTACCCAACGAGCGCATCAGCCTCGTCTCGCCGTCAAGATTAAAGGACATCGCCCGCCAGGGGGAGAGGGAGACCGGGGCCAGATTCAAGGCCTTTTATCTGGGAGGTTGAGCCTCGGCTCATCCCCCTCGACCCCGCCCGCCGCTCAGAGCGGCAGTATGTCCTCCCTGACGTGCTTCAGGGCCGGAAAAGAGGCTCTGAGGTCATCTAAGACCTCGAGGTCGATGTCGGCCGTCAAGGGAACGACGCCGTCCGGGGCCTGGGCCACGACCAGACCCCAAGGGTTGATGACCATGCTCCGGCCGTAGCAGGTGAAGTTGGGCGGGTGGGGGCCCCACTGGGCCGCGGCGGCGACCCAACACAAATTCTCCACCGCCCGGGCCTTGAGAAGCAAGGCCCAGTGATCCCGGCCCGTGTCCAGGGTGAAGGCCGCCGGGAGGAGGATCACCTGGACGCCGCGCTTCATCAGGCGCCGGAAAAGCTCGGGGAAGCGCAGGTCGTAGCAGACGCTGAGGCCAAAGGTGAGGCCGGCGGCGGTGAAGGTGACTACCTCGTCGCCGGCGGCGATGGTGTCCGACTCCTTGTAGACGAAGCCGCCGGGGGTCTCGACGTCGAACAGAAATATTTTGCGGTACTTGGCGATCAGCTCTCCCCGGGGATCGAACACGGCCGTGGTGTTGTAGACCTCCGCCCCGTCCCTCTCCAAAAAGCTGCCCGCGTGAAGATGGACCCGGTGCTCCACGGCCTTGCGGCGGATGAGCGAGAGGCTGGGGCCGTCCATCGGCTCGGCTTGGCGGCGCTTCTCCTCGGGTGGGCCCAGGAAGGTAAAGTACTCGGGCAGCATGATCAGCTCGGCCCCTTTCGCGGCCAGGCGGTCGATGAGCCCGGCGGCCGCAGCCAGGTTGGCCGACTTGTCGTCTTGGGAGTTCATCTGGGCGAGGCCGATCCTCATGCCTTGGCGACTCCTTTTCAAAGCGCTAGCGGCAAGCCTTTTATCTAGGCCGCCTCCTTGAAGCCGCCGCCCCTGACCCAGGCGATGAGGCCGCCGCCGGCGATGATCTGCTGGATGAAAGGCGGCACCGGCAAAATCTCCAAATGGGTCCCGTCGGCCTTGACGAGGCGGCCGGCGGAGAGGTCGAGGCGGACCTCCTGGCCGTCGGCGAGGCCGCCGGCCCCGGGCGCCTCCAGGGCCAAAAGACCGATGTTGATGGCGTTTCGCTGAAAGATGCGAGCCAGGCTCTCGGCCAAGACGGCCTTCACCCCGGCCCCCAAAAGGGCCAGGGGGGCCTGCTCCCGGGAGGAGCCCGAGCCGAAGTTCTCCCCAGCGGCGATGATCACGCCCGGCCTGATCCGCGCCCGGGCCGGGTGATGCTCGAAGACGTGGCGCTTCAATTCCTTTGGGTCGTTGGTGGTCAGGTAGCTGGCCGGAATGATGTCGTCGGTGTTGACGTCGTGGCCCATTAAAACCACTTCACCGCTCAAGATCTGATCCATTAACCCTCCTCTGGGCTGACGATCCTCCCGGCCAGGGCCGAGGCGGCGGCCGTGGCCGGCGAGGCCAGGTAGACGAGGCTCTCGGCGTGGCCCATGCGGCCGCGGAAGTTGCGGTTGGTCGTGGACAGGCAGACCTCGCCCGCGGCCAGAACGCCGAGGTGGCCGCCGAGACAGGGCCCGCAGCTCGGCGGGCTTATGGCCGCGCCGGCCCGGGCGAGGGTCTCCAGGTGACCCCGTCTGAGGGCCTCCAGCCAGACCCGTTGGCTGCCGGGCAGGACGACGAGGCGGACACCCTCGGCGACCCGCTTGCCCTTGACGATCTCGGCCGCCGCGGCCAGATCGCTCAAGCGGCCGTTGGTGCACGAGCCGATGATCACCTGGTCCAGCCTGACCTCCTTCATCTCGGCCGCCGGCCTGATTTTAGCCGGGGAGTGGGGCGCGGCCACCACTGGCCGCACGTCACTCAAGTTCAGCTCCACCAGGCTGGCGTAGTCCGCCCCTTCATCAGGCCTCGCCGGGGTGAAGCCTTGAACCCCGACTCCTCTTAAAAACTCTTCGGTCAGGGCGTCGGTCTCGAAGAGGCCGGCCTTGGCCCCGGCTTCGGTGGCCATGTTGGCCACGGTCAGCCGCCCCTCGACGCCAATACTCCCCAGCCCCGGCCCGCCGAACTCCAGGGCCTGGTAGCGGGCGCCGTCAGTGCCGAGGCGGCCGAGGAGGGTCAAGACGACGTCCTTGGCCGAGGCCAGACCGGCCAGGCGGCCCTTCAGCTCCACCCGGATCGTCCGCGGCGTCTTGAGCCAGACGCGTCCGGTGGCCATGGCCACGCCGGCGTCGGTGGAGCCGACGCCGATGCCCAAAGCCCCCAGGGCGCCGTAGGTGCAGGTGTGGGAGTCGGCCCCGAGGACCAATTCGTTCGGTCGGATGAGCCCCTCCTCGGGCAGGAGAACGTGGGCGATGCCGAGGCGTCCGACCTCGTAGTAGCGCGTACGGTGGACTTGAGCCAGGCGGCGGAGCCGGGCGCACTGCTCGGCCGAGGCGATGTCGCGGTTGGGGGTGAAATGGTCCGGGATCAAGACGATCTTTTGCGGGTCAAAGACCTCGGCCTGGCCGGTGGCCTCGAAGGCGTCGAAGGCCAGCGGACCGGTGATGTCGTTGACCATGACCAGATCGACCCAGCAGATGACGAACTGGCCCGGCGAGACGGTCTCGAGCCCGGCGCGGCGGGACATTATCGTTTCTATTAAAGTCAGCGGTTTCATAGGTTCGGCGGGGTGTGCGAGGGTTGTTGCCTGAGCTGATGCAGCCGGTTTAGGCCGTTGACCAGAGCCTTGGCCGAAGCGGTGAGGATGTCCA
>CAYXRH010000245.1:0-6870 GCA_964466355.1 uncultured Thermodesulfobacteriota bacterium
GTTCTCACCTGGGAGGCCTTGCGATAGTAAGCGTCGTAGTAGCCGGCCGAAAGGACGTAGGTCCCGAGCATGATCCGCCTGGTCACTTCAGGCCCGAAGCCGGCCGAGCGGGTCTGGGTGTACATCTCCTTGAGCGTCGGCGCCGCGGCCCGGAAGCCGTACTTGACGCCGTCGTAGCGGGCCAGGTTGGAGGAGGCCTCGGCCGGGGCGATGATGTAATAGGTCGTCACGCCGTACTCGGTCAGGGGCAGGCTGACCTCGACCAGCTCGCAGCCCAATCCCTCCAAGATCTTGACCGCCCCCCTGACCGCCTCCAACACGTCCTCTTCGACCCCCGCGGAGAAGTACTCCTTGGGCAGCCCGATCCTGAGGCCCTTTATGTCCTCGCCCAGGGCCTGGGCGTAGTCCGGCCTCGGCCGTTCGATGGAGGTCGAGTCCTTGGGATCGTACCCGGCCATGACGCTCAAAAGCTCGGCCGCGTCGGCCACCGAGCGGGACATGGGGCCGGCCTGGTCCAGGGAGGAGGCGAAGGCGACCAGCCCGTAGCGGCTCACCCGGCCGTAGGTCGGCTTGAGCCCGACCACGCCGCAGTGGGCCGCCGGCTGACGGATGGAGCCGCCGGTGTCCGTGCCCACGGCCAAGGGCGTCTGACGGGCCGCCAGGGCGGCGGCCGAGCCGCCCGAGGAGCCGCCCGGGATGTGGCTCAGCTTCCACGGATTGTAGGTCGGATGATAGGCCGAGTGCTCGTTGGAGGAGCCCATGGCGAACTCGTCCATGTTGGTCTTGCCCAGGATGACCAGCCCGGCGGCCTTGATCTTGGCCACGGCCGTGGCGTCGTAGGGCGGGATGAAGTTCTCCAGAATCTTGGAGCCGCAGGTGGTCTTGAGCCCGGCCGTGGTCATGACGTCCTTGACGGCGATGGGCACGCCAGTCAGGAGCCCGGCTTGGCCCGCCCGCCGGGCCTCGTCGGCCGCCCGGGCCTGATCCAGGGCCGCCTCGGGGCAGAGCGTCAGAAAGGCTCGGACCTTCTGATCCGTGGCCTCGATCCTCTTCAGGCAGGCCCGGGTCAGCTCCTCGGCGGTGGCCTCCCCTTGGGCCATGGCCGCGGCCATCTCTTTGGCGGTCAGTTCAAAAAGCTCCATGTCAGATCACCCGCGGGACGACGATGGACTGCCCGTCCGAGGCCGGCGCGTTTTTCATGGCCTCGGCGTGGTCCAGAGAGGGCTTGATCTCGTCTGGGCGAAAGGCGTTCACCGTGGCCGTGGCGTGGCTGGTCGGAGCCACGCCCTCGGTGTCGAGTTCGTTCAGCTTGTCCATGTAGCCCAGGATGTCGTTCATCTGGGAGCCGTAGAGGTCGATCATTTCCGGGCTCAGATCAAGCCTGGCCAAGGCGGCCACGTGCTCGACCTCCTGGCGGGTTATCTTCATCCTTTTCACTCCTTCAAGCAAGGCCAATAGCGGCCGTGGACCTTCTTCACCTCGGCCACGGCGGCGATGTCGCTTTGGCTTTCGTCGTCGCGCAGCTCATCCGGGGCCAGAAAGCCGACCCCAGCCAGCTCCTTGATCACCGCGGCCACGGACTGGGCCTGGCCCTTGATGTCGTAGCCGCCCTCCAGGGTGAAGATCAGCCTGCCCGGACAGAGACGGCCGGCCAGCTCGTCCAGGAAGCGGGCCAGGGCGGCGTAGCCCCGGGGGGTCATGCTCTGGGCGCCCAAGGGGTCGCCGGCCAGGGTGTCGAACCCGGCCGAGACCAGAATCAGCTCCGGCTGGTAAGAGGCGGCCACTGGGCCGAGGACCCGGGAGAAGATCTGGACGAACTCCTCGTCGCCGTGGCCGTAGGAGATGGGCACGTTCACGGTGAAGCCCTCGCCTCGGCCGCGGCCGACCTCCCTGACGTGGCCCGAGCCGGGATAGTAAGGATACTGGTGGGTCGAGAAATAGAGGACCCGGTCCTCCGCCTCGAAGCTGTGCTGGGTGCCGTTGCCGTGGTGGAGGTCCCAGTCGGCGATGAGGATCCTTTTGAGCCCCAGCCGCTCGAGGCCGTAGCAGGCGGCCACGGCCACGTTGTTGAACAGGCAGAAGCCCATGGCCCGGTTGGCTTCGGCGTGGTGGCCCGGCGGCCGGACCAGGGCCCAGCCGGCCTCGATGCGGCCCTCAAAGGCGGCCTGGACCAGATTAAGCAGCCCGCCGGCGGCCATCAGGGCCGCCTCGAAGCTCCGGGGCGAGGTGGAGGTGTCGCCGTCGAGCATGGTGTGGCCGCGGCCGGCCGTGGAGGCGATGAGCTCAAAGTACTCGGGGTGGTGGACCCAGGTGATCTCCTCGGCCGTGGCCTGGCGGGGCTCGATGTCCTCAAAGAGCCCCTTCAGCTCGCCGGCCAGCTCGTCCTCGATGGCCTTGAGCCGGCGGGGGCTTTCGGGGTGAAAAGAGCCGGCGTCGTGCTCCTGATAGATGGGGTGGTGAACGATGCCCAGGCGCGACATGGCCCCTCCAGTCTCCGACGAGGCTGGGGCATTTTAGGTAAAAGGAGGCGGGGATGTCAAATGAGTTCCCAGATCAGCAAGCGCCGCCCGGCGAAAGGGCCGGTTGTGGGCATCAGGGGCGCGGCCAGGCGATGTCTTCTGGCCAGGGCGTTATTTTGATTGACAATACGACGCCGCGGAAGGTTTATTATTTAAATATCATGATAAAAATTAGATAATGAAGAATGCGTAACCCGTTCAAATTGAGCGTCACCCCGCTATCAGAGCCCTTCTCGGCCGAGTTTTTAAACAGACACCGCCTTTCTCAAGGCACCGTGCAGGGGGCTTTGAAAAAAACACTCGCCCTGGACCTGGTGGCACGGGGCAGGGACGGCGCGCTCGGGCTGGTGGACCCCTTGATGGCGGAGTGGTTGAGGAGGATGGACTGAGGGGTGGGGTGAAGGAGGGTGCCGCAAACTTCCACCACGTCCAACCACAGGCTAGGCCGAAGCGAGGCCAACAAGATTTTTTTCAGACAACCAATAAATATAAATAGTTATTTACCGGGTCTTGAAATGCTTGAGCCGGGTATTATCAATCAAGTGATACAGGGTTTTGGCGGTGAAAACCTTCCCACTCGTGGCCATGAGCAGTTTCTTCATATCCTCTCTTCTGACTCCAAAGCCTCGGCCTCCGATGCAGGCTACGACTTCATATCGCGGCGAGTCTGAGGGCCGACCCTCGTAATTGAGCTCGCTGAGATGTTGAATACGTGTAACCTTATCACGGGCCGTTCCATCGTCCTCAGTTATTTTCGCCTCGATCACCACTTGAGGCGCGAATTCATCCGGTATGATGAAGTCGGGAGTCTGGTCGAAACCAGAAATTTTTTCGGCCCGTTTAGTCTTTCGAAAACTAACGCCGGCCTTGGAAAGGACTTCCTCGATCGCCGATTCCAGGGTGTCACCGACCAATTCGCTGACAGAATCCCTGTGCCCCGCAAAAGGGCGGCCCAAGAACCGCTCATAGAGCAACATGGCGTAAGGAACCCCCATAGAAGCCGCGCTGGCGATGCTCTGGGCTCCAGTAATGGTATCAGCCTTATGAAGGCGGTGCAAAGTCTGGTCATTGACCAGTGGCGAACCCTTGTTCAGCAGCTCACAGGCGACTTGAATCATGGCCTTGAGCCGGAAGGCCGAAACACCCTTCTGCCTAATGGGGGTGAGAGGATCCAACCTTGCTTTGCGATCTATCGATCGAGCGGCTCCCTGAGACACATTTACATCCGATTGCTGGGTGGTTAGATAGGCCCATTCAGGAGGAGAAAAGCCCAGCATCGAACGCAAAACAATTAAAGTTATTGGTTTCTCTAAGGCGAGAACAAACATGCGATCAGCGTCAAGATAACTGAATCCCGCCGTAACCTTTTTGAGCGCTTCATAGCCGCTTTCAAATACATGGTACTCTATGAACCATTTTCCTTTTGGCATCACAAGAAATTCAGAGGCGAGCGAGGAAAAAACAGAAGCGATGAAGTAGTCCAGATTTTCTTCTATCTCGGAGGGAGTCGCCTGAAAGGGAAACTTAATCTCTTTTTCCAACATAACCATTAAGCGTCGTATTGTTGATGAATCGGTTTCTGGCCCAAAGACTGACTGACCGTGATCTGCTCCAGAGCCAATCCGACAGCCCTTGGCCCACCGCACTCATCAATCCATCTCACGACCCTCTTCAAACGCTCTTTCGTCGGCAAGGCCGGGTCCCATTCTCGACGGAGCGACCAGATCGCCAGGCGGATTAGATGACCATTGCCGATGCAACGAATGTCGCCAGGGCTGGGGCGCACTCTTCCCGCGATTAACTTGGAAAGGTCGTCGGCTATCAACTCGGCAACTCCTTGTGGAGAAGCGGCGAGAGACTTGCTAGACAGAACTCCCGTCATTCGACAAACAAATATAGTATCAATTGTCGAGGACCCTGTACCGTTTATGTGAATTGAAGCGCGCATCTCGGCTGGGCACGGGAGCGCCGCCGAACACGTCAAGCCGGAATCGAGGATGGCGACAGCTATAGGATAGTAGGCCTCCAATTCATTATGGTGATATGTGAACACGAACGGCGCACCAGGCTTTAAAGCCCTAGCCATGCCCTGAAATATTCTGGATAAGCCTTCGGTAAAATGGTCTAGCCCTCTCTTCATATTGATGTTGCCGGTCAATTCGGCGCGGTCACGAGTACTTCGCTTCGAAAAACTCGGATCGCTGGACCCGACGAGTCGGCGCAGCCAGACATAACAAAAGTCCATCAACTCGGCGTATTGCACATTGCCAAAATAAGGCGGGTCCGTGAACACGCCGTCAAGACTCTCCGGAGGTAAAGCAACCTTGGCCGCATCTTGACTATATAGTTCCACGACCCGTCGGTCGGTATTTGGATCGCTTGTCTTCAGATCCCCGATCCATTCACCCGCCGATAGAACCTTGACTTTGTGTCCTTTGCGGTGGTTGATTTCGAAAGGGGTATCACAGAATGTTTTTGCTTTAATATATTTATCTATTATATTTGACCATCCCCCACTGCCGATGTTTGCGCCGTTCGGCCCTTTAGGAATGCCGAGCAGATTCGACTCGCACTGAATTAGACTGACGGGAAAACCATGTACAGAGAATATATCCAGGGACTTGAGGGCCATGGTGTCATAGCGGCACAACATGTTTTGGTATCTGAGCAGATCGGATAGGTTGGTCGCCAAGGCGTTTCTTATCCGCTCATCCTGCTGGCGGACGATGGCTTGACAACTCAACTCTAGCCCTAACAACTGACGCTCGTTGAACATTTCAGTGTAGCGCTGATAGCCCCATCTATGCAACCGATCCGTTTCGTCGCCACGAGGAATCTGGTCTGAAGGGATAAAATACTTTTCCAGGCGAGCCCATTTTTCTTGGGCGTCCGCGAAGCAAGCCACATCTCCAGCATCTGGTCGTTTAAAAAATCTTCCTCTGTGGCGGCCTTTACATAGTGGACAGTAATATTCAATCGCAAATATTCGATGCCTCGGAGGCCCCAGGGAAGCATCAGGGAAAATATTAATACTACCGCAATGGGGACACTTGCATCTGCTTCGTTCGGCCGGTCCTTTGAGGCTCAGTGTTGTACCACAGAATTGGCAATTTCCAGGATTTCGCCGGTCGGCCACCTCAATCAAATTGCCACAAGCAGCGCACAAAAAAACATTTTTGGGATGTCGTCTATTTTCAGCAACCAAATAGCCTTTGAAGAGATCAATGTCTTCATGGCAAGTCCGGCACCGCTGAACCTTCACCCATAAAAAATATTTTACGTGAGCATCCGAAAACCCGCATTTAAGGCACTTTGTGCGATACAGATGACCAATTTGTTTCTCCAGCTCGCTTCTCAAGTTCTCGGCCTCTCGGGCATAGGACGGCAGATCCAGGTTTTCGATCTCCCGCCGCACGATCCATGCCGCCATGGGATTTATATCTACCCCTACGACATCGCAACCAATCCGGTTTGCCTCAAGGAGTGGGGTTCCGCCGCCCATGAAAGGGTCGGCCACGCGCAGTTCTCGAAGATTATGGCCTTCATAATAGGTCTCCCTTAGCTTGCCTTTGACGAACTCAGAGAGGAGAAGAGCGCGGAAAAGCGTCCCTGGTCTTCGAGCGAACCATTTATGGACGGCAATTATCGGCCGGTAGTTTTGCTGGATTTGCTTTTCCCTTCGCGCTAGATCCGCGACGAAGGCGACATCAAAATCACGCTCAATCATATTGTAGGCCTCTTTTTTCCCAATACCACATGTAGGGCCGTGGGTCAACAATGAGGCTGTCGGTTTTAATTTCATTGAGTTCTCTCCAAGCCTTAAATGTCGCCCCCTCCCCCCTTGACATCCCCGGCCCTTTATTCTAAATTGATCGTAGCTACCTTATAGCTAAGATGTAGCCTCTTTAGACACTGCGAGGAGATGGTGCATATTCAATCCGCCCAGCCTGAGGTGCCCCCCATCGCCGCCAAAAAGCCCTTGAAAAAAATCATGGCCGACCACTTCTACGAGCTGGACGAGGCGGCCAAGACCAAGTCCCAGCCCATCGCCTGGATGACCTCGGTCGGCCCGGCCGAGCTGTGCCTGGCCATGGGCTTTCTGGTCTACTACCCCGAAAACCACGGGGCCATGCTGGGCGCGACGCGCATGGCCACGGACCTGATCCCCCGGGCCAACGCCATCGGCTACTCCCCGGACATCTGCTCCTACCTCACCTCTGACATCGGCTCCTATCTGGCCAAGCAGACGCCGCTTCAAAAAGCCTACGGCATCGAGGCCCCGCCCAGGCCGGACGTGCTGGTCTTCAACACCAACCAGTGCCGCGACGTCCAGGACTGGTTCCGCTTCTAC
>CAYXRH010000246.1:0-6868 GCA_964466355.1 uncultured Thermodesulfobacteriota bacterium
CGCCGGAGTGGGCGACTACTACGGCCCCTTTGACGCCCAGAAGATCTTCGACCACATCCCCGCCGGTTCGCTGGAGATTCAAAACCTGAACATCGACTGGACCTTCCACTGCTACAAATGCCAGGGCATGGCCTCCATGAAAACCTGCCCCCACGGCAAGGAAGACCGGCTCCTTCTCTCTGGGACCATGGTCCGCAAGACGCTCTCCGAGGGCGGCGAGCTTCCGCCCGAGTTCAGCCGGCCCGAAGTGGTCAAGGTCCTCCAGGAATACTACCAGGGCCTGGAGGAGAAGGTTGAGATCAAGCTCCACGGCTTCGCCACGGGCGAGACGAACAAAAAGAAATAGGCACGGTGATTGGTCCGGGAGGTAGCCTCTCAGACCTTTTTTTGAGCACAGAGATAATGGAAAAGGACTAGTGTATCAAGGAGGTGGGTCGGAGCGGCACCTAAGAATCGCTTCAACCAAATCTGGTGAGCCGGTGGTTGTCACCGGCCGAGAGACACCATCTGGAGGAGAGAGATGCCAAGCTTTGTGATCATGGAAAAGTGCGACGGCTGCAAGGGGCAGGACAAGACGGCCTGCATGTATATCTGCCCCAACGATCTCATGGTCCTCGACCAGGAGGCGATGAAGGCCTTCAACCGCGATCCGTGGATGTGCTGGGAGTGCTACAACTGCGTCAAGATCTGCCCTCAGCAGGCCATCGACGTGCGCGGTTACGCCGACTTCGTGCCCATAGGCGCCAGCGTGGTGCCCCTGAGAGGGTCTGAAGACATCATGTGGACGGTCAAGTTCCGCAACGGCAGCCTCAAGCGGTTCAAGTTCCCCATCAGGACCACTCCCGAAGGCTCGGCCAAGCCGCTGGGCGACTTTGAAGAAGGCGCGGGCGATCTGGACACTCCTGAACTGATGACCGAGCCGGCGTCCACGGGCGCCGCTGAACTTCCGAAGCTGTAAGAAGGAGGCACAATCATGGCCAATTGGGAGACTGTTGAGGTCACCACTGACGTCTTGATTTGCGGCGGCGGCATGGCCGCCTGCGGCGCGGCTACCGAAGCCGCCTACTGGGCCAAGAAGAACGGTTTGAAGGTAACCATGGTCGACAAGGCCGTCCCCCAGCGCTCCGGTGCCGTGGCCATGGGCCTTTCGGCCCTCAACCAGTACATCGGTTACGCCGACGGCGACAACACGGTCGAAGATTATGTCCGTTACGTCCGCCAGGACCTGATGGGGGTGTGCCGCGAGGATCTGGTCTTCAACATCGCCCGTCACGTGGATTCGACCGTCCATCTCTTCGAAAAGTGGGGCCTGCCCATCTGGAAGGACGCCGAGGGCAAATACGTCCACGAGGGCCGCTGGCAGATCATGATCAACGGCGAGTCCTACAAGGTCGTCATCTCTGAGGCGGCTATAAACGCTTTAAACGACGCCGGCGGCGAGGTTTACGAGCGCGTTTTTCTGGTCGAGCCGCTGCTTTCCGCCGACGGCCGGGCCTGCGGCGCCATTGGCTTTTCCACCCGCGAGGACAAGGTCTACGTCTTCAAGGCCAAGGCGATGGTCGTGGCCATGGGCGGCGCGGTCCACGTCTTCAAGCCGCGCTCCACGGGCGAAGGCCTGGGCCGGTCCTGGTATCCGCCCTTCAACTCCGGCTCTTCGGCCTACTTCACTATCAAGGCCGGGGCGGAGATGACCTGCCAGGAGGTTCGCTTCATCCCGGTCCGCTTCAAGGACGCCTACGGTCCGGTGGGGGCCTGGTTCCTGCTCTTCAAGTCCATCGCCGTCTCGGCCGGCGGCGGCGACTACATGGTCGAGCACAAGGACATCTTGGAGCGGTACGCCCCTTACGGCCTGACCAAGCCCATCCCGGCCAACCTGCGCAACTATCTGGGCCAAGTCGACGTCGACGCCGGCCTGGGGCCGCTGTACATGGAGACCGACGCGGCCATCCAGCGGCTGGCCGAGGAGTACAAAGACGATCCCAAGGCCTTCAAGAAGAAGATGAAGGAGCTGGAGTCCGAGGCCTGGGAGGACTTTTTAGACATGACCATCTCCCAGGCCATCCTCTGGGCCGGTCACAACATCGCCCCTGAGGAGAAGCACTCCGAAATCGCGGCCTGCGAGCCTTACTTCATCGGCTCCCACTCCGGCGCTTCGGGCGCCTGGGTCTCGGCGCCGACGGACATGCTGGACAAGGTGCCCGACCACTACAGGTGGGATTACAACGGCAAGTACTACGGCAACATGACCACCGTGCCGGGCATGTTCGCCGCGGGCGACGGCTCCGGTGCTTCCTCCCACAAATTCTCTGACGGCTCCCACGCCGAGGGCCGTTACGCCGGTAAGCAGGCCGTTCGCTTCGCCCTGGACAACCCGAGCATCCCCGAGGCGGAAGGCGTCGAGGAATGGAAGAGCCGGGTCTTGGCGCCGCTGGATCGCTTCACCGAGTCCTCGGGCTACACCTCTGACCCGAACATCAACCCCGCCTACATCAAGCCCTTCATGTTCATGTTCCGGCTTCAGAAGATCATGGACGAGTACGCCGGCGGCTACTCCATGGCCTTCAAGACCTCCAAGGCCCTCTTGGAGCGCGGTCTTGAGCTGCTGCAGATGCTCAAGGAGGACTCCCAGAAGCTCGCCGCCGAGGACGCCTACGAGCTGACCCGCTGCTGGGAGAATGTCCAGCGGATGTGGCAGGCCGAGTCACACATGCGCACTCTCCTCTTCCGTGAGGAGACTCGTTGGCCGGGCTACTACTTTAGGACCGACACCCCGAACATGGACGAGGCCAACTGGAAGGTCTTCGCCAACGTCAAGTTCGATCCCAAGAGCGGCGAATGGAGCGCCTTCAAGCGCGAGATCGCCAATCTGATCGACTAATCAAGCGTTTAGGAAAGACTTCGGGCGCGTCTTGAGCGCGCCCGAAGATAAATTTTAAAAACTCCCCTCAGGGCCGGGCCTTGATCCGACCTTAAGGGATAGTGCCGACTTCAATCAGGCTCGAAAGCGAGATGATGGAAGATTCGGGCCGCGGGCGGGGGCGCCGCTCATCGGAGTTCGTCGGCTTCAAGTCGGCGGTCTGCGACGAACGACGCCAAGATCATAGGTTGTTCGCTCTTAAGTAGTCTGTGTGGAGGTAAGAGATGGCCGAAGTGAACTCCCCGCACCAGAAGATTCTGGTTGTCGGTGGTGGCATGAGCGGCCTGACCGCGGCCCTGGAAGCGGCCGAGGCCGGGTACGAAGTCGTCATCATCGAGAAGAACCTCTATTTGGGCGGGCGGGTGGCCCAGTTGAAAGAGTATTTCCCCAAGTTCTGCCCCCCGGCCTGCGGTCTGGAGATAAACTTCAGACGGATCAAGCAAAATCCTCTCATCCGCTTCTTCACCGGAGCCGAAATCACTCAGGTCGCGGGCGAGGCCGGCCGCTTCACGGTGAGCGTCAGGCTGGCGCCGCGATACATCAACGAAAAATGCACCGCCTGCGGCAAATGCGCTGAGGTGGTCGACACCGAGGTGGACAAAGCCTTTGACTTCAACCTGGGCAAGACCAAGGCGGTCTATCTGCCCCACGTCATGGCCTTTCCCAGCCGCTACGTCATGGATCCGTCCATCGTCGGCGGAGCGGAGGGTCAAAAAGTCAAGGAGGTCTGTCCCTTTGACGCCGTCGATTTGGAGGCCCAGGAGGAGACCATCGAGCTTCAGGTGGGGGCCATCGTCTGGGCCGCCGGCTGGAGCCCCTTTGACGCCGCGGTCCTCGACACCTACGGCTTCGGCCAGCACGCCAACCTCATCTCCAACGTGATGATGGAGCGGCTGGCCGCCTTTGACGGCCCCACTCAGGGCAAGATCTTGAGGCCCTCGGACGGAGCCGAGCCCAAGAAGATCGCCTTCATCCAATGCGCCGGCTCCCGGGACGAGAACCATCTGCCTTACTGCTCCGGCGTGTGCTGCCTGGCCTCCATCAAGCAGGCCCACTACGTCAGGGATCAGCTCCCCGAAGCCGAAGTCTACATTCTGTTCATCGACATCCGGGCCCAGGATCGCCTGGAGGAGGTCTACCAGAACGCCCAAAAGGACGAAAAGCTGTCCTTTGTCAAGACAAAGGTGGCCAAGATCGCCGAGGACGAGGCGACCAAGAACTTGTTCCTCGAAGGCGAGGACACGACCACCGCCGAGAAGATAACCCTCGAGGTCGACATGGCCGTCCTGGCCACGGGCATGGTGCCCAACACCGAGGGCCTCCCGGCCGGGGTGACCCAGGACGCTTACGGGTTCATCGCCGCCGAGGCGGGCCTGCCTGGATTCGTGGCCGCCGGCTGCTCCCGCAAACCTTACAACGTCGCCGAGTGCGTCCAGGACGCCACCAGGGCCGCGCTTAAAGCGATCCAGGTTATCTCGAGGAGGTAGAGGCGATGGAGAAGAAGAAAGCTTGCTACATCTGCACCGGCTGCGGCATCGGCGAGGTGGTTGACGCCAACGCCTTGGCCTCGCTGGCCAAGGGTGATTTCGGATACGAGCCCAAGATCCACCAGGCCTTCTGCTCCAAAGAGGGCGTGGACATAATCAAGAAGGATATCGAAGGCGGCTTCAACACCTTGGGCCTCGCCGCCTGCTCCTTGAGGGTCATGTATGACGTCTTTGATTTTCCCAAAGCCCTGGTGGAGCGGATTAACCTCCGGGAGCAGTGCGCCTGGTCCACCGCGGCCGAGAGCGACGAGGAGAAGGAAGACCTCCAGATGCTGGCCGAGGACTACATCCGCCTCGGCCTGACCAAGCTGGACAACATGGAGCCGCCCGAGCCCTTCATGGTCGAAGATCTGTCCAAGAGGATCCTCGTCGTCGGCGGCGGCTTCTCGGGCCTCACCGCCGCCCTGGAGGCCAGCCGGGCCGGCTACGAGGTCGTTGTGGTGGAGAAGGAGGCATCCCTGGGCGGCTTCGCGGCCAAGATGAAGGCCACCAGCCCCACCAAGGCCCCCTACCGCGATGTGGAGCCGACCGGCGTCGAGGAGCTGATCGCCGCCGTGGAGGGCTCGGACAAGATCGAGGTCTTCATGGGGGCGAGCGTGGTTCGGATCGAGGGCGCGCCGGGCATGTTCGAGGTGACCATCTCCCAAAACGGCTCCACCGAGGCCCGGCGCTGCGGGGCGGTCATCATGGCCAGCGGCTGGCAGCCGTACAAGCCCAAGTGGCTGCCCCAGGAGTTCGGCTACGGCCGGTTCAAGAACGTGGTCACCAACGTCGAGTTCGAGGAGATGGCCAAGGCCGGCGAGATCAAAAGACCATCCGACGGCGGCCCCATAAAGACGGCCGTCTTCATCCAGTGCGCCGGCTCCCGCGATCCAGAGCATCTGCCCTATTGTTCGGCCGTCTGCTGCCAGGTGTCGATGAAGCAGGTGGCCTACCTCAAGGAGCTCGATCCTGAAGTCAACACCTACATCGTCTACCGCGACGTGCGCACTCCCGGCCAGTTCGAGGAGTTCTACCGCCGCACCCAGGAAGAGGGCACCATCTTCATCCGGGCCCAAGAGAGAAGGGTCGTGGACGAGGGCGTGGTCGAGGCCGAGGACGAGCTTCTGGGCGAGACGGTGCGCCTCGAGGACGTGGATCTGGTCGTCCTGGCCACGGGCATGGTGCCGACCAGCTCGCCCTGGTTCACGCCCCAAGAGGTGGCCGAAGCCCGCGAGGCGGCCGAGGGGGAGGGTGAAGGCGAGGCCAAGCCGGCCGACAAGGAGGAAGAGGGGCCGGTCATCGTCGAGCACTACGGCGCGCCGGTCCTCAACCTGGCCTACCGCCAGGGCGGCGAGCCGCCGCTGTTAAAAAACGGCTTCGTTGACTCCAACTTCATCTGCTTCCCCTACGAGTCCCGGCGCACGGCCGTCTACGCCTGCGGCCCGGTGAGGCGGCCCATGGGCCTGGCCGCCGCGGCCGAGGACGCCTGCGGCGCGGCCATGAAGGCCATTCAGGCCGTGGAGGCGATCTCATTGGGCAAGGCCGTGCATCCGCGCTCAGGGGACCTGAGCTATCCCGAGTTCGCCATGGAGCGCTGCACCCAGTGCAAGCGGTGCACCGAGGAGTGCCCCTTTGGAGCCATCAACGAGGACGAGAAGGCCAACCCCTTGCCCAACCCCAGCCGCTGCCGGCGCTGCGGCGTGTGCATGGGGGCCTGCCCGGAGCGGATCATCAGCTTCAAGAACTACTCGGTGAGAATGATCGGCTCCATGATCAAGGCCATCGAGGTGCCCGAGGAGGACGAGGAGAAGCCGAGGGTCATCGTCTTCGCCTGCGAAAACGACGCCTACCCGGCCGTGGAAATGGCCGCCTTCAAGGGCCACAAGTGGTCGCCTTACGTGGGCTTCATCTCCCTGCGCTGCCTCGGCTCCATCAACCTCATCTGGATCGCCGACGCCCTCTCCTCGGGCATCGACGGCATCATCCTCTTCGGCTGCCGCCGGGGCGACGACTATCAATGCCACTTCGTCCGGGGCTCCGAGCTGGCCAACATCCGCATGAGCAAGATCCAAGAGACCCTGGAGCGCCTGGTTTTGGAGTCTGACCGGATCAGGGTCGAGGAGGTCTCCATCACTGATTACGAGCGCGTGCCCAAGATAATCGAGGAGTTCATGGAGACCATCGAGGAGATCGGCCCCAACCCTTACAAGGGTTTCTGAGAATCCCAAGTAGATCCAACCAGGGCGGGCGGCGCGCTTCGAGGGGCGAGTCGCCCGCCCGTCTTTTGTGGCAAATGTAAAGTTGATTTGCTTCTGTGTGCTGCCAGGGCCACGTCCCTGGCGACGCGCCGCAGGCAGGTGAATCATCGTCCTAGCCCGGATATTTCACGAGAGCCTTAAATGAGACCTGATTGGCTGTTTTG
>CAYXRH010000247.1:0-6853 GCA_964466355.1 uncultured Thermodesulfobacteriota bacterium
CCTAGGGCGCGGAGGCGTCTTCGATCAACCGTGGCGCCATTCATTACATCATAAATGGGAAATGGTATCATTGATCCAAGGCAGAGAGGGCCGTCGTGAGGCGTTTTATCTCCTTTTCCAAGGCGGCGTAAGCCTCGTCGACCTGGGCCAAGTCATTGGCCCGGCCCATCTTCTCCAGTCTTTTGGCCGCCGCGGCCACGGCCGCGGCCGTCAGGTTTGAGGCGGCGCCCTTGAGGGAATGAGCGGCGCGTTGAATCATCCGGCCGTCTCTCATGGCCACGGCTCTTTGAATCTCGGACCTCTGGCCCCCCAAATCCTCGACAAAGGCCTTGATGAGATTCTTGAGCGCCTTTGAATCGCCGTTGACCAAATCAAGGAGAGCCTTTTGATCCAGGACTTGATCTTCTTCATGATCATTGGCCGCCGCGGCGGCGGGGATTAGAAGATCCAAGGCCAAGGTCTCGACGGTCTCGATGAACTCCTGACGCTGAATGGGCTTGACCACGTAAGCGTCCATGCCCGCTTCGAGGCACTGCTGCCGGTGGCTGGACATGGCGTGGGCGGTCATGGCCACTATCGGCACGTGGCCGCCGCTTTGCTTTTCCATCTCCCGAACCCTCCGGGCGGCCTCGAGCCCGTCCATCTCGGGCATCTGGACGTCCATGACCACCACGTCGAAAGGCTCTCCCGCCAAAGCGGCCACGGCCGCCCGGCCGTTCCCGACCACGACGACCTCGTGCCCCCGCTTTTGCAAAAGAGTGGCCGCCAGCTTCTGGTTGATGGGGTTGTCCTCGGCCAGGAGCACCCTTAACCTTCTCGAGGCCGCGCCGAGGCCCTCTTCTTCGCTCGGTTGAGGGAGCCTCTTTGATACCCGGCCCGATATCTTCAGCAAGGCCTCCAAAAGCTCGGGCCGCCGGACCGGTTTGTCTAAAAAGACCGCTTCGGTCAGCTCCCCCGGAGCAGACTCCTTGTCCTGCCGGTGAGTGGAGGTTAAAAAAATTAATCGCGGAGCGGCCTCCTCATCCCTGGCCATAATGAGGCGAGCCAGCTCGAAACCGTCCGGGCCGCGCATCTGGAGGTCCAAGATGGCCACATCAAACCCCTCTCCAGGGGCGTAGCTTTCCTTGATTTTCCTTAAGACTTCCTGACCGCTGGCCGCCTCGGTCAATATGAGCCCCCACGACGAGAGCATCTTGCGCAGAATGAGGCGGTCGTGGGCCTCGTCGTCCACGAGGAGAACCTTCAGCCCCTCAAGCCCTTCGGGGGAGAGGGTCGAAGGGGTCTTTGTTGCTTGGCCCGGCTTGAATTTGATGGAGAAATGAAAGGCGCTTCCCCGGCCTGGTTCGCTCTCGACCCAGAGGCCCCCGCCCATCATCCCGACCAGCTCCCTGGAGATGGCCAGGCCTAAACCAGCCCCGCCGAAGCGCCGTCTCGTTGACTCGTCCGCCTGGCGGAATCTTTCAAAGATCTCCTCCAGGCGATCAGGGGGGATGCCCACCCCCGTGTCAGAGACCATGAAGTGAACCTCGTCCTCCCCTCGCCTTTCGACCCTGACCCTCACCTCGCCCTTTTCGGTGAACTTGACGGCGTTGCCGATTAGGTTGACCAGGACCTGGCGCAGGCGTTGGGGATCAGCTCTGAGGTACACCGGCGCGTCCTCGCTCAGACCGCCGCTGAGTTCGATCTTCTTTTGGCGGGCCTTTATGGAAAAGGCCTTGAGGACCGCCTCCAAAAGGGAGCGCAGATTGAAGTCACTCTCCTCCAGCTTAAGTTGGCCGGCCTCTATCCGGGAGAAGTCGAGGATGTCGTCGATCAACTCCAGAAGGGACTCGGCCGAAGCCTTGGCCGTGTCTAAGAAATCTCGCTGTTCCTGATCAAGTTTGGTCGTCAGGGCCAGATCGGTCATGCCGATGACGGCGTTCAAGGGCGTGCGGATCTCGTGGCTCATGTTGGCCAGGAACTGACTCTTGGCCAGATTGGCCGCCTCGGCGGCGACCTTGGCCTGCCTCAACTCTTCCTCCATCCGCTTCCGCTCGCTGATGTCGGTGATGACCGCAAAAACGCCTTTGAGGCCTCCGGAAATATCAAAAATAGGCGCCGGAGAGAAGATGGTCGAGATGGGGCGTCCTTCTTTGCCGATCAAGGTGATCTCGTAAGGCGCGATCTGGCCTCGACGAAATCGCTCGCCCTGGTTCTTGAGGATCTTTTGATTGGCCTCATCCACAAAATCGCGCACTGAACGGCCAATCATTTCATCCGCCGTGAAGCCGAGCATGGTGCAGAGGCTTTTGTTGACGTATGTGATCCGGCCCTCCACGTCTTGGATTCCCAGACCGTCATTCATCGTCTCGATCAAGAGACGATAACGCTCCTCGCTCTCCCTGAGGGCTTTTTGGGCTTTCTTGCGTTCAGTGACGTCACGCCAGGCCGACAGGAACGCCGGGCGGCCCCGATAGGTGATGGCCTGGCCGGTGGCTTCGACGTCCACGCTCCGGCCGTCGAGCCTGTTGAACCGGAACTCCAGCAGCGGCAACTGGATCCCTTGGCTGATCAATTGGAGCTGCTTCCGGCTGACGGCGTGATGATCGGGGTGGACGACGTCCCAGTACGAGCGGCCGATCAGCTTCTGGGGGCTCCCGGCTCCCAGGATTTTGGCCGCGGCCGGATTGGCCAAGGCGATGCGCTCTTCGACGTAGACCACCACCGCGTCCGGCATCAATTCCCACAGACCGCGGTAGCGCTCCTCGCTCTCCTTGAGCGCCTCCTCAGCCCTCTTCCGCTCCATTACCTCCTTCAAGGCCTCGTCGCGGGTGTGGCGGTGGGCGCGGACCAGCTCCACCAGATCCGAGACGTCTTGAATTGAAAACAAGGCCCAGAATCCTCGGCCGTCCAGGGCGGGGACAGGGGAGACGACGGCGTGCTGGCTTCGGTGACGCCCGTCGGAGCGTTGGATGGGAATGACGTACTCGTGGAGCTGGGAGGACAGGATGGCCGGCGCCCCGTTCTCAAAGACCTCCTTGAGGCGCAGGGCGTAGGCGGTCTCTTTCAAACGCGGGAACCGTCGACCTATCTCCTCGCCCAGGATGTCCCGCCTCGATAACCCAGTCCAGGCCTCGAGGGTTTTATTCCAAAAGACGACGACAAAGTCCGGCCTCAGAATGAAAACGCCCACCGGAATGTAATCCAGGGCGCTGTAAAGTTCTTGAGCCGCTTCAACTCCCTTCAAGGCACTACCCCAACCTCCTGGCTCTCCTGGCCGTCCAGGAAGTTCATCAGACCGGCGAAAGAGCTGACTTCGAGCAGGAGCATGATGGTGCCATTGATTTGAAGGTCCTCAGCGCTGAACTCTGTCTCGGCCATGATGACCACGTCCTCGGAGCCTGATCCGCTGGAGGAGACTAGACCTTGGAGGGTCTCCTCTTCGTAAACTGGAACCGAGAATTCCAAGTGCTGGCCGACGATGTTGGAGATTGAACCGACCACTCCATTTAAGAGGATGTTGCCCACTTCGGTCAAGGTGGCTATCTTTACCGAGTCGAGATCCAAGTCCTCGGGTTTCTCGCCCACCAGAACGCTGACCAGCTTGGCGGCGCTTTCGGGCGGAAAATACAACGCCGCCAAGCCGTTGAGCCGGCCGGAAAACCCCAGTCGGACCGAGGAGACGTACTTCTTCGAAAGGGTGGCCAACTCCTGGGAGGCCTGAACGAGGGACATAACTCGGACCGCGGGCACCCGCAGAGCGACATGATGGTTGAGCATGGCGTTGAGCACTCCGGCCGCCTTGCCCACGCCAATGTTTATCAGTTCGGTCAAGGCGTCCGTTTGGATGACCGTAAGATCCATGCTCACCTCCCTTCAATCGCCCAGGGCTTTGTTGACCGCCTCGATCAAATCCCTTTCCTTTGGCGGCTTGTTTAACACCTCCCTCGCCCCGAGCTGACGGCACCGCTGGCGCGTAGTCTCCTGGATGTCAGCCGTGAGCACGATCACCGGAATCTCAAGCCCCTTGTCGCGCAGTCGCTCCATAACTTCAAAGCCGTCCATCTTGGGCATGAGCAAATCGAGAATCATGCCGTCAGGACGGGCCTCGACGGCAACCTCGAGGCCGTCTTGACCGCCGCTGGCCTCGAGGACTTCATGCCCGGCCTTCCGCAAAATTTCGCCCACCTTCAGGCGCTGGAACATCGAATCATCCACGATCAAAATGCGAGCCACGTCCGCCTCCTGGCCATAATTTGTTCTCTTGACCGACCGGTTCGGCCGCCATAAATATTTAAAATTAGCACAAACCTTTTTGACAGTCCACCTCGAGCGGTTCTGGGTAGTGTCTCAGTTTGAAAATGAAAATAATGCTTAGGTGGCTAGACCGGAGCTCCGTAAAGGAGTATAATAAACATAGAAGGAGGCTGTAGATTTTGTCCCAGTAGTCTACACTTGACACGGCGTGTATACTTTGGATAGGTTCAGGGTAGGTTTTGGGCGTAATTCTGGCAAGCGGACTGCGAAGATAACGAACGAGAAAGACTATGCCAACGGGGCCGAAGGGAGAAAAGAGGCCAGCCGATGTCATTGGCTGTGCCGTCACGGTGGCCAAGATTGCCACGGGTGAAATCGAAGATGATTTACCGGAGAAGTCTGGGCGGGTTCGGTCTGGCAAAGCAGGGGCGAAGGCTAGGGCGAAGAGCCTGACCCCGGAGCGCCGACAAGAGATCGCCCAAAAGGCAGCCAAGGCCCGGTGGGGGTAGAGATGGCTCGTCAATTAATAGGTTTTCGATCTAAAAAGGCCGCACAGTTGGCCGCGTATCTTACGCAGCGTAATGGCGGTCGCATAGAAAAGCTCAAATTGATCAAACTTATCTATTTGGCTGAGCGTGAGTTTATTAATCGGAATGGTCAACCCATGCTCTATGATGAATTTTACTCGCTTCCACATGGGCCTATATGTTCAAGCGCTCTCGATGGAATTAATGGTGCTTTGGGAGATGGCCACTGGCAAGCCTACATTGACAAAAAGGATAAAGAAGTTTTTTCTGTGTCTGAATTCAATCGTGACGACTTAGACGAATTAAGCGATGTAGAAATTCGTGTGGCAAAAACCGTGTACGATAGCTTTGGATGGATGACGCCAAGCAGAATCAGAAAGTACACTCATAACAACTGCCCTGAATATACAGAGGTCAAAAGTGGTAGGCTTCCCATATCCTACAAAGAAATGATGGAAGCCCTTAATATACCTGATGCAGAGTTATTGGCAGACCAAATAAACGAAACGCGTAGGGTTGAGCACCTTCTCTCTGCCTAATGAAAATTTTCATCCCCATCAGGCGGGCAAGTCTTTTAATCCCCAGCACTGGACCATGGCATGATCCCTCTAGAGCGCACCTATTTGTCATTTTGACAGATATATGTCCCGACAAGTTACACTTATTGGTTCCTATAAATTCAGTGCATTTGAGATGTGATAGATCGTGTATCCTTATGCCGGGGGATCATGATTTTATTGTCAGGGAGAGTTTCGTAAATTATGCGCTTGCGGCCAAATACGAAGCCGCCATTCTACAAAAGAGGGTTGGAAGGGGGGAGTTTGTTTACCGGGGGATTGTGGATGAAGATGTTTTTGAGCGGATTTGTGGTGGACTACTAGTTTCTCCGTATACAACTCCTGCCGTTTTAACTTACTTCAAAGAAAATACGCCAAACTGAAAAAAATGCTTGCTATTTAGTCTCGCCTGTGCTACTGTAGGGGCATGAATAGGTTGCCCCTACATAAGCGCCTTCAAATACTACACATGTTGGCTGAGGGGTCGTCCATGCGGGCAACCTCTCGTGTGGTGGGGTGCTCTATCAACACCGTGACCAAGCTTCTGGTCGATGCT
This sequence comes from uncultured Thermodesulfobacteriota bacterium, assembly GCA_964466355.1. Lineage (GTDB taxonomy): Bacteria > Desulfobacterota > Desulfarculia > CAYXRH01. The sequence continues at coordinate 5,877 of CAYXRH010000247.1, forward strand.
GGTAATGCCTGTGCCGAGTTTCATGATAAAACAGTCAGGGAGCTAAAGTCTCGTCGCATTCAATGCGATGAAATCTGGTCTTTTTGCTACGCCAAGCAAAAGAATGTTCCCGAGCATAAGCAGGGTGAGGCCGGTGATGTTTGGACGTGGACGGCTTTAGATGCTGACTCAAAGGTGATCTGCTCTTGGCTGGTGGGCGACCGAAGCGCCGAAACAGCCATGCTGTTCATGAATGACTTGGCTTCACGGCTGGCAAGCCGTGTTCAGCTAACAACCGATGGCCACAAGGCCTATCTTGAGGCCGTTGAGGGAGCGTTCGGGGCAGACATTGACTATGCGATGCTGGTTAAGATGTACGGGTCCAGCGTGGAGGCGGAGAAACGATATAGCCCGCCTGTCATAGTGGCTTGTGCGCCTACGATCATTACAGGTGACCCCAAAGAAGCGCATATCTCTACCAGCTACGCCGAGCGACAAAACCTTACCATGCGTATGAGCATGAGGCGGTTCACTCGGCTAACCAATGCCTTTTCCAAGAAGATCGAAAACCACTGCCATGCCCTGGCGTTGTATTTCACCTACTACAACTTCGTCAGAATCCACAAATCGCTTAGGGTTACACTGGCGATGGAGGCTGGAATCATTGATTACTTGATGACCTTTGAAGATTTGATAGCCCTGATAGACGAGCGTGAGGCTCGTCTTAAGGAATCAAATTGAGACACTACCCGGTTCTGGGGGCAGAAGATATCTATTTCATTTAATATTAATTTTATAAATGAAATACGAGCCGCGCGAAGCCTCTGGCGAGGAGGCGCTTTTGGGCCGCGCTTTTGGGCCGCGCCTTTGGGCCGCGCCTTTGGGTTGAGTGTTTTAAAATTGGGCGATTGTGTTGCAAAATAAGAAAAATCATTTATATCTTACTACAAGCCATCTCAAAAAGCTCTGAGTAGTATGATGATGCAGGCGAGTTGAAG
>CAYXRH010000248.1:0-6311 GCA_964466355.1 uncultured Thermodesulfobacteriota bacterium
CTTAGTCCTGTCCGAACCCTCGACCTGAAGTGAGAACAACCAACCAAAATACTACCTTACTTGAATGATGGCCAATTGGTATCAGCCGTGAAAGCGAATCAAGACCAGGTCAAGCTTCCCCGAAGCGGCGACGCCCTCTTGGAGATCAGCGGGCTCAAGACCTATTTCTTCACCGAGGAGGGCGTGGCCCGAGCGGTGGATGACATCTCCCTGGGCCTCAAGGAAGGCGAGACGCTCTGTTTGGTGGGTGAGAGCGGCTGCGGCAAGAGCGTGACGGCCTTGTCGATCATGCAACTGGTGCCCGACCCGCCGGGCAGGATCGTCGAGGGGGCCATAACTCTGGCCGGCCGGGGCGACTTGACCCAGCTCTCTGAAGCACAGATGCTAAAAATCAGAGGCAACGAGATCTCCATGATCTTCCAGGAGCCCATGACCTCCCTCAACCCGGTCTTCACCGTGGGCAACCAGATCGCCGAGGCGATGCGGTTCCACGAGAACATGTCCCGCCGCGAAGCCCGGGACCAGGCCGTGGAGATGCTGGGGCTAGTGGGCATCCCCTCGCCGGAGAAAAGAATCAAGGATTATCCCCACCAGCTCTCGGGCGGCATGCGGCAAAGGGTCATGATCGCCATGGCTCTGTCCTGCAACCCCAGGCTGCTCTTGGCCGACGAGCCGACCACCGCCCTGGACGTGACCATCCAGGCCCAGATTTTGGATTTGATGAACACCCTTCAGAGCGAGGTCGACACGGCCATCATCCTCATCACCCACAACCTGGGCGTGGTCGCGGAGATGGCCCACAGCGTCTACGTCATGTACGCCGGCGTGATCGTGGAGGCGGCGGAGGTGAAAACCATCTTCGCCGATCCGCTGCATCCTTACACCTATGGCCTCCTGACCTCCATCCCCCGCCTGGACGTGGAGATTGAAAAAAAGGACAGACTCAACACCATTCCTGGGATAGTGCCCAGCCTTTTGGATCTGCCGCCCGGCTGCCGGTTCAGCAACCGCTGTCTCCGGGTCCACGAACCCTGCCGCGGCCAAGAGCCTCCGCTGACCCCGGCCCCTGGCGGCCAGGGGGCTGATCACTTGGTCCGCTGCTGGCTCTATTCAGACCCGGCCCCGGAATGAGCGGCTGAGACGGGAAGCCTTTCCATGGACAAAGACGACATCCTGGTCCAGGTCAAAAACTTGAAAAAGTTCTTCCCCGTGGCCAAAGGCATGCTTTCGCGCGCCAGGCACTGGGTCAGGGCCGTTGACGGCGTGGACCTGTTCATCAGAAAAGGCGAGACCTTGGGCTTGGTCGGGGAGAGCGGCTGCGGCAAGACCACCTTGGGCCGCCTGATCCTGTGCCTGGACCGGCCCACCGCGGGCGAGGTTTTTTTTGAGGGCCAAAACATCCTGACCTACAACCCCGCCCAGCTCAGGCTGCTCAGGCGCCAGATGCAGGTCATCTTCCAAGATCCTTACTCCTCCCTGGATCCCCGCCGCACCATCGGCAGCATCATCGGCGAGCCCTACGTCATCCACGGCCTGGCCGACAAAAAAGAGCGGCGGGCAAGGGTCCTCAGGCTGATGGACGTGGTCGGGCTCAGGCCAGAGCACTACAAAAGATATCCCCACGAGTTCAGCGGCGGCCAGAGACAGCGCATCGGCATCGCCCGGGCCCTGGCCCTCAACCCCAAGCTGATCGTGTGCGACGAGCCGGTCTCAGCCCTGGACGTCTCCATCCAGTCCCAGGTGATCAACCTTCTCAAGGACCTTCAGGATGAGTTCCATCTGACCTATCTTTTCATCGCCCACGACCTCAGCGTCGTGGCCCACGTCAGCGACCGGGTGGCGGTCATGTATCTCGGTCGGGTGGTGGAGCTGACCTTCAGCCGGGAGCTGCACCGTTCGCCCTATCACCCCTACACCGAAGCCTTGCTCTCGGCCTCGCCGATTCCGGATCCGACCGCCCTCAGAAAGAGGATCATTCTTCAAGGCGACGTGCCCAGCCCCATCACGCCGCCGCCGGGCTGCCACTTTCACACCCGCTGCCCTCACGTCATGGCTGAGTGCCGCCTCGAGCCGGCGCCGCCCTGGGAGGAGTTCAGCCCCGGGCACTGGGCCAGGTGCTGGCGGGTCAGGGAAATCCGGCGGCTTTGAACGCGGCCGGCGGTCAGCGACTGGCGAAGCACCGGAGCAGCCGGCCGAGACACGCCGCCGGAGAAGGCCTTCAGGCCCGACCGAAAAAGGCTTAAGCTTAGGGCAGGCTAAGGCTTGTTTATTTCATTTCAATGGGAAAATGGTATCAGTCGGTCATCCTGATCAGGCTTCTCATCACCACCGGAGGGCCGTCGTGGGCCGCATAGTACACGGCCAAAACATCGCCCGAGCCGGTCCAGATCAAGTCGCCGTATCCACCGTGAAAACGGCCGCCCCCATAAGTCTCCAGGGCCTGGGGCGAGGACCAGGTCAGGCCCTCATCCTCGGAAAGGGCCAGAGAGACGTGGCACTCTGTCCGGTTTGAGGCCAGCCCCCGGAAAATGACCAGCAGGCGGCCGTCCGGAAGGAGGAGAAGGCCGGGCGCTTCGCCGAAGAGTCCGACCGGCTCCGGCCAGGACCAGGTGTGCCCGTTGTCCGCCGAATGTGAGCGGTGAAGCCCTCGCCGGCAAGGCTCCTCCCTGATCATGGCCAACAACCGCCCGTCTTTGAGCCTGACCATGGCCGTCTCATTGAGCCAAGCTCCCTCAAAGCCCCCCTGCCAGATCCAGCCCACCAGCTTCAGGGGCGAGCCGGCCACGCTCAGGCGGGCCACGCCCGGCTGAGTTTGGCCAACGGCCAAGGAGGTGTAAAACGAAAGCAGCCAACCCCCCGCCTCCTCGTCGGCCAAAAGATGGCCGAACGCGGCCAGCCTTTGACCGGCCAGGTCAAGGGGTTGTCGCGGCGAGAAGTTCAATCCTCCATCATTGCTCAGGGACCAAAATGATCCAAAGATCTCCGGTCCGTGGGAGCGCGTGATGAGCATCAGCCTGGTGGGGCTTAAGGCGGTGAGGAGGGCGTCGTGCTCGTTGGTTCTGGCCCAGAAGTGGTCGATGACCAGCCAGGGTTTCTGAAAATGGCGGCCGTGGTCCTCAGAGACCGTCAGCCACACGTCGCCCTCAGCGCCGTGGTCGCCTCGATTAGAATCCCACGGCTCGTAAATCATGGCCTGACGGAAGGCGACGAAGATTTGGTCAGTGACCTCTAACCTGGCGGCCGTGGGAAAGGACTGGTAAGCGCCAAGAGGTCGGTCCTGGACGAGGAGGCCTCGGTCCAGGACCTCGAATTCGAGCCGGGGGGCCTCAATAGCCAAGCACCAAAACCGCGGTCTTTATCTGATTGACCACCTCGCTGACGCCGGGATAGGTCCGGGCCACCTTTTCGGCTCGCTCGCGGTCTTCGACTGAGGGCAAGGAGCCGACCAGGGTGACCTTGCCGCCCGATTCGCCCAAAACCTCCACGTCCCGGGTGGGCAGGACCTCTTGGCGGACCTTGGCCTCGACCCGCTTGCCCAGGGCCAAACCCTGCAAGACCTTGGTCGCCTCCTCCAGAGGCTGCAATCTCATGACCTGGTTCAAGGCGCTTTTGATGATCTCAATGCCGGCTTGCACGTCCAGACGGGCGGTGTTGAGGATCATGTCATACAGGCCCCAGTCCCGGGGATCGTGGTCGTAGATCTGCCGGACCAGATTGCGCCGCTGCTGATCGTGCCTGTGGATGAACTCGACCGCTTCGTCCGTGCTCATGCCGTGGACCTGGCGCAGATGAACGATGCGCAGGTGGGTCGGGGCCACGACCCGGATGCGGTAGACCTGATGCACGTCGCGCAGCACGATTTGGGCCCCCCGCCCGAGAATGATCACCCGGCGCTGGCTGGCCAGCTCAAAAATGAGAGCTTCGTAAAGGCTGAGGTATATCGGCGTGGAATAGAACAGCCGCTCAAAAAAGCCGAGTCCCCTTTCCTCATCAATCCGCTTCAGTCTTTTGGCGAAGTCGGGATCATAACGCTCGGCCAGGCCCTGAAAGTCCTGGCGGCCGATGAGCTTGTAGTCCATCTCCCTGGCCAAACCACGGGCGATTTCGTCACCCAGGCTGCCCGCCTGACGCGAAATGGTAATGATGGCCATCTGCCTCCTCCTCCAAGCTAATATGAGACCGTGGCGAAACCGCATTTTGGTTCGAGGGCCAGGCGCGAGGTATTCGAGAAGCGCAGCACATGACGGTCATGCGTGAGCATTCGAAAAAACCGAGCCGCGCCGTAATCAAGACAAAAAGACAGTTTCACGACAATCTCAATATAGGCCCCTGGGCGGGCCGAAGTCAATGACACCGCGCCCCGGAGGCTCGAGGCGCGGCCCTGTCCGTCATCCTGGTTTTTTAATCAGCGGAAGAGCTGGTCAGTATTTTGATGGACGAGACTTGATCGTTGCCGATGGTGTTGTTGCTCAAATCGCTGTCGTTGCCGCTGAAGGTCTCGGCCACGCCGTCGTAGTTGGTCCCCCGGTACAAAATGACCACCGCCTCGCCGGTGACCCGGAGAGATGATATCTCATTCTCGCCGATGTCATTGTCCGAGAGATCCGGATCAGAGGCGGTGAAGGTCTCGGAAACGCCGCCGTAATTGGTGTCTCGATAGACCACGCACCCGTTTTGAGGCGTGCCGGTCTCGACCCTGATGGATGAGATCTGGTCGTTGCCCACGGTGTTGTTGCTCAAATCCGGAACACTCTCGGTCAAGACCTCGGCCGTGCCGCCGTAATCGGCCTCGCTGTACAAGATGGCCGCGGCCTGGCCGGTGATTCTGATGGAGGAGACTTCGTTGTCGCCCACGGCGTTGTCGGCCAGATCGGCGTCGTCCCCGGTGAGCCCCTCCGAGGTGCCGGCGTAATTGATGTGCTGGTAGATCACCACGCCGTCTTGGGGCACGCCCAGCTCCACTCGGATCGAGGACACGGTGTCGTTGCCGACGCGGTCGTCGCTGAGGTCGGCATCGCTCTCGGTCAAGACCTCGGCCGTGCCCGAGAAGTCGGGGTTGGCGTAAAGAATGACCGTCGCCGTGCCGTTGATGCGGACCGAAGAGACGGAGTCGTCAGCGATGGCGTTGTCGGCCAGATCCGCGTCGTCGGACTGGAAGCTCTCGCTCACGCCCTCGTAGTTGGTGTCCCGGAAGAGCGTGACCGAATTCCGGGCCACGCCCAATTCGACCTTGACTGATGAGACCTGGTTGTCGCCGATGATGTTGTCAGCCAGATCCGAGTCCGAAGCAGTGAGCACTTCCGAGAGGCCCTCATAGTTGGTCCCGCGGTACAAGGTGGCGGTGGCCGTGCCGTTGATTTTGACCGCGGAAACGGCGTCATCACCCACGGCGTTGTCGGAAAGGTCGGAGTCGTTGGCCGTGACGTCAAAGGCGGCGCCGCCGTAGTTGGCGTCCCGGTAAAGGACCACCGAATTGCGCGCCTGGCCCAGCTCGACCTTGATGGAAGAGGCCTGGTCGTTGCCGATGAGATTGTCGGACAGATTGGGGTCAGAGGCGGTAAAGATCTCCAGGGTGCCTTGATAGTTGGGCTCTCGATACAGCGTCACCGTGGCCTGGCCGCTGATCTTGATCGAGGAGACGGCGTCGTCGCCGACCTCGTTGTCGCCCAGGTTGGGGTCACTGCCGGCAAAGGCGGCCGAATCGCCGGTGTAGTTGGCGTCAACGTACAAGGTGACCCCTTCGCTCTCCACGGCCGTGCCGATGGTCAGGGAGGAGACGGCGTTGTCGCCGATGTCATTGTCCGAGAGATCCGGATCAGAGGCGGTCAAGGTCTCGGAGGGACCGGCGAAGTTGGGCTCTGAATACAAGGTGACGGTGTAATCGCCGACGATCTTGACCGAGGAGGTCCGATCGTCGCCGACGGTGTTGTCTGAGAGGATGGGGTCGTCGTCCAGGAAGACGGAGGAGGAGCCGGTGTAGTTGGGTCCAGAGTAAAGGGTCACGCCCTCGGTCTCGCTCGGCGCGGCGATGGTCAGGGAGGAGACGGCGTCGTCGCCGATGGTGTTGTCCGACAGATCCGGATCAGAGGCGGTCAAGACCTCGGCCGTGCCGACAAAGTTGGGCTCTGAGTAAAGCGTGACGATGTAATCGCCGACTATTTTTATGGAAGAGGCCCGGTCGTCGCCGATGGTGTTGTCGGACAGAGTGGCGTCGCTCCCCAAAAAGAAGGACGAGTCGCCGCTGTAACTTACCTCTGAGTAAAGGGTCACGCCCTCGGTCTCGCTCGGCGCGGCGATGGTCAGGGAGGAGA
>CAYXRH010000248.1:6411-6733 GCA_964466355.1 uncultured Thermodesulfobacteriota bacterium
CGGCGTCTTCGCCGATGGCGTTGTCCGACAGATCCGGGTCAGAGGCGGTCAAGGTCTCGGAGGCGCCACTGAAGTTGGGCTCTGAGTAAAGGGTGACCGTGTAATCGCCGACGATCTTGACCGAAGACGTCTGGTCGTCGCCGACGTCGTTGTCGGCCAGAGTGGGGTCGTCGCCCAGGAAAAAGGACGAGTCGCCGGTGTAGTTGGCCCCGGAAAAAAGCGTCACCCCCTCGGTCTCGGCCGGGAATTCGATGGTCAGTGAAGAGATGGTGTCATTGCCGATGTCGTTGTCCCGCAAATCCGAGTCGGATGAGGTGAAGAT
>CAYXRH010000249.1:0-6583 GCA_964466355.1 uncultured Thermodesulfobacteriota bacterium
GGATGATGATGATTGAGCGGTCCCAACAGCCTGGAGAGGATTTGGGCTCACATCCTCTGGGCGGGGATGAGCGACGGTTCAAGCTGAAGGTTTTGCTTCAACTGACGCCCGGATTATTCTGGCTCGTCTTCTTCTTCATCGTCCCGACCTTGCTCGTATTAGGTTACAGCTTTTTCAAGCAGTCAGAAGGATTGATGACCAACGTTCTGACCTTGGAGAACTACGTTCGGGCCGCGACCCAGTATCTCTACTTCAAGGTCTTTGCCAAAAGCCTGTGGTATGGCCTGGCGGTCACTATTTTTGCCATCATGATCGGGTATCCCTGCGCCTACTTTCTGGCCAGAACCAAGTACCGCCGCAAGGAGGTGCTCTTCCTGGCCTTGATCGTGCCCTTCTGGACGACCATCGTCGTCAGAACCTACGCCTGGAAGATTCTGCTCGGCGGCAACGGCGTGGTCAATTACATCCTCATCCAACTGGGCCTGATCGAGGAACCGCTCAGGATCCTCTACACTCAAAAAGCGGTCATAATCGGCTTGACTCACGTCTTCTTGCCCTTCATGATCCTGCCCCTTTACGCCGCCCTGGAAAAGATCGATCCCCACCTCGAAGAGGCGGCCCAAGACTTGGGCGCGAACCAGTTTAAAACATTCTGGCGCGTCACCCTGCCCCTCTCTTTTCCGGGGTTGAGTATTGGCTGTTTACTGGTCTTTCTTTTGACCGTGGGCTCGTTCATCACACCCGACCTCTTGGGCGGACCCCAGGACGTGATGATCTCGAACATCATTCAGTCCGAGTTCTACATGTCCTTCAACTGGCCCTTTGGGTCAGCCCTGGCCATTCTGCTGCTGCTCATAATTCTGTCGCTGGTGCTCGTCTACAACCGGGTTTTCAAGACCGAAAAGATCGCGGGGCAGTGATGTCCACCCGGAATGTCTTTTTCAAAATATGGGTATTTTTGGTTTATCTATTCTTGTTCGCCCCCATCTTGACGGTTCTGCTCATGTCCATAAATCCTTCCAAGTATTCGACCTTCCCCCTGCAGGGCTTCACGCTGAAATGGTACGATATCGCTCTTCACGATAAAAATATCCTATTGGCCGTGAAGAACAGCCTCATCATCTCCCTCCTCGCCACGGCGGGAGCGATCTGCGTCGGCACTCTGGCGGCCGTGGCCTTGGTCAGAAACCGCTTCCGGGGCAGGGAATTTTTGAAGGTGTTCTTTTTGTCGCCCATGATCATCCCTGAAATCATCACCGGCATAGCTCTTTTGAGCTTTGCGACGCTCATAAAGATTCCCGGCGGGATCCTCCTCATCGTCATCGGTCACATCCTCATCGGCCTGCCCTTTGTCTTGACAGTGGTCTCGGCCAGACTGCACGGCTTTGACCAGTCATTGGAAGAGGCGGCCATGGACCTCGGCGCCAACGAGGTGACCACCTTCAGACGGATCACCTTGCCCCTGATAATGCCGGGCATTCTGGGCGGGGCGGTGCTTTCGTTCACCGTCTCATTTGACAACTTTCTGCTGACCTGGCTTCTGGCCGGCCCAGGGGTGATGACCATTCCCATTCAGATCTACTCCATGGTCCGTTTCGAGATAAACCCCAAGGTTCACGCCTTGTCCACCCTCATCGCCGTCATCTCCATGACCCTGATCATCATCCACGAGCGGATCGCCAAACCGCGCGGGGCTGGTTGAGGCCGTCAGGCGGTCGGCGGCCCCAGCGGTTTAATATGGCCGCTCAAGGGGCGGGCAGGTGTCTTCTAGGCGGTCCTGAACCTCTGGTCGTCTGCCTGGCAGAGGATCATGATGGCGTGAACTCCGCTCATCAGGGCGGGGACCACCCCGCCCCCCGGGATGACCCACTGCCCGGCCAGGACAAAGTTCTTCAGGCCCTCCAGGATCTGTTTCAACTTTGTTTTAAAACGAACGTTCGGTGACGGCAAAGCCCTCGTAGGCCCCTTTCTGGTTGAGGGTGCAGCGCCACCGGGTGTGGGGAGTGGCCACGTCTTCCCCGAAGGCTTCAGATGACGCCCATCTCCTGGCCGACCTTTCTGAAGGCCGCGATGGCCTGGTCCAGGTCCGCGGCGGTCAAGGCGGCCGAGACCTGGACTCTGATGCGGGCCTTGCCCTGGGGCACCACCGGATAGGAGAAGGCGATGACGTAGACGCCTTGCTCGAGCATCCGCTCGGCCATTTCGACGGCCACCCTGGCCTCGCCGAGCATGATCGGCACGATGGGGTGGTCGCCCGGCGCGATGTCAAACCCGGCCGCGGCCATGCCCTCACGGAAGCGCCGTGTGTTTTTCTCCAACCTGGTCTTGAGGTCCGTGGCCCGGAAAAGCATCTCCAGCGCCTTCAAGGCCGCCGCGGCCACGCCCGGGGCCAGGGTGTTGGAGAAAAGATAGGGCCTCGAGCGCTGGCGCAGAATGTCGATGATCTCCTGGCGGCCGCTGGTGAATCCGCCCGAGGCGCCGCCGAGGGCCTTGCCCAGGGTCCCGGTGAGGATGTCGATGCGATCGATGACGCCGTGCTGCTCGTGGCTCCCGCGGCCGGTGGGGCCGACGAAGCCGGTGGCGTGGGAGTCGTCAACCATCACCAGGGCGTCGTACTCTTCGGCCAGACGACAGATGCCCTTCAAGTCGGCCACGATGCCGTCCATGGAGAAGACGCCGTCGGTGGCGATGAGCTTGAAGCGGGTGGGGCCGGCCTCCTTCAGCTTGGCCTCCAAGTCAGCCATGTCGTTGTTCCGGTAGCGATAGCGCCGCGCTTTGGACAGCCTTATGCCGTCGATGATGCTGGCGTGGTTCAGTTCGTCGCTGATGACGGCGTCCTCCGCGCCCAAGAGTGTCTCAAAGAGCCCGCCGTTGGCGTCAAAGCAGGAAGAGTAGAGGATGGTGTCCTCGGCGCCGAGGTACTCGGAGAGCTTCTTCTCCAGCTCCTTGTGCAGGTCCTGGGTGCCGCAGATGAAGCGAACCGAGGACAGCCCGTAGCCCCACTTATCCAAACCTTTCTTGGCCGCTTCGATCAGCTCCGGGGCGCCGGCCAGGCCCAGGTAGTTGTTGGCGCAAAGATTCAAGACCTGGCGTCCGTCACTGAGCTGAATGTGGCCCCCCTGAGGGCTGATGATTATCCGCTCGCCCTTGAAAAGACCCGAGTCCCTGAGGTGGGCCATCTCGGCGCGAAGGTGGTCGCCCATCTTGCCCAGCATGTCAAATCCTCCTCGTGGTTCAAGGCTCATCCGAATTATCTTATACCATTTTTCCTTTGTGATTTAACGAATGGCGAAAGGGTTGATCGAAGACGCCTCTCGCGCTCTAGGCTTGAGGCTTTTGAGGGAAGGCCTAGGCCAGGCGAGCATCGAGGCCGGCGGTCAGCGACTTGCGAAGCACCGGAGCAGCCGGCCGAGACGCGCAGCCGGAGAAGGCCTTCAGGCCCGACCGAAAAAGACTTGAGCCTAGAGCAGACTACGGCTTGTTTGTTTCATTTCAATGGGAAAATGGTATTACAATTAAATACTACAGGCATTTTCGGGGCACGAGGCTAATCCCACTCCAAAATGACCTTGCCGCATCGTCCCGAAAAGGCCACCTCAAAGGCCTCCTCGTAATCCTCGGCCTTGAAGCGGTGGGTGATCACCGGCGAGATGTCCAGTCCGCTCAAAAGCATGGCCGTCATCTTGTACCAGGTCTCAAACATCTCCCGGCCGTAGATTCCTTTGAGGTGAAGCGACTTGAAGATGACCTGATGCCAATCTATGCCCGTGCCTGGGGGCAGAAGGCCCAAGAGGGCGATCCGGCCGCCGTGGAACATGCTGGCCAGCATCTCCCGGAAGGCCTCGGGGTGACCGGACATCTCCAGGCCGACGTCGAAGCCGCCGCGCATCCCCAGGCGGGGCATGGCTTCGGCGACGCGCTCTTTTTGGGGGTCCAGGACCAGGGTCGCCCCCATCTTCTGGGCCAGCTGGCGGCGATAGGGGTTGACCTCGGTCACGACCACGTAGCGGGCCCCGACATGGTTGACCACGGCCGTGGCCATGAGACCGATGGGCCCGGCCCCGGTGATGAGAACGTCCTCGCCGACCAAATCAAAGGAAAGGGCGGTGTGGGTGGCGTTGCCCAGGGGGTCGAAGCAGGCCAAAAGCTCCATCTCAATGGAGGGATGGGCGTGCCAGGCGTTGACCGCCGGGATGGACAGGTACTCGGCGAAGGCCCCGGGCCTGGAGGCCCCCACCGAGGAGGTGTTCGAGCAGAGATGACGCCGACCGGCCAGGCAGTGGCGACACAGCCCGCAAACCAGATGGCCTTCGCCGCTGACCACGTCGCCCACCTCAAAGCCGTGGACGTTCTGGCCCACGGCGACGACGGCGCCGGCGAACTCGTGGCCGATGATCAGCGGCGTCTTGATGTTGGCCTGAGCCCAATCGTCCCATTCGACGATGTGGAGGTCCGTGCCGCAGATGCCGGTCTTGTGGATCTTGATCAACACGTCGTTGACGCCCGGCTCGGGCACGGGCGCTTCGGCCATCCAGATGCCTGGTTCGGGCTTGACCTTGACCAGGGACTTCATCATCTTCATGTCCTCGACCTCCGCTTGGGATACCACCCCAGTCTCAATTTACACTTTTGAAGTTCTGAATTGAATCCCTAAGCAGGCTCCTTGGAGTCCCTCGAGGCGGCGCCTTCCAGCCGACCCAGGCCCAAGGCCGAGGCGATCCCCAGGCCGGAGGCGCTGATCAAGAGCCACGGAGCGCTGTGCCAGCCGCCGGCGGCCGTGACCAAGGCCGCCAGGGCCGGCGGCCCCAAGGTGGAGCCGAGGCTGGCCCCCTGCATCATCAAGCCATTGGTCGTGGCCACCAGGGACGGACGAGGGGCGTGAATCGGCGTTCCGGAGAAGAGCGCCGCCGGAATCATGCCTCCCAGGGCGGAGAAGACGAGGCACAGGCAAAGACGCAGCGGGCCAGGAAGGGCGTCGGAGTAGATGCCCAGCGAGCTGAGCCCCACGACCGCGCCGGCCGTGCAGAGCAGGACCACCCGCCTGACGCCCCGCTGCAGAAGGCGGCCGCCGAGTATGTTCCCCGGAATGCTCATCGCCACCACCAGGGCCGAAAGGCCCGCCGCCGCGCCTTGGTTGACCCCGACTTCCTCCACCAGAATCGTCGGCAAAAAACCGACCAGGGAGACGAATTGGAGGGCGTAATTCCCGAAGCACAAGGCCAGTAAAAGAGGACCGGGCCGGGAAACGGTCAGCTTAAGCTCCATCAAAGTCACGGACCACGTCTGGCCAGAGGCGACGGGGGCGGCCGTGGGCCGTGTGGTGGCTTTTAAAAGCAACAAGGCCATCAGGGCGATCAAAGCGGCGTCGACGAACCACAAGCCCCGCCAGCCGACTGAGCTGAGCAGCAAGGGCGAGAAAAGCATCATCGTCGCCGTCCCGAGGGGCATGAAGGCTGACCAGATTCCCAGAGCCAGACCCAGATCCTTCTTCTGGGCGGCGCCGACGATGAGGGCCGGCGCCGTGACGCCGACCATGACGTATCCCAGCCCTTCACAAAAGCGGGACAGGAGCAGACCGGGGGCTCCTCGGGCCAGGCCGCCGGCCAGTCCGGCCACGGCGATGCCAGCGAGGCCCCAAAGGGCCAGGCGGCGGTGGCCCAAGCGGTCCGCCGCCGCTCCGGCCAGGGCGCCGCCGCCGGCGGCCACGAGATTGAAAATGGAAAAGACCCACCCGGCGGCGAAGAGGCTGAGCTTCAGCTCAGCCCTCATCAGGAGCAGGCTCGGGGGCACCTTGCCGACATTGAAGGCGCTCACCACCCCCACGCTAAAGATGAGGATGACCAACCGCCAATTGGTCCCCTCGGCCGCTCTTTGAGCCAACTGGTCCACCGCCCCCGGATTGTTTACTTGAAAGGCGGCCGCGGCTTAAAAAAACATAGAGAGCCGGCGCCGGCCGCCACGGGATGAACGTAAGATATTTACGGGACATAATGTCATCTGCTCTTGGCCCGGCCTCGTTTGAGGCATCCTACCATCGGCGCCGGGAGGCGGCAACCGGACGGCCGTCCGGAGCGAAGCCTTCTCAACCCTCGACGGGGTGAATCGTGGAGGCCCCCAAGCGGCTTTCGACATCGCTGGCTTTGACGCGCCACTGGTTGCCCGGCGTCTTGAAGGCGGCCAGTCGGCCGGCCTTGACCCACCGCCACACGGTCTGATAATCCACGTGGAAGATCCGAGCCACCTGATAGAGAGAATATAACCTTTCCATCCTCTACCTCCTTGGACATGATTTAAAGGCTCATCGAACCACGCCTCGCCGCCGCATCTCGCGCCCGAGCTTGGTCATGGCCCGGTGGTGGATTCGCGACTCCGTGGCGTCAAAAGGCCGCTCAAGTTGGTCTAAAGCCCGCTCGATGGCCTCTTCCTCCTCGCGGCTCAAGACCTCGAAGCACAGAGCGACGGACAGATAGACCGACAAAACGTCCAGCCGCCTCGCCGCCGGATCGACGCCTTGAACCCGGGGGGTGAGGGGGGCGGCGCCGGCCGCGGTGAGGGCCTCCCTGAGACGGTGATGGAACCTGAG
>CAYXRH010000250.1:0-6563 GCA_964466355.1 uncultured Thermodesulfobacteriota bacterium
GCCCTGTGCCGAGACCTGGGCAATCGCCGCCCGCTTGGCTCTTCCCAAGATGGCCGTATCCGGAGCCTGCGAAAAAATTGGCCTCAAGATATCGGACTGCCAACTGGGCGTCTTTTGAATTGAGCTTGAGACGACCTCCCCGCCGCCAGGGCCGGGGTTTCAGACCAGGCCGGCGGCGAACTCGTCGATCTGGCGCTCCCATTCCTGGGTGACCAGGTTGAGGTCGGTCCCCTTCTCCCCGGCCTGAAAGGCGAGCCGGACGTAACCGCCGCCGCCCTCAAAGGTGAAGCAGTCGTTCGCCTCGTCCACGAGCTTAAGACCGAGACCGCCGGGACCAAAAAAGGCCTTGGCCCGCTTTTTGACTTCCTCGAGGGGCAGCTTTGTCGAAACTCCCAGGTTCCTCACCGTCAACCTCCCCACCGCAAGTCTCGTTCCTTGGTTTGGCCTCTTGACGAGGCCTTGGCGGCTCTGGCGACGGTCACTGGTTGAATGTCCGCCTCAGAGCGACCACATTTTGAAGAAGTAGACATCTCTCACCGCGGCCGCTTTGCGCTCGGCCCACTCTTTTAGGCCCATCTTCTTGATCAGGCAAAGGTTAAAAACCTTGGTGTTGTGCGGCACTTTATCGGCCCGGTCCGAATAGGGGTGCAGGACGTCGCAGGGGAAATCAGGGCACTCATAACAGAAATCAAGTCCTTTTTCCCGGGTGCATTGATAGGCGGGGCAGGGGTCTTTTTCACCCCTGGTGGAGACGGTCCGATGGAGCTTGATTATGCCCTTTTGGCTGCGGCATCCCTGACAAAGCATCATCTCGACGGGCATGCCCATGAGTTTGTTATACTTTTCCAGTAAGGTCAAGGCCTCCTCCCGTTCGTTGGCCAGATAGAAGACGCAGTTGAAGCAATCCAGCCCACAAGGCGCCGTCATTTTTAGGTAATCCATGAACCCCTCCCTCCTTTCAGGTTGGACCATCACCGCTGCCGTCCGCGGCCGGTTTCGTTTGGCTCGGCCGCTCAGTTGCCGTGGGTTTGAGCGGTCCTTTCAAACATGGTCACCAGCCCGACGCCGAGCGAGTAGATCGATTCAATGTTGAGATTGTCCTTTGCCGTGGCGTCAAAGAACATGTTGAGAGTGGACTCCAGGCCACCCTCGCTCTTCCAGTAACAAATCAGGATGGGAAGCTTCGGCAGGGGGTGGATGACGACGGCGATGTCGGACTTGAAGCTGTCCGGCGCGGGCCGGCCGTCGAAGACGTCAATGATGTCCTCAAAAAGGCCGGTGTAGCCGTCAATGACTTTCTTCAAAGGCTTCTCGCATCTTTGAGTGAACAAAGGCCCCCAGTCAGCCCCCCCTTTCAACTCCCTGAACGGAATCCAATCGCCTCTGACGTCTTTCCCGGCGCTGGATATAATGTAGTTGAGTATGGGCAGGGTGACCCACAAATGGGTGTGACACTCGGATATAATAATCCCCTCGGCGTCAATGGTGAAGTCCTTGCCGAGACATTTGATCGTCAACCTGCCTCTGGAAAACGCCGCCCCCAGCCTTGCCGCCGATGAAGCGAGGTCGCTGACGAAGATTCGTCGTCGCAAGCCCTCGAGCGCTTTCTGCATGTCATTCTCGATGGAGGGGCCGTCGGTCTTGACATCATATTTCTCAACAACGTGGTTTTCTAAATCAGGGCAGTCCTCAAGCCGCTTTCGGCCCTTGATCACCTCGACCGCAAAAGCGAGACAGGTCTTGTAGCCACATTTTCGGCAATTTGTTTTTGGAAGTATTTTGATCACCTCGAGATGGTTTTTCAGCTCGGGCATGACAAATTCCCCTATCCGAAATCTGGGATCCGGGGGAAAGATAGCCTCATCCTCAAAAGCCGGAATGACCCAATCGGGCCACGGGCGGGGGAGAATGACGCTCTTCAAAGCGGCGGGAGAATGAAACGGTGAGCCTCAGACCAGGCCCTGCCGGGCGGCCCAGACCGCGGCCTGAGCCCGGTCGTTTACACCTAATTTATTGAATATTTTGACCACGTGGCGCTTGATCGTGTTCGAACTGAGGCCCAGCATTCCGCCAATCTGAGGCTTGGAAAGGCCCTGAGCGACCAGGCGCAGCACTTCCAACTCGCGCTTGCTCAGGGCGGGGCCGTCGGCGGGTTGAAGAGGTGTTTGGTGAAGCTGGAGGCGATTCATTTCCTCCAAGGCCCGCTCGAGGTTCTCGTATTCTCGCCGCTTGCAGAAGATTTGCCCTCTTCTCGGGGCGACCGCATCTTGAACCTTCCTTTTTCGTCTTGAGATTAGGCCAAGTCAGCGGCGGTCCACCATTTTTCATTCAAAAACCTCGGCCTCGCCGCTTGCATGAGGCCCACGAAAGATCGTCGCTCTCCAGGGTTGAGGGAAAGAGCCCCGCCATTTCGTTTAACTAGGCTGCATTAACGCATTTTAGCGATACTGAGCCATCCATTCCCCTTGAGAGTGTTTGTTATTCTCTCAAATTCCCCTCGACAAAGGGCACCTCAAAGACCTTGGGATGGAAGACGGGGCCGTGGCCGAAGAAGCCTCCCTCGCCAAAGAGCTCGCCGTGGTCGGCGGTGATGATGAAGTGGGTCCCCGCCGGCGCCTTGTCGTAGAGCCGGCTCAAAAGGCCGTCCACGTGCTCGCAGGCCTTGACCTGCTGGCTTCTGAGAAGTTGAAGCTGGTCGTGGTTGAAGAACTTGTCCGTGGGGTCTTTTTCACCCTGCTGAGGATCGATGACCAGATCGTCCAGGTGCTTGAAGACGCCGTGGACGCCGTGAAGGACCGGGGCTTCGGCCTTGGAGAGCATGTAAGGGTAATGGGTCTCGCCCAGGTTCAAGAAATAGAAGGTCGGCCGCCGGGGATCAAAGGTCATCTCCTCGATCATGCCCCCGAAGTCGTTGTGGTCGTCCATGAGCCGGTAGTCGTCGAAGTAGGCGGAGAAGGTGGTGTACTGATTCAAGACTGGCAGGCTGACCCGGCCGACGGTCCGATAGCCCAACTGCCTGAGTTTGTACGGCAGCGACAGCTCAGGGATGAAGGACTTGAACTCCAGATCGGCCACGCCCAGACGCTCACGCCAGAGGACGAAGTCCTCCTTGTAGACCTCCGAGGCGAAGACCCCGGCCGGGCTTGAGTGCGGCGTGAGGCCCATGAGCATGACGTAGTGGGACGGCGAGGTCCACGAGGCGTAAGAGTAGCGCTTCTCCACCCGGCCCAGCCGGTCGATGTTGGGCGTGGCGGCGGCCAGATAGGTGTCGTAGCGGCAGGAATCCATGATGATGTAGATTAGATCGTTCATGATAGACTTTCTCAATCTGTTAGAAGGCGCTTTTCTGCTCGGCTGTGCTCCACCGCGCCGTCTCAGATCAGGGGCTCGGCCATCTCGGCGGCCGGTTCGAGCCCCAGCAGCTTCAGGCTCGTGGCGGCCAGCCGGCTCTGATGAGGCGGACCGGGGGTGACTTTGAGCTTGAGGTTGGAGAAAAGCGAGCCCGGAACCAGGGCGGCGGCGATGCAGTGATCCCCGGACCACTTCTGGAGGTTGTCCTTGAAAACCTCGGCCGGCGTGCCGCCGATGGCCGTGGTCCAGGAGACGCGGAAGGGGGCGTTGTAGCCCACGACCAGCTCCGGAGCCTGGTCGGTGAGGGGGCCGGAGTATATCTCGGCCTTGGAGAAGACGCGGTGGACCACCGGCCGGTTTGTGGGAGGGTCTTTCAAGGCTTTGAGGCCGGCGGCGATCTTTTGGGCCTTCTTTTCGGCTTCGGGGCCGGGTTTGACCCGGCCTTCCTTTTCCCGACCCTCCAGGTTGAGGTAGATGGACCCGAAGCCGAGGGCGTAGGCCTCGGTCCGGGGCCAATCGACGTACTTGAACAGCTCGCCCGGGTCGGCGGGGTCGTGGTCCTGGAGGCGCAGAAAGCCGTTTTGAGCCAGCCAGGCGTTCAAGTGGACCGAACGGGTGTAGGAGGCGAAGCCGTGGTCTGAGCAGATCAAAAGAGCGGTCTTGTCGTCGCCGGCCTCCACGGCCCGGCCGACGACGCGGTCCATCCAGACGTAGTGCTCGTCGATGACCGGCCCCAATCTCTGGGCCTGGGCGGCGTCGTAGAGAGGGTGGTCTTTGTCCACCAGCCGCCAGAACATGTGCTGGATGCGGTCCGAGGTGTCGAAGACGAAGGCCAAGAGCCCCTCCTTGAGGCGGCCGAGCTCGTAGTCGAACATCTTCTCCCGCTCAATGGTGATGCCCCGGCACATCTCCAAGAAGGCCTCGTCGGGGATCTTCTCTTCAGAGAGGGCCTTGGTCTCCTCGGGCATGCCCAGGGTGGCGTAAGGGCCGCCGATGACCCGGGCCAGCTCGGCGGCGTAATCCTCGGGCTGGCTGAAAGGGAAGCACGGTTTTGAGGGGGCGATCTGGATCGGGGTGAGATAGAGCCCCAGAGGGTTCAAGCTGGTGAGGTAGAAGCGGCCGATGCCCTTCACCTCGCCCCGCAGCCCGATGTCGAAGTCAAAGCCGAGCCAGTCTGACCACCGGCCTTCTTGGAGGGCGATCTCCTGGGGGCCGGCCTTGACGACCAGCCGGTCGTCTCGACGCTGCAAGGTCAGCTTCACCTCGGCCGAGGAGCGCCGCCCAAAGGAGGAGGTCATCGGCCCCTGGACGCTGCTCTCGGCCCGCCCGTTCTCAAAGGTCACCTCCACCACCCGGCCCCTCGATTCCTCTCCGGGCGGCTGAGGTTGATCGACGTAAAAGGAGTAGTGTCCGAGAGTGCCTCTCACGTCCGGCGTTCCCAGGCCGGAGAGCATCCGCACGCCCGCGCCCTGGGCCGGGAAGGTCACCGGCCAGCGGACCACCGTCGCCTTGGCGCCGGCCTCGGCGGCCCGCTCCCAAAACGGCGTCGCCTTGACCGGCGGGACGTATTGCCCGCCGCCGAAGCCGAACCGGGAGGCCTTGAGACGGATCATCGACAAATCGGGCAGATACGTCTTGGGGTCGCGGATGATAAAGTCGTAGACGCCGTGCACGCCCGGATTGGCGCCGGTGGCGATGGTCGACCAGGCCACGGGGCTTTGGGGTGGGTTGACGGTGCCCAAAGGCGAGAAGGTGCCGCCCGCGGCCAAGGCGCTCAAGTTGGGCAGGCGTCCGGCGGCCATGAGGCGGCGGCAGGTGTTGGGGTCGAGACCGTCGATTCCGAGGACGATGACCTTCTTGAAAGCGGGCGCGGACATGGCTCTCCCCATCCGGGGGCGCAAATCGAGGGTCAGGGAACAGCCGATCAGGCCAATAGTTCGAAGGAACTCCCGGCGGGTGAGGGATTTACGAGCAGAGGCCACTTTTCTGGTCAGGCTTTCGGCTTGCCCGGTTTCAACCAAGAGAACAACTGGCCGAAGAGGCGCCTGACCGGCCGGAAGACAAAAGCGACCCCGCCGGCGGCCAAGGCCAGCAGCGGAGCGACCATGGAGTAAACGTAACCGCCGGTGCCGGGATCGATGTAAGCCCAGGCCGAGATGGGCCAGGCCAAAATCATCACAATCACCAAAAGGATCGCCCGCGCCACCAGGTCAACCTCCCCACGATTTCGTGCCCGTTAAAAAACAAATGAAGTATACTCTTTTGGCCAGGCCATTTCAAGTTACTTGTGGAGGAAGCCCATGAGACCGGGATTGGTTGTCTGGTTGACTGGTTTGCCCGGCGCGGGCAAGACGACCCTGGCTTTGGCTGCGGCCGAGGCTTTGGCCCGCGAGGAAATGGCGGTGGAGGCCTTGGACGGCGCCGAGTTTCGGGAGGTCTTTGAGGAGGCGCCGCCTGACGACCCCCGCGCCCGGGAGACCCACACCCTCCGCTTGGCCGCCGTGGCCGCATTGCTGGCCCGCCACGGCGTCTTGGTCCTGGTGGCCTCCACGACGCCGACCGAGGCGCTGAGGGCGATGGTCCGCCAGGCCGTCGGTTTGGATTTGGTCGAAGTCTTTGTGGACTGCCCGCGCGGTGAAGCCCGAGTCAGGGACACCAAGGGGCTCTACCGCCGCGCCGAAGAGGGAGCCATCTCTGGCCTGCCCGGCGGGGACGCGGTCTTTGAGCCGCCTAAAAGAGCCGACCTGATCATCAACACCGCCGAACTCGACCCGACCCGAGCGCGTGAGAGGCTGATTGAGTTCATCGAAAAACGCCGCGCCGCGGCGGACATCAAGGAGCGGCTCGGAGATTTAGGATATCTCTAGCGTCGCGTCTTTGCCGTAGATACCATAAGTCAATGCCGCCGCCCCGCCCCCTTATACAACCCACTTCAGCGACGCGACGCTAGCTCTTTTTGGATGAGCCGGCCGCGGGGGGAGGGGCCTTGTCTTTGGCCGCCACGGGCTGACAGGTCACCTTCAGAGCCAGATGATGCCCGATGGCCAGCCGATTGCCCTCTAAAGCCACGACCACCGGCCCACCGTCGGCGGTGAGAACCTCCAGCTCCACTCCGGGGCGCAGGCCCATGTCGGCCAGGCGGGCTTGGGCCCGGCGGCCGCCCAGACAGCCGGTGACCCTGAGCCTCTCTCCAGGGCGGGCCAGGGCCAAGG
>CAYXRH010000251.1:0-6516 GCA_964466355.1 uncultured Thermodesulfobacteriota bacterium
CATCAGCCCGAGCCCCTCAAAAATAATAAAATCAAAACCCCCACCCGAAAACCCCGCGTCCAGTGGAGCGGGTGATAACCGTTGACCTGAAAAATCTTTTTAAAGCCTTGACACTGGCCCCGATTCAGGCTATATACGCCCTTGTTTTTGGTGGCGGCGAGAAGCTGAACCAGGCTTCTTGAAGGAGTTTCAAGCCATAAAGTTCATGCGCCTGGCGGCGCTTGTTCTTTTTGGGGCGGGGGTCTTTGCGTTCAGCGCGCCGCAGTAAAAAAACCTTTAAGTAAAAGGTGGGGTATGCAAGTTGAAAGCATTGGGGAAACACCTGATCCTGGAGTTGTATGGCTGCCCCCCCGAACGCCTCGATAATCTGGACCTGGTCGGCCGGGTCCTGACCGAGGCGGTCGAGGACTCGGGCGCGACCATGATCAAACCTTTCTTCCATCAATTCGCCCCTCAAGGCATCAGCGGCGTGGTCGTCATCGCGGAGTCGCACTTCTCCGTCCACACCTGGCCGGAATACGGATACGCCGCCGTGGACATGTTCACTTGTGGGGACGGCTTGGAGCTTGAGGGGGCCGTGGAGACGATCCGGCGGGGCTTTAAAGCCTCTTCCCTCCAGAAAATGGAGATCGGCCGAGGCATGCTCGATCTGCCGCCGGAGACGCTGAAGCACAAGCCGGCCGCGGTCCAGGCGGGCGCCTTGAAGGAGGTGGGCCGTGCTCTCTAGGCCTTTCTCCCAGAGTCAGGAAGCCGCGGTGGCCGGCCGCTCGCTGAGGCTCGTCGAAGGCGAGGACTTGATAAGCCTCTACCAGCAGGAGCAGGCCTGGGGGCTGCTGACCTCCCTGGACCTGTACGACTGCGACGCCGAGGTGATCCGCGACGGCGGGGCCATCGCCCGCTACGCCCAAAATCTGTGCCAACTGCTCCAGGTCACGGCCTACGGTGAGCCCCAGGTGGTCCACTTCGGCCGCGGCGAGGTGGCCGGCTACTCCCTGGTCCAGCTCATCGAGACTTCACTCATCTCGGGCCACTTCGCCAATGACTCGAATCGGGCCTTCATCGACATCTTCTCCTGCGCCTTCTACGACCCACATCGAGCGGCCCGGTTCACCCAAGAGTTCTTCAAGGCCGGCGGCTACACCATTCACTGCATTCTTCGAAAATGACCCCATGACCGGTCCCCGTCCCCACGGGCCCGGGTTTGAGATCGACTCGGCCGACATGGAGCTTTGGTTCCATGAAAAGACGGGGATCGGCCTTCAAAGCGCCCTCAAGATAAAGATCGAACGGACCCTTTTTCGCCGCCGCTCCGAGATCCAAGAAGTCGCCGTCCTGGAGACAAAGGGCTTCGGCCGGATGCTGGTCATCGACGGGGTGATCATGCTCACCGAGCTGGACGAGGCGGCCTATCACGAGATGATCGCCCACGTCCCGCTGTTGACCCATCCCCGGCCGGCGCGGGTCCTGGTCGTCGGCGGTGGGGACGGCGGGGCCGTGCGCGAGATCCTCAAGCACCCCGAGGTGGAGAAGGTCGTCCTGTGCGAGATCGACCCCCTGGTGGTCCAGGTCTGCCAAGAATATCTGCCCGGCCTGGCCCGGGGCTTGGACGATGGGAGGGTGGAGATCATTCATCAAGACGGCGCGGCCTATGTGGCCGATAAAAAGGCCGCCTTCGAGGTCATCGTCGTCGACAGCCCCGACCCTTTCGGCCCGGCGAAAGCGCTTTTTGAAGAGCCGTTTTATGCGTCCCTCCAAGAGGCGCTCAGCCCCGGTGGGCTGAGCGTGAGTCAGGCCGAGAGCTACTTCTTCCATCCCCAGGTCATCAAGGCCCTCTTTGATTTCATCCCGAGGCTGTTTCTCCGCAACGCCTACTACTACACCCAGGTGCCGACCTATCCCTCGGGCCTGATCGGGTTCGCTTACTGCTCCATGGGCCCTCATCCCTTAAAAGATCTCGACGCCGGCCGGGCGGCCGCCCTGACCGGGCTGAAGCACTATTCCCCGACGACCCACAAAGCCGCCTTCGGCCTCCCGCCGCGGGCGCTTGACCTTCTGCCCGAGAAGGTCAGACGGTTTCAGCAAAACCTCACCCTTTGAGGGCCGCCGCAGCCACGACCAGCTCAGCCTAATATTGTGCCATATAAATATTTTGAGATTTGCTAAGAGAATCTAATCATCAGGCGGCGCCAGATCTTCTTCGTCCTTCTCTCCGAAAACCTCGGCTTCAAAGGTCAGGATCTGGGCTTCAGGATCGCGCCAGCAGCCGGGCGAGAGTCCGGCTTTGAGGCAGGTGTGGTCCAGAAAGGCCTCCCTGTCCCAGCCCTGCTCCACGGCCACCTGGGGCAGAAGGACGCCGCGGTTGAAGCCCTTGACGATGTAAACGCCGTGGCGTCCGACCTCGACCTCCTCCGGCCGGCTCTCTTTGAGAGGCGAGAGAACGGAGACCTCGATGTCGCACTCCTCCAGCTCCTCGAAACTGGACAAGGGGCTGAAGCGGGGGTCGCGGAAGGCGGCCGAGAGGGCCATGTCCTGGATCGTCCGGGCCAATGCCCCCTGGCCCTCGAACTGGCCGATGCAGCCGCGCAGAGCTTCCTGGCGGTGCAGGGTGACGAAGGCGCCCTGGTTTTGACCGAGGGCCTTCTCCGCGGCCTCGAGCGGCGGCTCCGGGCGGCCTTCGAGGTGGGCGGCGATGGTGCGACGAGCCAGGTTGAGGATCTTTTGGCGGGCCGATTTGTCCAGAGCCATGACGGCGTCTCCAACCTGTCAATTTGAGGCTGTGGCGAAGCCACATTTTGGTTCGAGGACCAGGCGCGAGGTTTTCGAGAAGCGCAGCATATGAGGGTCATATGTGAGCATTCGAGAAAACCAATGAACGCCGTAATCGAGACAAAAGGGCCGTTTCGCCACAGTCTCAATTTATGTTAACCGAGCCCAGGCCCAGGGTCAAGCGGCCCGTGGAGCCGGCCTTGACGGGGTCGGCCCATCTGGTAACATGATCCATCCCTTCAAAGGAGATGTCGATGTCTCCGCCGATTGAGATCCAATCCGACTCCTTTCTGGCCGAACCGCCAAGCCAGCTGGAGCCGCCCGAGGAGCTCCCCCTCCTGCCGGTGCGCGACGTGGTCATCTTCCCGCACATGGTCGTGCCTCTCTTCGTCGGCCGGCCCCGGTCCGTGGCCGCGGTGGAGGCGGCCGCGGAGAGCGAGGGGCTGCTTCTTCTCGTCACCCAGGCCGAGGCGGCCATTGATGACCCCGAACCGGACGACCTCTTTGACTTGGGCACCGTGGCCTCGGTGCTCCGAACCCTCAAACTGGCCGACGGCCGGCTGAAGATCCTGGTCCAGGGTTTGATGCGCGCCCGCGTGAAGCGCCACTTCAAGGCCGACGACCACTTAAAGGCCGCCTTGGAGCTGGTCGTTGAAGAGGAGCCTGATCAACTCACCCCAGAGGTGGAGGCCACCCTGAGGTCGGTGAGGGAGATGGCCGAAAAGATCCTCTCCCTGAAGGGCCTCCTCTCCGCGGACGTGGTCTCCCTCCTCGACGGTCTGGAGGAGCCCGGCCGGCTGGCCGACCTGGTGGCCTCCAACCTGCGCCTCAAGGTCAGCGAGTCCCAGCAGATCCTGGCCCAGGCCGAGGCGGTGAGGCGTCTGAATCTGGTTCATCACTTCCTGGTGCGGGAGCTGGAGGTGTCCACGGTCAAGGCCCGGATCGAGTCCGAGGCCAAGGAGGAGATGGGCCGCAGCCAGCGGGAATACTACCTCCGCGAACAGATGCGGGCCATCCAACGTGAGCTGGGCGACGCCGACGAGCGAGCCGAGGAGATGGAGCGCTACCGCCAGGCCATTGAGGCCGCCAAACTGCCCGAGGAGGCGGCCCAAGAGGCCTCGAAACAGCTCAATCGTCTGGAGCGCATGCACACTGACGCCGCCGAAGCTTCGGTGGTTAGGACCTACCTCGACTGGCTGGTGGAGCTGCCCTGGGCGCGCTCGACCAGGGACCGAGTGGACGTCAAGCGGGCCAAGAAGATCCTCGACGCCGACCACTACGACCTGGACAGGGTCAAGGAGCGCATCCTGGAGTACCTGGCCGTGCGCAAGCTCAAAAAGAAAATGAAGGGCTCGATACTCTGCTTTGTCGGGCCGCCGGGGGTGGGCAAAACCTCTCTCGGCCGCTCCATCGCCCGAGCCCTGGGCCGGAAGTTCACCCGCATCTCTTTGGGCGGCATGCGCGACGAGGCCGAGATCCGCGGTCATCGACGGACCTACATCGGGGCCATGCCCGGGCGCGTCATCCAGGGCCTCAAGGTCGCCGCCTCTAACAACCCGGTCTTCATGATGGACGAGATCGACAAGATCGGCCTCGACTTCCGCGGCGACCCGGCGGCGGCCCTTTTGGAGGTCCTCGATCCGGAGCAGAACTTCAGCTTCTCGGACCACTACCTCAACCTGCCCTTTGACCTGTCCCGAGTCATGTTCATCACCACGGCCAACCTGACCGATCCCATCCCCCCGGCCCTCCTGGACCGGATGGAAATAATCGAGCTGCCCGGCTACACCGAGCGCGAGAAGCTCCACATCGCCCGGCGCTTTCTCCTGCCGCGCCAGATGAAGGAAAACGGTCTCAGGGCCGGCGATCTTCTGCTCCGCGACCGCGCCCTTTTGGAGGTCATCAATCACTACACCCGCGAGGCGGGGCTCAGAAACCTGGAGAGAGGCCTGGGCCAGCTCTGCCGCAAGGCGGCCAGGCGCAAGGCCGAGGGGCGGCGGATGCCCCTTAGCGTCGCTCCCAGGGCCCTGGATCGGCTCCTGGGTCCGCCGGAGTTTCTGCCCGAGCTGGAGCAGGAGAGCGACGAAGCCGGCGTCGTCACCGGCCTGGCCTGGACTTCGGCCGGGGGCGAAGTCCTCTTCGTCGAGGCGAGCATCGTCCGGGGCAAGGGCAATCTCATTCTGACCGGCCAATTGGGCGAGGTGATGCAGGAATCGGCCCAGGCGGCCCTGAGCTACGCCAGGGCCCGCGCGACCTGGCTGGGCCTGAGCGAGGATTTTTACGAGAACATCGATATCCACGTCCACCTTCCCTCAGGGGCCATCCCCAAGGACGGCCCCTCGGCCGGCGTCAGCCTGGCCACGGCCTTGGTCTCGGCCCTGACCGGAATTTTGGTGAAGAGAGACGTGGCCATGACCGGCGAAATCAGCCTCAGAGGCAGGATCCTGCCCGTGGGCGGGCTCAAGGAAAAGGCTCTGGCCGCCCTGAGGGGGGACATCAAGACCCTGCTCATCCCCGAAAAGAACCGCCGCGATTTGAGGGACATCCCCCGGGAAGTCAAGAAAAAGATGGAAATCGTTTTGGTCAGGCAGATGGATCAGGTTCTGACGGCGGCCCTGACCCGGCCCCTGCCCGGGCCGAAGCCCGACCCTTCGAGGGTCGGGTTGATCCCCCGGCCGAGCTCGCGCCCTGAGCCGGTGGCCGCCTGAGGATGAGGAGACGGGGTTGATCGCTTACCTTGATCTGGCCGGAGGGCTCTCCGGCGACATCTTCATCGCCTGTTGCCTCTCCGCCGGGGTTGACGGCCGGAAGATGGAGGCGGTGCTCAAAAACCTGAATTTGGGCCCTTGGAGCCTCGAGCAGGAAAAGGTGAAGATCTTCGGCCTCGAGGCCTCAAGAATCAAGTTCCGCACCGATCCCGGCCCGCCCGCGCGCGCCTATCATCAGATCAGGGACGAGATCATCGCGCCGGCCGAAATCCCCGAACGGACCAAGACCCTGGCCCTGTCCGCCCTCGAGGCTCTGGCCCGGGCCGAAGCGGCCGTTCACGGGCAGGAGATGTCCGCGGTCCATTTTCACGAGGTCGGCGCCGACGACTCCATTTTGGACCTGGTCGGGGCGGCGGCCTGCGTGGAGCTTCTGGACGTGAGCGAGTTTCAGACCTCGCCCGTGCCCTTGAGCCGCGGCGCGGGCCAGTGCCGACACGGCCTCCTGCCCCTGCCCGCCCCGGCCACCCTGGAGCTGCTTAAGGGCAAGCCGGTCTTCGGCGCTTCGTCGAGCCAGGAGCTGGTCACCCCCACCGGGGCGGCCATTCTTTCCTGGGCTGAGAGGCACGGCGACATGCCGGCCATGGAATTGGCCGCCGTGGGAGCCGGGATCGGCGCCCGTCAACCCAGCGGAGGGCTGACGAGGCTCTTCTTGGGCCGGGCCGGCGGCTGGGCCGGCCGCGAGGCGGTCAGCGTTCTGACCACGACCATCGACGACATGAACCCCGAGCTGTTCGGTCCGCTCATGAATGCTCTCCTGGCCCAAGGAGCGCTGGACGTGGTCTTGGCGCCAGTCCAGATGAAGAAGAACCGTCCGGCCACCCGCCTGGAGGTCTTGAGCCCGCCGGGGCTGGCCGCTTCCTTGGCCGAGCTGGTCCTGGAGCAGACCACCACCCTCGGCCTTCGCCTCCACACCGAGCGGCGCTGGTGCCTGGAGCGGCGGCCGGGCCGGGTGGCCGTCAAGGGCGGCGAGGTGGCCGGGAAG
>CAYXRH010000252.1:0-6512 GCA_964466355.1 uncultured Thermodesulfobacteriota bacterium
GACGACGTGGCCGGGGAAGACGAGGCCAAGGAGGAGCTCAAGGAGATAATCGATTTCCTTAAAAACCCTGGCATGTTCGAGCACTTGGGCGGCCGCATGCCCAAGGGCGTTCTGCTCGTCGGCCCGCCGGGAACCGGCAAGACGCTCCTGGCCCGAGCCGTGGCCGGCGAAGCTGTGGTGCCCTTTTTCAGCATCAGCGGCTCTGATTTTGTGGAGCTCTTCGTGGGCATGGGCGCGGCCAGGGTGCGGGACCTGTTCACCCAGGCCAGAGCCAAGGCGCCTTGCATCATCTTCATCGACGAGCTGGACGCCATCGGCAAGGTCAGAGGCGGCGCCGTCATCGGCGGCCACGACGAGAGGGAGCAGACCCTGAACCAGCTTTTGGTCGAAATGGACGGGTTCGACCCCCGCATAGGCGTCATCATCATGGCCGCCACCAACCGCCCCGAGACCCTCGACCCCGCCCTGCTTCGAGCCGGACGGTTCGACCGCCACATCCTGGTCGACAAGCCGGACGTCAGGGGGCGGGAGGCCATCTTGAAGGTCCACGCCAAGAAAGTGAAGCTAGCCAAGGACGCGGATCTCAAGATCATCGCCCAGAAAACGCCCGGCTTTTCCGGGGCCGACCTGGCCAACGCCGTCAACGAGGCCGCCTTGCTGGCCGCCAGGCGGAAAAAGAAGGCCGTCCACATGGCGGACCTGGACGAGGCCGTGGACCGCATCGTCGGCGGCCTGGAGAAGAAGAACCGGGTCATCAACCCCAAGGAGAAGAGGATCGTCGCCTTTCACGAAACCGGCCACGCCCTGGTGGCCGCCTTCACGCCCGGCGGCGACCCGGTGCACAAGATATCCATCATCCCCCGGGGCCTGGCCGCCCTCGGCTACACCCAGCAACGCCCCACCGAGGAGCGCTACCTGATGAGCCGGCAGGAGCTGCTGGCCAAGGTGGACGTCATGCTCGGCGGTCGGGTGGCCGAAAAGATCGTCTTCTCTGACGTGACCACCGGGGCCCACAACGATCTGCAGCGGGCCACGGACGTCGTCAGGGCCATGGTCTCGGAGTACGGCATGGGCGAGACCTTGGGTCTGGCCACCTATCCCCGGCAGAATCGGCCGCTGTTTCTCTCGCCCGAGCAGGCGCCCCTGGCGGGCCGGGAATACAGCGAGGCCACGGCGGCCAAGCTGGACGAGGAGGTCAAGCGCATTCTGAGCCAGCGGGAGGAGCACGTCACTGATCTTTTGACCGCCCACCAGGATCTGCTCAACGCCGTGGCCGAAAAACTCCTCGAAAAAGAAACCATTGACCAAAAAGAATTCGAGGCCCTGATTCAAGAGCATCACCAAGAATCTAAAGGCTCTCCAAAGGCCGAAGCCAAAGGCCGCCAGGCCTAAACCACCCCGGCGTCCGCGCCCTCGAGCTCGGAGACGAGGTCCGCCTGAGGGTCCTCAGACAGGGCAAGAATATTTCTGGGGAAGGCATTGTGGTTGAAGGACCCATCCGGCCGGGAGATCTGGTCCGGCGATAAAAGGCGGGCCTAATACTGATTGGCGATCATTCAAGTAAGGTAGTATTTTGGTTTGGTTGTTCGAACGAATTTGAGGGTGAGGGTCACAGGCCTTGGCTTTTGGTAAGGATAAGCGGCCCCGCTGAAAGCAACTTGGCCTAAGAGGACTCGGCCTCCTCTTGGGCCAGGGCCGGGGCTGGCGGCAGGTCTTTCTTGAAGACCAGCGTGCGGTAAGGGAAGGGAATCTCCACCCCCTCGCGGTCGAATCGCTTCTTGATCTGCTCCAACATCCAGAACCGGGCCGACCAGTAGTCGTCCATATCCTTGGTGTAAAAGTAGGCCCGCAGAGTGATGGAGAAATCCTCCCAGGCGACCACCCTCACCCAGGGCGGCGCAGGGGCCAGAGCGTCGGGCATGCGGTGGGGGCATCGGCTGGCCTCCTCGAGAATGAGCTGGCGGGCCAGGTCTATGTCGGTGTCGTAGCTGACCCCGAATTCGATCTTAAGCAGCATCAGCCGCTCGGTGAGGGAGTAGTTGGTGATGGACATGTTGTCCAGCTTCTCGTTGGGAATGACGATCCTCTTTTTCTCCCAGGTCAAAAGAACGGTGTGGCGCAAGGTGATGTCCTCGATGGTGCCGTATTCGTTTTCGATGGTCACGGTGTCCCCGATGCGGATGGGGCGGTACACGGCCAGGGCCACCCCGGAGATTATGTTGGCGAAGGTGGATTTGGCGGCGAAGCCGAAGATGACGGCGGTGATGCCGGCCCCGGCCACCAGGGTGCCCATGAAGGTGCGCAGGCTGGGCACCAGAGAGGCGAAGACGGCCAAGGCGATCATCAACACCAGCAAGCTTTTGAGGTGCATGATGAAGCGCCACATGGTGGCGTCGGTCTGCCGGAACATGCGCCTGAACGGCTCCTCCCAGCGGGCCAGGAGGCGGCCGATGAGCCAGGAAAAAAGGAAGGCCAGGCCAAAGACCACCAGCCCCGCGACCGCGGCGCCGATGAGGGTCGAAGGATCGACGAAGTCATCAAGCTTGAAGCCTAAATAAGAACTCAGATTCTTGGACATACCCGCCGCCTCCCCCGCTTGAGGGCTTTTCAAGATCATAACACCGGCCATTGGCAAGGGCCAAGGAAAGTGGGCTCATCGTCTGGACGAGATAAAAGGCGGCCGCTCTCGCCCCCGCGACCAGGTCGCCTTCTGCGGCTGACTGGCGCTCTTATTCTTGACATGAGGGAGCGTAACTGTTTAATATAATGAATATTCGTTCTTTGAATAGAACATGAATTTGGAGAGTTATTCCCCCTCCTTTGAAGGGAGGGAAAAAGTCAGGGGCTTGAAAAGCATAAACTCAATCACGGGGCAAATGACATGTCCGCACCAGCGAGTCAATTTTGGAATCCGGTCTTGGAGACCTTGCCCCCGGAGAAGCTCGTCGAAATCGAGCTCAAAAATTTCCGGGAGCACCTTGGCTACGCTCAGGAGCGCTCGGCCTTCTATGGCCAAAAGCTGGCCGGCGTCGAGCCCGGGGACATCAAGTCCCTTGACGACCTCAAAAAACTCCCCCTCACCGAAAAAGAAGACCTTCGCCTGGCCCAATTGAACGGGAGCAAGACCATCTACGGCGACCTCATCGGCGTCGAGCCCGCGGAAGTGACCTCTTTCCGCCAGACCTCGGGGACGACGGGGCAGCCGGTCTACGTCCCCGAAAGCTACGAGAGCTGGCAGTGGCGGGTGGAGGTGTGGTGCCACATCCTGTGGATGGCCGGCTTTCGGGAAACGGACCGCGTCTTCGTGCCCTTTGGCTACAACGTCTACGTGGCCTTCTGGGAGGGGCACTACGCCGCCGAGAAGCTGGGCTGCGAGGTCGTCCCGGGCGGCGCTTTGGACACCAAGGGCCGCCTCAACAAGATCAAGGAGGTCAAGGCGACCGCCCTCCTGAACACCCCCACCTACGGCCTCCATCTGGCCGAGGCGGCCAAAAGGATGGGGCTTGACCCCAAGGAGTTAGGCATAGAAAGGATGCTCTGCGCCGGCGAGCCCCTGCCCCAGGCCACCCACCGCCTCCTCGAAAAGACCTGGGGGGCCGAGGTCTACGACCACATCGGCGGCACCGAGCCCTGCGCCTGGGCGGCCATGTGTCAGGAGAGGGACGACCTCCACATCATGGAGCCCTTCTTTGTGGTGGAGGTCTTGGACCTGGAGACCCAGACCAGGGAGGTGGCGGCGGGTGAACTGGGTCTGGCCGTGGTCACCCCCTTGGGCCGGCGGTCCTTGCCCCTGATTCGCTTCAACCCCAAGGACGTGGTCAGAAAGGGCCAGAGCAACTGTCCCTGCGGCCGGGGCTCCTTGAAGATCTTGGAGGGGGGCGGCCGGGCCGACCACCTGACCAAGGTCAGGGGCGTCCTTTTCAGCCCGGTGGCGGTGGAGAAGGTCCTGCGCGGCGAGTTCCCCCAGATCACGGAGTACGAGGTGGTCATCGCCAAAAAGGGGTTTCTGGATGAGATCAGCCTCAAGTTCGAAACCGAGGCGGGGCTTAGCGCCGATGCGGCCGATGC
Source organism: uncultured Thermodesulfobacteriota bacterium (assembly GCA_964466355.1). GTDB lineage: Bacteria > Desulfobacterota > Desulfarculia > CAYXRH01. Next base: position 4,069 of record CAYXRH010000252.1, read on the forward strand.
GCTCAAGTCGAGGGTCGGGGAGCGGCTGAAGATGAAGACGAATCTGAGGTTCAACATCACCATCGCCCCGCCCGACGAGCTGCCGCGCTACACCCTCAAATCCGAAAGATTCAAGGATTTAAGGAGAACGTAAACCATGGATCCTCAGACCAAAGCGGCCGCGGTGGAGTCTTATCGAGCCATGAGGCGAAAGATCCAGGAGATTGAAAAATCAGTTTTGGAGTTAAGGAGCCTGGGTCAGAGGCTGCCAATGGTGGACAAAAACACGCGCTGCATTTTGAGCTTCACCCGGGTCTTGAGATACGCAATCTCCGATCCGGCCGACGTCTTGGACCAAAAGGAAGTTTGAGCAGAGGAGGCCTGTCCCGGCGAGGCCATTTTTCGCGTCGCGCCGGGGATCGGGCTCATCCACGAGGAGCGGCGCCACGCCGGCCGCGAGCCGCCAAAGTCGAAAAACACTCTCCAATCAGACCGCCGCGCCGCTCAAACCAAGCCCCCCGGGGCCACGGACAGCCCTTCGAGACGGTTGCCGAAGCGCACCCGAGCGCCGTCACCGACGACGACGTCCTTGAGCCAGCAGTGGGGCTCGATGATCACCCCCTGGCCGATGACGCTTCGGCCCAGAAGGTGGACCCCGGCGCCAAGGAAGGTGTCGCGGCCGACCGCGACCGCGAAGTCGAGGTAGAGCGTCCGCGGGTCCTGACAGGTGACGCCGGCGAGCATGAGAGCCTCGATCTTCTCCTGGCGCAGCCGGGCCTCGACCTGGGCCAACTGGCGGCGGTCGTTGACGCCCCTGACCTCCTCGGCGTCCTCGGCCCAGTACACCGCGGTCTTGAGGCCTTGTCGGCCGGCGAGGCGGATGACGTCGGGAAGGTAGTATTCGCCCTGGGCGTTGTCAGCCTCGATTTGGGCCAGGGCCTCGAAGAGGAATGAGGCCTCGACGGCGTAGAGACCCACGTTTATGTCCTTGATTCGCCGCTGCTTTGCGGTGGCGTCCTTGTCTTCGATGACTTCGTAAGCGCCCTCCCGGCTGACGACGCGGCCGTAGCCGGCGGGATCGTCCAGTTTGGCGGCCACGAAACTGACGCGGGCCTTTTTCCTCCGGTGAGCGGCCACAAAGGCCGCCATCGTCTCGGCCTTCAAAAGGGGCACGTCGCCGGAGAGGATGAGCACGTCGCCCTCAAAGCCCTTCAAGGCTCCGGCGGCGCAGGCTACGGCGTGGCCGGTGCCCTTCTGCTCGGCCTGAAGGACGAAGACGACGCCCTGGCCATGGCAGGCCTCCTGGAGGGCCTCGGCCTGGTGGCCGACGACGACGATGAGGGGCTCCAGCTTCATTTTGCGAGCTAAATCCAAGGGATAGCGGATCATCGGCCGGCCCAAAAGGGGATGGAGCAGCTTGGCCCTAGCGGACTTGAAGCGGGTTCCCTGGCCGGCGGCCAAGATGATGGCGGCAAGGGGCATGGGCGTTTTTTAGCACGTTTTAGGGAGGCGGTGAACCGTAAACCTATCTTTTAAGCGCCGGGCCAAGGGTGGGTGGAGTCCTTGACCCTTTGGTAATCGGCGTTAAGGGCTGGCTGAAGGGTCATGTCAGGGCGAGTCGCATCGGTCACGGATCAAGGATCATCTCAAAGGCCAGAGCGAGGAGCTTGAGAAGCTGGTCGTGGAACTGTGCGCTCGGGGCCGGCGAAAGGTTGGGCTTCAAGATCTCGGGTTGCCAGCTGGGCGTCTTTTGAACTGAGCCTGAGACGATCACCGTGCCGCCGGGGTCGGAGCTTCAGGGCAGGCCGGCGGTCAGGTTCGAAGAGGAACAACTCAGCCACGCCTCTCCTTTAAAAATGGCTGGCTGATTGGGGAGCGGTACAGCTGGCGGCTCCCCATCTTGACTCATGACCTGTTTATGGACTATATTTGGTCATATCAGGAGGGGGAGGTAAAACATGAAGCTGTTCAGGCAGATCAAGTCTATCAGCTTCCTCAAGGCCCACGCCGCGGAAATAGTGCGGAATCTTGGAAAGCAGGGGGAGCCCTTGTTCATCACCCAGAACGGAGAGGCCAAAGTGGTGATGCAGGACATAGAAAGCTACGAGCAAACTCAGGAGACCATGGCCATGTTGAAGATCCTCGCTTTGGGCAACCGCCAGATCGAGGAAGGCAAGGTCCAGCCCGCCGCCGACGTGGTCAGGCACCTGCGTAAGCGGCGGCGGGCTGGCTGATGCCGGGCGAGGTTTTCTTGACCAAAGACGCCGCCCGGGATCTGGAGCAGCTTTACGACTACATCGCCGAGCAAGACGCCCCGGAAAAAGCGGATTATGTCTTGGGGCGGATAGAGAAGGCCTTTTCTAGCCTGAGTGAGTCTCCAAAGAGGGGCGCCCATCCGAAGGAGCTGTTGGCCCTAGCCCGGATATTTCACGAGAGCCTTAAATGAGACCTGATTGGCTGTTTTG
>CAYXRH010000253.1:0-6496 GCA_964466355.1 uncultured Thermodesulfobacteriota bacterium
CCTTCACCCGAACAGAAAACCGCTCGCGCCTTCGGCGCCCGGACAACAACAAAGTGGTTGTCCGGGCCACCCGCGAGTGTACCTCAAGGCTGAAGTCAAATCGATCCTGACCCTTCCGCCAGGGGCCTTTTTCCCCAGGCCCCAGGTCGCCTCCCGGACCATCCGCCTCACCTTTGGCCAGCCCTCGCCCCTGCCCATCGCTGACGAAGAGACGTTCCTCAAGATCCTCAGGGCCGCCTTTGGCCAGCGCCGCAAGACCCTGCGCCAGGCCCTCCTGGGCGCGCCTTTGGGCTTGAGCTTGGATCAACTGGAGGACATCTTTGAACGAGCCGAGATCGCGCCGACGCTGCGGGCCGAGAAGCTCTCGGCGGCTGACTTCATCCGCCTGGGCAACGCGGCGGCGAGGGATTTTGCCCTGGGTAGTGGGTTAGTTTAAAGTTGTCGCGGTTGAGGCTAGGGGCGAGGTTGCCAAAAACGATCTAGTTTCGCAATAACGGCAGAATCATTACCCAAGTATTTAATACCGTGCCATTTCCCCGGATTGTGGGTTGAATTAGCAGGTTCGCGATCAAAAGAATCAAATATTCTGCTGACCAAGTAATCATCCAAGTGCTCAACAAGCCGCCAAATAGAATAAGAGGTAAGGTCTGCCAATTGAACACCAGGAGATTCATGGGACGGGAAAAACATTGCTCCTTCAATGATATTTCGAACATTTGCCCATCTCGTTCCGGCTTGCTGAAAAGATATAAGATTTCTTTTTATCGCCTTTCTGAGCCGGGGCTTGTTTTGGTCCAAAACGATTAGACCGCTGTTAGGGCGATCCATCGAATATAATCTGTTAAGGTAATGTTCAAATCTGCTTACAATTTCTTCAAACGCATATTCATACATTGGTTGTCCCGGTCGAGATGAGATCCACCACCTTTTGTCTATTACAACTGAAAAAAGGGATATTTGCGCTCTGCTAAAAGACTTAACAAGCTGACATGCTTGATCAAGTATAGAGAACCGGACTGATTGTGGCACCGATCTGAATTCTTTTCGACCAACTCGAATATCTGACGTATGAAGCTCAGGGATGGGTGATCGCCGGGGAAGTACATCCCTCATTATTGACTCAATGTCAGCCTTTGCTTTAGTCCAACACCCCTCAAAGAGAGAAACACCCGCCAAGATTAAATGCTTGGTTCCCTGAGGAGAATCGTCGCCCGACTCATCTAGGTAAAGAAGATACATAGTCCCCTAATTAAGAAGGCGGTTAGGGAACTCATAGTTCACGACCCGTCAATAAGGACAGGTCTCCCAACCGCTTTATAAATTTACTCACTACTTTTTTTTTTGTCAAGAATTAATTGGCCAGTTGTCGAGAGCAAATGATTGTACTACTCCCCAATTAGCAAACCAATTTTAAAGGAGAGTTGTCACTGGGTTGTTCCTCTTCGAACCTGGCTGGCCCCTGGCTCAAAAAAATCTATCTGGGGAGATTGCACCAACCGGCGTTTCAACTACACTTGCGCTGCCACGGCCCGGCACAAAAGAGTGGCCACCTGTTCGATCTCGGCCATCTTGTCCGTCGGCCTGGTCTGGCCGACGACGAACCACCGGGTGGCCAGATGGGAAAAAGTTCCTAAAAACAAATATTTGAATATACGATTGTTGACCTCGCTCCTGAAAACGCCGGCCTCCTTGCCCTCGTTCAAGACCACATCGATATGAGACATGAAGCCGAGCGCCTGCTCATAAACGCCGGAAAGATAGAATTGACGATTGAGCTTGACGTCCAAAAGAAAGACCTTCAAAAAGTCGCGGTTGGCCAGCCAGAGGTACGGATAGTGGCGGATCAACAGACGAAGCTTCTGCAGGGGGCTGCTCGGGGCGGAGACTTCGGCCAGCTGGCCCTCAAACTCCCCCAGCCTGGCCTGGGCCAGGGAGAAGAGGATGTCGCGCTTTCGCTTATAATAAGTGTAGACGGTCCCTTCGGAGACGCCGGCCCGATTGGCCACCTCCAGGATCGTCGCCGCGTGGTAGCCCTTTTGGGCGAAGACCGCCTCGGCGGCTCGAAGAATTCTCGCCGCGGTCTCGTTCTCCTTGGCCGGCGGCGGGTCGGCCTGGTCCATGATCATGGGCAGGACGAGGTTCATGATGTCCTCGAAGTCCGGCATGGACAGCCTCGCCTCTGGCGTGGCCACGCAGTTGAGGGAGTGTTCGTCCAACAGCCCGAAGAGCATGTCCCTCACCACGGCCACGTTGAGGTCGGACCTGAAGACCTTGAGGGCCATGCCCTGCCGCAGGATGGCCACCATGTTGGCCGTGTACTCCCTCAAGACGGCGTAAGCTGGATGGACGTAAAAGTTTTTATTGGAGCGGCACTCAAAGAGCAGGTTCTTCATCAACCGAGTCTCCCCCGGCCTCTCGTCCGTGGAATACATGTGCAGCCAGATCATCTTGCTCAACCGGGACAGGGGGTCGATGATGCCCTCCAGATGAAAGGAGAGATGCTCCTTCCGCTCCTTGAGCTTTTCGGCCAGGGCCGAAAAAAGAAGGTCCTCCTTGCCCTTGAAGTAATGGTAGAGCAACGAATCGACCACGCCGGCCTGCTGGGCGATCTCGGAGACGCTGGTCTGACTCAGCCCTTTTTCGGCGAAGGCCTCCTGGGCCGCCTTGATGATGAGGGTCTTGGTGTCGTCCGGAACGGCCGCCGCCAACTTCATGCCTCTCTCCTCGCCTCGCCGTCAAGGGCCGGGCTTTTTTTGAGCCGCCTCGCCCCCAGACGGCCCTGGCTGAACCCCTTCAAAGCAAAACCTTAATGCTTGACCAGCTTCTAGTGATATTCTAAGGCATGGGGGGCCCCACTGCAAGTCAAAACTGGCCGGCGGACCACCTGAAGACCTCGAGCGGACATCTTCAAGATCGACCATTCAAGGCCAAAGCGACGAGGATTCAAGTTCGTCGGCCGCCATTCCTTGAGGCATATTCATTTGTATTAAAAGCGAATATTAAAATCGTGCCTCCCGCGGGCTTCGAGCCTCGGCCCCGCGCCACCCCCTTTCAGGGCCGGCCTTTTGGGCTCAGAAAAGGGTTGACACTTCATTCGAGTCGTGATTGAATATGACTTAATAGACGTCAATTTTATGGTGACATTCTAAGGGACGAGGCCAAACCTTGATCCCCCAGGGTTTTCTTTAATGGTGACGAAAGGGGCTTTAGGATGCCTGACGCCAAATCGAGCGACCAGAAAAAGCCTGGGAAAAAGGAGCCAGAGCCGGACATCACCTTTTTTCATCCCGACCTCCTGGAAGTGCCCGCGGACGGCTCCCCGCCGTTTTTGAAGGGTTACCGGTGCCTCAAATGCGGCCAGCTCGATTTTCCCAAGCTGGACCGCTGCCCCAACTGCTGGGGCGACGAGTTCGAGATGACGCCCCTTTCCCGGAAGGGCAAGCTTTACGCCGCCACCGACATCTTCATCGGTCAGCCCGGAATGGCCACGCCCTACATCTTCGGCTACGTTGATCTGCCGGAAAATTTAAGAATATTCGCTCAGTTGGAGGGAGAGGTCAACAGCTTCAACTGCGACGACGAGGTGGAGCTGATTGTGGGTCCGATCAGATTAAACCGCGACGGGCTGCCCCTGGAAAGCTACAAATTCAAAAAGGCGAGCGCCTAGCCGGGAGGGTGATCATGAGGCTGGATCGGGAGGTTTACATCGCCGGCGTGGGCGAGACGGTCTTTGGCCGGCACAAGGTCGATTTCGACGTCTTGGGGCGGGAGGCGGCCTTGAAGGCCATCCGGGATTCCAACATCGACCGGCCGGACGTCATCCAAAGCGCTTACGTGGGCAACGCCACCAACGGGCTCGTCACCGGCCAGACGGTCTTCAAGGACTTGGGCATGTGCGGCCGGATGCCCATCATCAACGTCGAGAGCGCCTGCTCGGCCGGCGGGATGGCCGTCTACTCGGCCATCAAGGACGTGGCCACCGGCTTGACCGACATCTCCATCGGCGTCGGCTGCGAGAACCTCACCCTTCACCGCCAGACCGGGAGCGCCCTCGCCCCGTCCACGGGCGACATCGAGGCGGTCCACGGCGCGGTCATGACCGGCAAGTATTCGCTGCGGGCCAAGCGGTACATGTACGAGACCGGGGCCAAGATCGAGGACCTGGCCTTGGTCACGGTCAAAAACCGCAAGCACGCCACCCACAACCCCCACGCCTGGTTCAAGGGGGAGATCAGCGTCGAGGAGGTGGTCAACTCGCGCATGATCGCCTACCCTCTGACCCTGCAGCAGTGCTGCGGCATCGCCGACGGCGGCGGCGCGGTGGTGGTCTGCTCCAAGGAGGGCCTGAAGAAGCTGGGCATTGACAAGCCGGTCAAGGTCGCCGGGGCGGTGGTCTGCTCCGGGCCGTACCACAACCGGCCCCGGGACATCACCGGCGACGACATCACTGAGATGACCTCCCAGATGCTCTACGAGGAGTCGGGCCTCGGCCCCGAGGAGGTCGACATCCTCGAACTCCACGACGCCTTCACCATCGCCGAGCTGCTCTACTACGAGTGCCTCGGCCTGTGCCAGAAGGGGAACGGGCTCAAGTTTCTGTTGGACGGCCAGGCCACCTACGGCGGTCAGTGCGTGGTCTCCCCCCGGGGCGGCATGCTCTCCTACGGCCACCCCATCGGCGCTTCGGGAGCGGCCATGATCGCGGCCTGCGCCAAGCAGCTCAGGGGACAGTGCCCAGGCTACCAGGTCGAGCCCCAGCCCAGGGTGGCCATGACTCACGTCACCGGCGGCGGCTTGTCCGGAACCGAACACGCCGCCTGCACCATGACCATGCTGACGGCCGAGTGGTAGTCTTTGAGAATTTAAAGATAAGGGAGATTTGAAACATGGGCGCGCTTAAGGACAAGGTGGCCTTTCTGGCCCAGGCGGCCGGCCCCCTGGGCCAAGCCCTGAGCCAGGGCCTGGCCGCGGCCGGGGCGACGGTGATTTCCTCAGAGGCGCCGGAGTCGGCTCTTGACCTGGCCCGAGCCATCGAGGCCCACGGCCGCGTGGACATCCTCATCAACAACTTTGACGCCGGGTTGGGCCAGGGCATCGTGGAGTGCGAGGAGAAGGATTGGACCGCGGCCCTGACCGAGAACCTGAGCCCCGTCTTTCGCCTGTGCAAGACGGCCGTGCCGGCCATGAGGGCCCGGGGATACGGCCGGATCGTCAACCTGGGCGGCCTCGAATACCTCGGCTGGCCCGGCCGGGCGGCCCGCGCGGCGGCCAAGGCGGGCCTCTTCGGGCTGACCCGCTCCCTGGCCCTGGAGCTGGCCAGGGACGGCATCACCGTCAACTGCGTGGCCAGGGGCGACCTGGAGACCGACCAGCCCGCCCTGTCGGCCGAAGAACTGGAAAAAAAGGCCGGCGGCGTTCCGGTGAAGCGGCTGGGCCGCCCCGAGGACGTCGCCTGGGCCGTGGTCTACCTCGCCTCGGACAAGGCCAAGTACGTCACTGGACAGACCCTGTTCGTCTGCGGCGGGAAGAGCATCTACTTCTCCATGTCGGTTTAGGCCGCGGGCCGGGCGTGGTCGCCCCGCGCTTGCATGAGGAGGCTTGGGATGGGCATCGTCAACAGAGTGGCCCTGGTGACCGGATCAGCCAGCGGCATCGGCAAACGAACCGCCCAGAGGTTGGCCGAGAACGGGGCCAAGATCGTCATCAACGACATCGTCGCCGCGGGGGTCAAGGAGACCGTGGCCCAGTTCGAGGCGGCCGGTCACCAGGTCATCGGCTTCGCGGCCGACATCACCGACCAGGCCCAGGTGGCCAAGATGGTCGCTGGCGCGGTGGACGAGTTCGGCGGCCTGGACATCCTGGTCAACAACGCCGGCATGGAAAAGGCCGGCCCCCTGCGCAAGCTGACCGAGGAGGACTGGGACCGGACCGTGGACGTCAACCTCAAGGGCTCCTTCCTGTGCAGCCAGGCGGCCCACAACCACATGGTCGAGCGAAATCACGGCCGGATCATCAACATCGCCTCCCGGGCCTGGCTGGGCGGACCGGGCCAGGCGCCCTACTCCTCGGCCAAGGCGGGTCTGGTCGGCTTGACCCGGACCCTGGCCCTGGAGCTGGGCCGGCGGGGCATCACCGTCAACTGCGTCGCCCCAGGGCTCATCAACACGCCCCTCTGGGACGAGTTGCCGGACAAAACCAAGACCTTTCTTCTGTCCAAGCAGCCCACCGGCCGGCTGGGGGAGGTGGACGACGTGGCCGAGGCGGTCCTCTTCTTCGCCGACGACGAGGCCTCCTTCATCACCGGCCAGGTTTTCTACGTCTGCGGCGGCCGGAGCCTCTTTTCCGGTTGAAGGATCCGGCCGCGGCCGGCGGATCGGGCGGGGAAAAATCATCGGCGGAGGTTTAAAAGACATGACGCCCCCTGACCAGCCCGGCTCCCTCTCGGACGTGAGGGTCCTTGACTTCACCGGTGAACTGGGGCCTTACGCCGCCAAGC
>CAYXRH010000254.1:0-6433 GCA_964466355.1 uncultured Thermodesulfobacteriota bacterium
GCTTTTTTGAGCCACATGGGTCAGGCCCAAGGGCGGCCGGCTCCGATGCTCGCCAAGCCAGCAGACCACCGCCCCGCCCTCTCATATAAACCACTTAAGGGACACAACACTAGAGGTGATTTCAAAACCTCTGAGCAATTTGAGGGCCTCACAGGAAAGCGGTTCTAGTCAGGACCAGGAGCCGAGGGATGGCGGATTCGATTGAAAAGGAAAATTCTAAAGGGCTTTCGCGGCAATTCGTGACCTTCACCCTGGCCGAGGAGACCTTTGGGGTGGACACAGATCGCATTCAAGAGATCATCGGCTACCGGAGCTTCACCAAGATCCCTGAGCAGCCGAGATACATGCCCGGGGTCTTGAACCTGCGGGGATCGGTGGTTCCGGTGGTGGACTTGAGGCTAAAGTTCAACCTCGAACCAAGGCCCTATGACCGTTACACGGTCATCCTGATCATCAAAATTTCTGAGCGGACGGTGGGCCTGGTCGTGGATGCGGTCTCGGACGTGATCTCCCTCAAGCCCGAGCAGATGCAGCCGCCGCCGCAGGTTTCAAAAAAGCCCCACTACGCTTTCATCCAGGCCGTGGCCCGTATGGATGACCAGTTCATCATTATCTTGGATGTCGAGAAGGTGTTGAGCGAAGACGAACGGGAGCACCTAAAGGGGTTCGAATAAGATATGTCTCAATTCGACGACATGATTCCAGAATTCGTGGCCGAGTCACGGGATTTGATGCCCGAAGTGGAGCAGGGGCTCTTAGCCCTGGAGAACGACCCCTTAAACGTCGATCCAGAAACGGTCAACACCATCTTCAGGGCCATCCACTCCGTCAAGGGCGGAGCCAGCTTCGTCGGCCTGCACCGCATCGAGCAGCTCTCCCACAAAATGGAGGACCTGCTCAATCTGATCCGCAACGGCGACATCGCCCCCAGCCAAACCGTCTCCTCTGAGCTTTTGCGCTCCCTTGACGTCCTCAACGACATGCTCGATCGCGTGGAGACCTCCAACGAGCGCGACATCCAAAATGAGGTCGCCGCTTTGCAGGCTCTCATCGACGACCAGACGTCAATCGAGGTCCAGACGGCCATGGCCACGTCAGCGACCTCGCCCAAGGAGGAGCTGGCCGTCTTCGGGGTGGATCAATACACCCTCGAAAAGAAATTCGCCCAGGGTCTAGTCTACTTGATCAGTTTCGACTTGGTGTCCACCGAGGAAGAGGGCTTCTCCCCCTTGAAGCTCATCCAGGAGCTCACCTCCTTGGGCGAGATAATCGACGCTCAAGTTCAGGTCGCCCCCGCCCCGGAAGATCCTTTTGAGGTGGCCTCGCTGTCCTTGGACGTCCTCTTCTTCTCGGTTTTGGAAGAAGATATCCTCAGCGCGGGCCTGAGCCCTGAGCCCCAAAAAGTGGTTCAAGTTTCGCTTGAGGATTTCCAGACCTCCAAGCCTCCCGCGCCGCCCATCGAAGAAGCCGGGATGATAAGCCTCGACTCTGAAAAAAAGCCGTCCGCGGCCAAAGAAGCCGCCTCGGCCCCGGCCGCCTTTGAGGAGGAGGACCAAAGCGTGGCCGCAGAGGCGGCGGCGCATTTTGGAGCCGAGGCCAGACCGGGCGAATATCTGACCTTCTTCCTCGGCGAAGAGGAATACGCCGTGGAGACGGCCAACATCCAGGAGATCATCTCTCTCCAGCACATCGCCCGTCTGCCCCGGGTGCCGCCCTACGTCAAGGGCATGATCAACCTGCGCGGCATGGTCGTGCCAGTGGTTGACCTGCGAGAGAAGTTCGGTCTGGAGGTCAAGAAATTCGACAAATACACGGTCATCATCGTCGTTGAGGTCGAAGACAAGACCACCGGTCTGATCGTCGATTCAGTCTCTGACGTCAACGAACTGACCGCCGCCAGCCTTCACGAAGCGCCGGAATTCGCACGGTCTTTGTCCACGGGTCACATTAAGGGCCTGGGACGTCTGGATGAGCGCTTCCTCATCCTTCTTGACTTGAAAAAACTTCTCGGACGTGAAGAGATGGTCCTGGGCTGAGCGATGGCGCGCCTCGAAAAATCGAATTCATCGTCTAGTGCCAACCCGAATCCCCGCCAGAGGTTGTCTCCCAGCGGATTCGAGATCACGGATGAGGAGTTCAACCTTTTTCGCGACCTCATCCGCAAGGAGGCGGGAATCAGCCTCGCCGATCACAAGCGCGAGCTGGTCGTCTCCCGATTGAGCCGCCGTCTGAGGGCCTTGGGCTTGAAGACTTTCAACGAATACTACGTTTTTCTGACCGAGGACCCCTCTGGCCTGGATGAGATGAGCCAGATGATAAACCGCATGACCACCAACAAGACGGAGTTCTATCGAGAGGCCCATCATTTCTCCTTCCTCGCCGAGGAGCTTCTGCCCCGCTTGACGGCCGAGAAAGAACGGCTCGGTCAACGACGGATCAGGGCCTGGTCGGCCGCCTGCTCCACGGGGGAGGAGCCTTACACCATCGCCATCACCCTGACTGAGTTTTTCACCAAGCTCAGCGGCTGGGACATCAAAATCCTGGCCACCGACCTCGACACAGAGGTTCTCACTTTCGCCAGCCAAGGGGTCTACCCCCAGGACCGAATCAACCCCGTGCCTCGCCACTTGCTCTCCAAACACTTCGCCAAGGTTTCGGACTCGGAGCCGCTAAAATTCAAAGTATCTCCGTCGCTCAGACAAATGATCACTTTCAGGCGGTTCAACCTCCTTCACCCTCACTTCCCCTTCAAAACGCCCCTTGATTTCATCTTCTGCCGGAACGTGATGATTTATTTCGGCATGGAGGACAAAACTGCTCTTCTTAAAAAATTCCACAAAACGCTAAAGACCGACGGACACATCTTTGTCGGCCATTCGGAGTCGTTGATGATGGTCAAAGACCTCTTCCGCTACATCAAAAGCACCATATACAAGAAGATCTGAGAATGCAGAGCCGATTCCATCCCAGATTCAAGAAGCCGATCACCATCCTCCAGCCAGGGGACTATTACGCCTGCAAGGACGACCGCATTCTGGCCACGATCTTGGGCTCCTGCGTGGCGGTCTGTCTCAAGGATAATGACTCCGGGGTCTGCGGCATGAACCACTTCATGCTTCCAGGAGATTTCAGCTCCATGGAGATCTTCAATGACCCCACCGGTCGTTACGGCATGTTCGCCATGGAGATGCTTTTGGGAGAAATGATCAAGCTGGGCTGTCAGCGGGACAATCTGACGGCCAAGGTGTTTGGCGGTGGACACGTCCTCAATTACGCCCCCTCCAAGAACTCGGTCCCGGCCAACAACATCAATTTCATCAAGGCTTTTTTGAACATGGAGGGCATCAAGATCCTCAAGGAGGATCTGGGCGGCTTCCAAGGCCGAAAAGTTCTTTTCTTCACCAAAGACAACAAGATATATATCAAAAAGCTCGGCAAGACCGTAGACCCGAGGATTATAAAAGCCGAGGAGGCTTACACGGCCAAGCTGGCTTCCCAACGGGTCAAGACCGACCTGACGCTGTTCTGAGAAAGAGTGAATCATGCCTCAACCCAAAAAAGTGCTCATCATCGACGACTCGGCGCTGGTTCGAGAATTTCTGAAAGAGACCTTCGAGGCCGATCCTGACCTGATGGTCGTGGGCACGGCCTCTGACCCCTACTTCGCCCGGGAGAAGGTGGTCAAGTTCAGGCCGGACGTGATCACGCTGGACATTGAGATGCCCCGCATGGACGGCTTGACCTTTTTAGGCAAGCTCATGGACGCCTATCCCACGCCAGTGGTCATGTTCAGCTCACACACCGCCTCCGGGGCCAAGGCCACCCTGGACGCCCTGGCTTTGGGCGCGGTTGATTTCGTGACCAAACCCAAAAGCGGCCTGGCCTCGAGCCTGCCCTCCCTCAAGGAGGAGCTGCTCGAAAAAGTCAAAGCCGCCGCTGGGGTGAGGGTCTCTAAACTCAAGGACCACGCCCGGCTCGAAAAACTGCCCGAGGGGGTCATGGCCGGCGACGAGGTGGTCTCCACGTTGGTCTATCGGCCTAAAGTTTCCAAAGCGCGTGGAGACGAAAAGGTCGTCGTCTTGGGCGCCTCCACCGGCGGCACCGTGGCCATCGAAAACGTCCTGGTCACATTGCCGGCCGAGTCCCCGCCCCTGGCCATCGTCCAACACATGCCGGTCCACTTCACCAAAGCCTTTGCCGACCGCCTGGACGCGCATTGTCAGGTGAGCGTCCAGGAGGCCCAAAACGGGCAACGGCTCAATCAGGGGCTTGTCCTCATCGCCCCGGGAGGAAAGCACATGCTCTTGCAGCATGACCGCTCGGGCTATTTCGTCGAGGTCAGAGAGGGACCTTTAGTCAACCGGCACCGGCCCTCGGTGGACGTTCTTTTCCGTTCGGCGGTTCACTCCGCCGGGCCCAACGCCCTGGCCATTCTGATGACCGGCATGGGCAACGACGGCGCGGCGGGGCTTTTTGAGCTCAAGAACGCCGGCGCCAAAACCATCGCCCAAGACGAGGTCACCTCGGTGGTCTACGGCATGCCCAAGGCGGCGGTGGACATGGGCGCGGTCGATCTAATCCTGCCCTTGGGCAAAATCGCCAGGGCCATCCTCGATTTCACTTGAGGACTAGCTAATTGTCGGCCACCATTCTCATCGTCGATGACGCCCGGCTCAACAGGGAGGTGCTGAAACTGGCCGTGGCGCCGGCCGGCTACAAGATCCTCGAGGCGGCCAACGGCCGGGAGGCCATTGACGAGGTTCTAGCCCACGACGTCGACCTCATCCTGCTCGATCTGATGATGCCCGTCATGGACGGATTTGAGTTCTTGAAGTGGCGCCGTCAAAACGCGCCCTATTCGTCCATCCCGGTCATCGTCAACTCGGCCCTGGACGACTTTGAATCGATCCAGACAGCCCTGGACATGGACAGCTATGATTACTTCACCAAGCCGCTGCAGGAACAAGATCTCAAGGTCATCCTGCCGCTGAAGATCAAAAACGCCATCAACGCCAAGAAGATATACGGCGAGCTCAAGGAGCGCAACGAGCGGATCGAGAAGGAGATCGAACTCGCGGCCAAGTACCAGCGCTTTCTTCTGCCCAAGGCCCTGGAGATTCCCGGGCTTGACGTGGCCACCTTTTACCGCCCCTTCATCGGCGTGGCCGGGGATTTTTTTGACGTGGTCGACTTGGACGACGCCGCCGCCTTTTTCATCGCCGACGTCTCCGGCCATGGGCTTCTGTCGGCCATGATCTCCTCCCTCCTCAAACCGCTTTTTGAGCGCTACATCTCCGAAACCCGCTCCCCACGCCAAACCTTCAACCGCATAAACCAGGACCTTTTGAAACTGACCCTGGAAGAGGATTACTCGACCGCCTTTTGCGCTTACTTTGATCGCCGCGCCCAGCAGCTCACCTACGCCACCGCCGGCCACCCGGCTCAGCTTTTGTGGCGGTCCAACGAGAGGCGCGTGGACAGTTTGAGGAGCGAAGGCTTTTTTTTGGGCATGTTCGCCACGAATGACCCCTTGTTCCAGGCGGCCGAAGAGATTGTGTCCGTTAGCGCCGGGGACAGGCTTTTAATATTCACCGACGGCCCCATCGAAGCCAGGAATGCACACAAGGAGCAATTCGGGTTTGAGCGCTGGCGGGATGGCTTTGAGGCCGCGGCGGAGTTGAACCTCAAGTCCACGACCGAGCGATTGTGGCAGAACCTGGTTCAATACACCGGTGGTCAGTTCCAAGACGACATCGCTTTCCTGATCGTTCAATTCGGGGAGCGTGAATGAAGCCCAACCCTCCCCAAATGAGAAAAATTGTGTGGATCGGTCCTGACCGGCGCGAATTTGGCGACCTGATGGACCAGCTGGGAGTGACATTTTTTTCCAGCGATCGCCCCTTGAGCCGAATCTTGAGCGAGACGACCCCTGATTTAGTCCTTCTCGACTTAAGTCGAAGCCGCCTCGAGGAGATCAAGCTTTTAGCCGAATTGGGCCATGTCGTCTTGGAGGCGCCCGTGTTGGGGATCACCGGGCCGAACAATCAAATTTTAACTCAGGCCATGGACGCCGGTTTGCAGGATTACATCTTCGCCCCGGTGCGGGCCGAGGAGCTCGCGGCCCGCATGGCCCTGGCCGTGGAGCGGCAAAACTCAATCCAAGCTTACCGTCGGGTGAGTGGACACCTCGTCGAGTTGAAGCTCAGATTGAACCTGCCGACCGACTTCAGCCTCATCGCTCCGGTGGCCGACATGCTCACCCGGGATTTAAAGCCCCGGGGCCAGGTCACGGATGAACAGGTCTTCCATCTCCGTCTGACCATCTCCGAGGTTCTGACCAACGCCATGGAGCACGGCTCCCTGGAGATCAGCTTTGAAGACAAGATAAAATCCTTGGAGAGCGGCGATTACGACAAGCTCGTGGCCTCCCGAC
>CAYXRH010000255.1:0-6347 GCA_964466355.1 uncultured Thermodesulfobacteriota bacterium
ACCTGAAGTGAGAACAACCAACCAAAATTACACCTTTGAAAGCAACTTGGTATAAGTGAGTCAAATAAGCATCTGCGCCGGAAGATCAAAGCGCAAACTGCGGTACAGATTTCGGTAACAGGCGGGTTGGGCTTTCTTAGACCGAAGAAGAAAGAATATGGGCGGTTAATTGGTTCAGGCTCACGCTTTCGGCCTTGGCGCGGAGTTTGAGACGGCGGTGCAAAGACTTGGGTATCCTCAGGCTCAGCTTTCCGTTACACGACGCCAATTCACCGGGAACTGGCACCGGCCAACCGCGCTCCAGGCGGCTGTCGATCCAAGCCAGGCGCAGCTCCTCAGCGTTGTCCAAAGCTTTTTCCTTGGTTTCTCCGTAGGCCACCACACCGGGCAGGTCGGGGTATGTGACCACATAGCCTGAGTCATCGGCCGGCATGATCAGGGCCGGATACACCATGGCCGCGTATTCTTCAAACGTCACTTTTTTTGAGGCAGACACTGCCTTAACCTCTTTAAATTATCCAGCATGATCGCCTCATACTGTTTTTCGAGCCTTCAACGATTCTTGAAAATTAATTTTATCAACTCTCGCACCGCCGCTGGGCTGACTGGCCTTTTTCAACAGTCTCAATTTGGAGACGCGACGCTAGGTCCCACAAGTAACTTGTATGAAATTGAATTAATTGGGAAATAGTCCCCATCATGTTCACCGTCAGATAGGCTGAAGATATGTTCATCGTCAGCCAAAGTGGCACCGGAGATGGGAAGGAGATAAGGTCTAGGGCAATTGATCAGGTGACCTCCAGTTATTGTCCGGCCTTAGGTTGCCCCCTATTTCTTCAATCTCATGCCGAACAGGAAACGAAGTAATTTCACCCGCCTGACCAGCAGTTCATAGACGGCCATTATGACAGCCAAAGAGACTGCCGCGATCATGAAAAATTTAGTTTCGACGCCGCTGCTCCACTGAACGATAAAGCAGCCGGCCAGAAGAATTACCGAATGGTGGAGAATGTAGAACGGGAGAACGGCTTCATTGGCATAGGTCAGGGTTTTATTGTTGAAGTTCAGCAGCCTGGAGCCCGCTCCCAGCATGCCGATGATCCAGCACCAGGCCAAGAGCCCCCTGAAGGCCTGAACCGCGGCCCAGCCGGAATGGCTCAAGGGACGAAGCGCTCCGCCGGCCGACATGTCGTGCCTGGTTACACCGGGGATGATCAGATTGAAGCCGAAATGGGAATCCACGTGTAAAGCCGTCAGGGTCACGGCCCCCGCCAGGAAAATCAGGCCATACCGGCTTATTATCTCCAGAATCCGCCCGTTGGAAAAAATCATGTAACCATAGCCGAAGAACAGGAGATAGGATATGGGGTCCCAGCCGCCCATGACCCTCATGCCGCCAAGCCCGATGATCTCAAAACCGGCTCCGGAAGCTGAAATTGGCAGGAAGAGCAGGAGCAGGGCCCAGGGTTTTTCAAAGCGGTTTGACAGTGTTTTAAGCCGGCCGGCGATCCGCTTTTTTGACCGGATGAAGAGCGGCAAAAGAATCAGCGAGTAAATAAACAGGAATTCCAGATACCACAGATGGGTACCATGCCCCAACGGGGCAAAGTTGCCACCTAATCCATACATGCCGTCGAAAAATTTCGGGTACCACTGGAAAAAACCGCCGCCGGCCTGTCCGCTGAAAAGCCGTTCTGCGTACACATAGAGCGGATTGATCAGGAAGGTGCCGACAGTAACCAGAGGAATCAAAAGGCGGCTGATTCTGGCTTTGATGAACGGCCAAGCCCGTTCCGGCTTCAAGGACAAAAAGACCGCGGCTCCCGATATGGCGAAAAACAGCGGCATGACCCAAATGAAATTGAATTCCCTGAAGGCCGACAAAACAGGACTTCGGACCGCGTTATAGACGCCGGTGGTGTGATAATCGAAAATCTTGGCGCAATGGAAAAAAAAGACTACCAGAATGGCCAGGACCCTCAGCCAGTCCAGATAATACAACCTGTCTGTTTGGCCGATATCCCGGTTTTCAATGAACGCGGCTGATTTGTTTTTCATGCCATAATCTCCATCCCAGCCCCGAATCCACTACACATGGTTTCATCAGACCCGCCCCGGACAGTCTTCCCTTTGTCCCGCAGGCAGTTTTGTTCAACTGCTTGATTTGGCCCATTATATCATTAAGTTATGCTGACTTTGATGACTTTATTTTTCAAATCTTCCGGTTAATACAGTATAAAATAATAGTTGTCGTGGCTCCAGGGACAGGGCGCCCTGGAGCCGACAGCCTCAATATTAAATATTTGCGGGACACAAAGTTTGATTCGTCGCTGTCCTCAAGTCCCTTTATTCAACCTTTCCTCCCAATCGAAATCCCGGGTGGTGACCACGTCCTCCATGCGCCTGATGCGGCGGTCCAGGTTTTCAAAGGTGCGCTTGAGCCGGTCCAGGGTCTGGGACCGGGAGCGGACGTAGGAATCGTAAAACTCCTCGTCTTCGGCGCTCTTTAGGGGCATGACCGGCTCGGGCTTCATGATCAAGGCGGCCAGGAGATAGAGGCCGATCATGGGCCAGAAGCCGCTGACGAAGAGCAGGATCACGGCGGCGATTCTGATCCATTTGACCGACAGGTCGAGGTAGTCGGCCAGGCCCTTGAAGACGCCGAAGATCTTGCCGCGCCGGGAGCGGTAGAGGCCTCGGCCGGAGGGACGGCGGCCCGCGCGGCGGCGCTCCCAGTCTCCGGCCGGCCCGAAGTGATGCCAGGGCCATGTCTGGCGGCGTGAACGTCTCATTTTGTTCTGTCCTTTCCTTTCTGGTCCAACAGGAGCGTCTCCAAAGCTTCGATCCGCTCTTCCATGCGGGCCAGACCTTGGTACATCTCCTGGATCATTCTGGCCTCGTCGTCCTGGCCGGCTCCCTGGCCCTTCACCGGATCACCCCTGAGAATCTTGAGCGCTTTTAGGGAGAAGGTGCCCACGATGGCCAGAACCGGTATCAGCAGGGCCAGAACCGGTATCAGCAGGGCCAGGGTTCTGTGGTCCATGTCGCCCCTCCATCACTCGGCCTTCTTCTCGCTCGCCGCGCGGCCGGACTTGGTCTTGAGGGCCTGAAGTTCTTTTTCGATCTCCTCGTCGTCCTCGAGGCGGGCGAACTCATCCTCCACGGGCGGCCGCCGTCCGAAGTTGACCAGCTCGGCCTCGGCCTCCAGCCGCTCGATGCGGTTCTCGAACTGCTCGAAGCGGATCATGGCATCCGCGGCCTCGGCGCGGCGGATGTCCTCCCTCGCCCGCCGACGCCGCCGGGCGCTGATGTGGCGTTGGACCAACAAGCGCTGCTTCTCGCGGACCGCGCCGAGCTTCTCTTCGAGCTGGATTATATCGCTCTGGTATTGCTCGATCAAGCCTTCAACTTCGGCCATCTCCAGGGCCAGTCTTTCGGCCCGCTCCACGAAACGGCGCTTTTCCTGAAGCGCCTCCCGGGCCAGATCTTCGCGCCCCTTGTCCACGGCCAACTGGGCCTTGTCGGCCCAGTCGTCGGCCCGGGCCTGAACCTGATCCAGCTCCCGCTGGATCTTCTTCTTGGTGGCCATGACTCCAGCGCACGAGGCCTTGACCTCGACCAGGGTATCCTCCATCTCCTGGATCATGAGCTTGATGAGCTTCTCCGGGTCCTCGGCCTTGTCCAGCATGGCGTTGAGGTTGGAGTTGATGATGTCTCTCACTCTCGAAAAGATGCCCATTTTTTCCTCCTGCCGCTGAGGCGTTTTTTTCGTTTGCCCTGCCTCAGCGCAAGATGCGGGCCAAAAGAGAGCATTTAGAGAAAGAGCCGCCTCGGCGGCTAGTTAGCCCGACAGACCTCTTTGTTGACCGGCTTTTCAATTAGCTTAATAAACTAAGTTGTGGCCATTTAGACCACGCCGTGGTAGAAAAAGCCATGACCTCTTCGGCCCAGCCCGATCCGGCCGCCCGGGTGCCCGAAGCCTTGGGCGCCTCCGAGCCCTTCGTGGCCTTCCAGGAGCGGCTCTCCCGGGCGGCTCGGGTGGACCGGCCGGTCCTCATCGTCGGCGAGCGCGGCACGGGCAAGGAGCTGGCCGCGGCCCGGCTCCACTACCTCTCCGCCCGGTGGCGCGAACCCCTCATCGCCCTCAACTGCGCCGCCTTGAGCCCGGCCCTCATCGAATCCGAACTCTTTGGCTACGAGGCCGGGGCCTTCACCGGCGCTTTAAAGCGCCGCCTGGGGCGGTTCGAGGCGGCCGACCGGGGGACTTTGTTTTTGGATGAGATCGGCAACATCCCCCTGGAGGTTCAGGAGAAGATCCTGCGCGCGGTCGAATACGGCCTCTTCGAACGGGTCGGCTCGGCCGAAGCGGTCAGGGTGGACGTGCGCATCGTCGGCGCGACCAACGCCGACCTGCCCGCCCTGGCCCGGAGCGGAGAATTCAAGCAGGACCTCTTGGACCGGCTCTCCTTTGAGGTTCTCCACCTGCCGCCCCTGCGCCAGCGCCGAGACGACATCCTCCTCCTGGCCAACCACTTCGCCGCCCGCATGGCCTTTGAGATGGACCGCGGCGAAATGCCCCAGTTCAGCGACGAAGCCGTCGAAACGCTTCTGGGCCACGCCTGGCCGGGCAACGTGCGCGAGCTGAAAAACGTGGTCGAGCGAGCCGTCTACCGGGCCGAAGGAGCCTTGATCAGGGACATCGACTTCGACCCCTTCCGGCCCCCGGACAATCTGACCTCTTGGCTCCACGGCCCTGAGTCGAAACCGCCCGCAGAGACCGCGCCAGGGCCTGAGCCCCGCAAAGGCCTCGCCGAGGCGGTCAGGGAGCTGGAGGTTGAGATGATCACCGCGGCCTTGAAGGAGGCCCGCTACAACCAGCGCCAGGCGGCCAGCCTTCTCGGTCTGACCTATCACCAGTTTCGGGGGCTTTACCGCAAACACGACCTGGCGGCCCGCCGGGGGTGATCCCGGCCCAAAAAATTCTGGACGCGCCCCACTTCCGGAGGCAGCTCTTGTTTTTTAGGCCGCAAAATGCTTTAGGCTGAAGCTTACAAAAACTCATCACCCTCACCAGGGGGAGTGGGATGAAGGCTTTTTATCAGCGCCGCCTTCCGGCCATCAGGAAGACCGCCCTTTTTTTGGTCCTGAGTCTTCTCTGGCTCGGCCCCGGGTCAACCTGGGCCGATGACGAGCCGTCTTCCGAGGGCCAGACGGTCTACGTGCCGGCTTACACCCACGTGTACTTGAGCGGCACCAGCCGGCCCTTCGCCCTGGCCGCCACCCTGGTCGTCCGCAACACTGATCTAAAGACGCCGCTTCAGCTCACCTCGGCCAAATATTACGACAGCCAGGGCCGGCTGGCGGCGGAGTTCATCTCCGCGCCGGTCCAGCTCGGCCCCCTGGCCGCCCTGGACCTGCCGGTGGCCAAGCCCGACCAGGGCAAGGGCAGCGGCGCTTGCTTCGTCGTCACCTGGCGGTCGTCCAGGAAAATCAGTCCGCCCGTCATCGAATGCATCATGATCGGGGCCGCCGGGCAGCAGGGCATATCCTTCATCAGCCCCGGCCGCGTGATCAAGGAACACGACTGAGGCGGCGCCCCATGAAGGGCGATCGCCTTGATAAAATATGTAATATTAATGAGATGTTACACCTAAGAAGACCTGCGGAGGCGAGGCCATGGGTTACTTCGACCATTGGGACAAGGCTGAGCTCATAAACTACCTCGAATTCCTGATGCGCCATTACCGGATCGTGGACGCCTTTTGGTTCATCAACATCGAGAGCGCCTACGGCCTGAAGCAGGCCTGCCACTTCAACGAGCTGGTCTGGGGCCGGGTCTCCGGCCTGGCGGCGCGGGATCTCAAAAAACGCTTCCGCTTGAGCGAAAAAGGCCTGGGCGGATTCGTCAAGGCCCTGAAGCTCTTCCCCTGGCACATCATCGTCGGCTACGACATCATCGAGCGGGAGGACGAGGTTCTGATCAACGTTCCCGTCTGTCCGACCCAGGTGGCCCGGCTCGAAAGGGGGCTTGAGGAGTACGACTGCAAGGCCATGCACCTGGCCGAGTTCACCGGTTTCGCCCAGGAGATGGATCCTCGCATCAGGGTCGAGTGCCTCTTCGCCCCACCGGACGCGCACCCGCCGGACATGTTCTGCCGCTGGCGCTTCAGCCTGAATGCGTCCGGCGAAGGTTGATCCGGGCCTCTCAGACCAAGTTGCATTCAAAGGTGTAATTTTGGTTGGTTGTTCTCACTTCAGGTCGAGGGTTCGGACAGGACTAAGGCTCGCTCCTGGGCGGCCCCGAGTCGAATTCTTCTCCGACGGGGCCGCTTTCCCTTCCGCTCGCC
>CAYXRH010000256.1:0-6311 GCA_964466355.1 uncultured Thermodesulfobacteriota bacterium
CAAAACAGCCAATCAGGTCTCATTTAAGGCTCTCGTGAAATATCCGGGCTAGATCAAAATCAGCGTCAGCGTCTCAGGCTCACGGGCTGGTCAAGCCTTCGCGGATGGCGAATCTGGTCAGCTCGGCCACGGAATGAACGTCCAGCTTTTGCATGATGTTGCGCCGGTGCGTGTGCACCGTCTTGAGGCTGATGTTCAGCTCAGAGGCGACGTGACGGGCTCTTTTGCCTTCGGCCAAAAGCTGAAGCACTTCTTGCTCCCGGGGCGTCAGACCCGGAGTTGGCGACGAAGCCTCGCCGGCCGGGGAAATTATATTCTCCAGGACGACCGACGAGATCGAGGGGGTGAGGTAGGCTTTGTTGGCGCTGACGGCGGCCACGGCGTCGGCCAGCTCTTGAAAGGCGCACTCTTTGAGCAGATATCCCAAGGCGCCGGCCTTGAGCATGGCCATGACCATGCGTCGGCTGGAGTGCTGTGACACGGCCACGACCTTGACGCCCGGGCATTCGGCCTTTATCTGGCGGGTAGCCTCGATACCGTTTAAATCAGGCATGGACACGTCCATGATGACCAAATCTGGGCTCAGCTCGCGGCACAATCGCAGCGTCTCGCGACCATTGTTGGCCTCAGCGACGATCTCGGTCCCTGGAATGCCCCGCAACAAGGCGCTCAAGCCCTCCCGAAACATGACGTGGTCATCGGCGACGATTATTTTGAGGCCCATAACTTCTCTCCGCTGAAAGCCAGCTTAAACCCATAACTTACAATACAACTCATATCACAAATGTCATATCAGTGGCAAGAGCGATGAAAACTGATCCTGGCCTAAGACCAATTGGCCATCATTCAAGCAACTTAGCTTTTTGGTTTGGTTGTTCGAGAGAATTTGAGGAATCGGTCAACACGTCTTGGCCAGGGCTGAGGTTTAGCCTTATTATATACTTACCGCGTCACACCAGGCTCGTCATCCTCCAGGGGGACCTCGAGCACGGCCCGCGTCCCCTGCCCCGGGGACGACTCGAACTTCAACCGAGCGCCGAGCGGCTTGAGGCGCTCGCGAATGCTGAACAAGCCAAATGACTTAACTTTAGCCATGAAGGCCTCCGGCTCCAGCCCGCCAAAACCGATTCCGTCGTCAACGACCATGATCCGTATTTTTTTCCCCTCGCGGTGGATGCCGACCTTCATCCATCCCGCCCGGGCGTGCTTGACCACGTTGAGCATCAACTCCCTGACCGCGCCGTAGATCACGGCCGCCGTATCCTGTCTGAGGGGTTTGGGCTGCTCGTCGTCCTCAAACTCAATGTTGAGGCCGTGGTCCTTTTGGATCTGTTCGGCCAACTCGTCCAGGGCCGCGCCGAGGCCAAGCTGATACAGCGCCGGCGGGCAGATCTGAAGGGTCATGGACCGCACATCAGAAGAGGCCAGACGGATCTGCTCAGCCACCGCCTCCAAGTCCCTGGCCGCCCCGGCCGAGTCTAAAACCTTCTCGAGATTGCTCAATTTCATTAAAGCCAGGGCCAGATTCTGGCCCACCCGATCGTGCAGCTCCACCGCGATCCGCCGCCTTTCCCGAGCCGCGGCCAAAGATATCTCCGCGGCCAGGGAGCGCAGCTTATCCTGGTAGGCTTTAACCTCGTCCTCGGCCTTCTTCCACCGCGTCACGTCCCGGGAGAACATGGCCGCCCGGTCCACCTCGCCCCGAGAGCCAAAGAGGGGATAAATGGTGTGGCCAAAAAATTTGCCGGCCCACTCCTCTTGGTAATAGACCGGGTTGCCCGTCCGGAAAACCTGTTTGATCCACCGGTCGTGATGGCCCATGGCGTGGGGCGCCAGTAATTCATTCAGTTTTTTCCCGATCAAGTCGTCGGCCTCTTGCTCGAACCGCTGGGCAAAGGTCTGGTTGAGCATGATCAGCCTGCCCTCGGCGTCCACCATGGCCGCCGCCGAGGGGGTGGCGTTCAACAGGGCCCGCGCCGTCGCCTCGCTTTGCTTCAGCGCCGCCTCGGCCTCTTTGCGCTCGGTGATGTCGGCGGCGACCTGGAGACGGACTAGGCGGCCGTCAACCCACCTGATGGCTCGATCGTGATTGAAGTACCATCGGCCGGTGAGCGGATTTTGACCTTCCCAGATGACCACGCCGCTCGGTTCGCCCGCGGCGTCCACCAGCTTGGCGTTGGTGCAATGAGGACACGGTCTTGCCTGACCGCGAAAAGCCTGGTGGCAGGCCTGTCCCACCAGTCCGGGGCCGAAGCTGTCTATCATATGCTTGTTCACGAACAAGATCTCATAAGTCTTAAGATCAGCGACGTAGACGTCGGCCTCGACGCCATCCAAGACGGCGAGGAGAATCTCCTCCGATTTTTTGAGCGCCGCCTCGGCCATTCTGCGGGCGGTGACGTCCTCGTGCATGATGACGATGCTCTCAGGACGGCCGGCTTGATCGAGGACGGGGAAGGCCATTCTTTTGACGCAGACCCGCCGGCCCGGCCGATCCGGCGATGCTTCCCGGGGATCGTACCAGGCCTCGGTGTTCACCTTCACGGCCTGGCCTTTTTGGAGGGCCAGCATCTGCTCGTGGACGCCTTCCCTCTTGAGGATGGGATCGTCGAAGAGGGAATATCCCGGCGAGGGCAGGACGCCGAACAAATCCTCGAGGGCCTGGTTGCCCTTGACAAAACGGCCCTTGGAGTCGTACACGCCGATACTGTAAGGGTTCAGCTCAATGATGTTGTTGAGAACCCTTCTCTCCTTTTTTAGGGCCTCCTCCACTCGCTTCTTTTCGGTGACGTCCTCGACAATGCCGCGAAGGCGAACCACCTTCCCGTTCTCGATGATGGGCGTGGTGGTTATTCTCGCCTCCATGCGGGCGCCGTCGCTCTTGATGAGGCCGTACTCGGCGCTGCCGTGGATCATGCCGGCCGCGGCCTGGGCCAACCGCCCTTTGAGCCTCTTCCTGTCTTCCTCGACGATGAGGTGTTGAGGAATCGTCAGGCCGGCCTCGAGGTCAGCCTCGTCGCAGCCAAAGGCCTTCAATCCGGCCCGGTTCATGTAGGTCACCCGCATGTCTAGCTCGAACTCGACGATGATGGCCGGAGACGCTTCGGCCATCTCGCGGAATCGTTTTTCAGTCCGCCGAAGCCTCTCCCCGGCCTGCTCGTGCTCGGCCAAAGCGAGCTCAAGCTGAGCCACCCGCTTCTTGAACTCGTCCGCCTCTTTCAGGAGCTGGGCCTTGATTTGCCTTTTATCTGACATGGCCAAATCCTCTCCTGGCCTCAGGTCCACATTTAAAAGACTGGTTTTGATCCGGTCATCGTCGATGCACATCCAGATCAAGGTTTGCTTCAGCCGCGGCGGCCTCAACCGGCCCGCAGAGATGAAAAACGGTCAGCGACACTAGCCTCGTTTGCGTCACATTCTTCGCCCGCAATAGGGGCAGAAGACGTAATCCCGGGCCACCTCTCCTCCGCAGTGAGGGCAGCGGCTTTTTGAGCCCTCTCGCCCCACCGCTCGTCTAGCCCCCCCGGTCTGATCAAAGACGGCTTTGCAGCGTGAGCACTCCAGGAAAGTCTGGCCCCGCTTGATCGGAAAAAGAGGGATGAAAAAAAGGCTGAGGTAATGATCGAGGCGCATCAGGCGCGCCGAAGGCAGACCGCAGCTAGGGCAGGTCCGCGCCGCCTCGCTGACTCGAACCTTCCGGGGCTGTATGCCGCCGATGAAGATGAAGGCTGACTCTCCTCTTTCAGACGTGCACCAAACGTCTGCCGCTCTCTAAAGGCATCGCCCCCGGTGGAAGCTCCTCGTCTAATCCTAGGAGCGCTCATGACCAGGGCGCTTGGTGCTGTTCGTACCATAGAACGTTGGAATTTTAAAGAGTCGGAGGGCGCGCGCCGCGCGGCCCCAGGCCTGCTCAAATCAAAAGACCCAAAAAGAGACTACTTGTCGATTAGTCTTCCGGCCTTTGAAAGCGCCTCAGCCACCCCGTAGAGCCCCATGGCCTCCAAAGACGTTTTGGTCTGCCAACCCGTCTCCCGATCCCAGCCATGAAGGTCATAGAAATCATCCAGCATGCGATCCCATTCCTCTTCGCGGCAGCGACAGCCCTTGTAGGGGCCGGCCTTGATGGGCTCCTTGAAGAATCTTGGCGGCGGATAGTCGTCCCGCCGGACCAGGCCGACGTGAAGGGTGTTGAAGGCTTTTTCGAGGTTGTATGACCGGCGGGCGATCAAAAACAGCTCCTCCTCGCTGAGGTCGAGGCCCAGGGTCGAGTTGGCCAGGGCGACGTAATCCGAAGGCTCCAGAGCGTACGCCCCAGACCAGGTGCCCACCAGCGAGCAGAGGCCGAGCATGTCCTCCATCTCCTTGGTCAGGGACTGCCAGACACAGTTGGCCGCCTGGTCTTGGTAGGTGTCGGGCTCAAAGGAGACGCCCTTGGGGCCAAAGCGGTCGCCGCCGAGGGTGGTCCCGCGCAGGTGCCGCCCGCCCACGGTTGACGTGGCCACACCCAGAGCCCAACCCTTGGCCGCCCGGAACGGCTCGATGGAGTCCTGGCCTTTGACGTGAATGGCCCACGCCTCTGATCCCTGGCCCAGTCGGCGCGAGGCCTCGCGGGAGCCTTGGGCCAGCAAGTCGCCGATGCCCTGACGATGGGCCACCTTGATGATCATCTTGATGAACGCCTCCGCGTCGCCCCACTTCAAGGCTAGGCCGTCGGTGTCATCCCTGGTGATGAGCCCCTTTTCGTAGCACTCAAAGGCCCAGGAGATCACGCTGGTGGCGAAGTCGGTGTCCAGGCCCAACTGATTGCACAAAATCCAGGCCTTGGTCATGCCCGCCGCGTCAGTGATGTCCAGCCGGGCCGCGTCCATGATGGTGTTGATCCAAAATCCAGGCCCGGCCGTTTTGGCGTGTCGGCCGCGGGTGATCGCCGAGAAGGGCATGCAGCCCAAGGGACAGGCCGGACACGCAAAGATGGCCCTCCGGTGCCGCGGAAAGCCCGTTTGGGGATTGGTCAAGGCCAGCCGCTTTTCCGGCTCCCAGTAGTCATCCTGGCCGTTGCGCACGCTGAGAAGCAGATCCCAGCCGGCCCGGTTCGGATCGCACATGCCCCCGGCCGGCGTGTCATGCTTAATGAACTCGGTCAGGGGCGAGGCGCGGACCTTGGCCAGGGCCGCGTCCACGGCCTCGAAAAAGGCCTTGGCCCGGGCGACCCGGATGCCGCCGCCCTCGCCGCAGGCGACCAAGGCCTTGAGCTTTTTGTCGCCGAGAACGCCGCCCACGCCGCAGCCGCCCGCCACCTTGCCCCGGTCAACCACCACCCCGGAGCCTCTGACCAGGTTTTCCCCGGCCGGGCCGATGGCGGCGATTCTGACCTGGTGAGGGCTGTGTTCGTTCTCCAGAATCTCCTCGGTCTCAAAGGTGGTCTTGCCCCAAAGGTGGGCCGCGTCCCTCAGCTCGGCCCGGCCCTGGTGGAGATAGAGGTAAACCGGCCTCTTCGACTTGCCGCTGATGACCACGTGATCGAACCCGGCGTACTTCAACTCCGGGCCAAAATGACCCCCCACGTTGGCCGAGCCCTTGCCGCCGGTGAAGACGTTTATGGTGTCGATGGAGGTCCGGCAAGCGCCAGGGGCCAGGGTGCCGACCAAGGCCCCGGCCCCGAAGATAATCAAATTCCTTGGATCAGACCAGGTGGCGCCGCGCGGCGTTTCGTGAAACAGCATCGCCGAATTGACCGCCCGACCGCCGATGTATTCTGAGGCGCGCTCGGCGCTCGGTTCGATCTTGAGCTCTTCAGTGGTGAGATTGACCCGCAGCAACCGGCCGGCCAGGCCGCCTCTGATGGTCATCGCGCCGGCCGTTGAGGCGCGACCGAGAGCGCCTTGTAGGTGCAATAGCGAACGCAAAGCAACCCCTTCTCGCCGGCGCAGCCGTCGCAGCTCGAATCCACGGTCCAGGCGATGTCGGCGTCGCTGTTTCGCTTCCAGACCTTAATCGCTCCGCCTCCAGGAGCGAAGAGGCCGCGAAAGTGAAATGAGCAGACCAGTTCGCAGGCCCGGCAGCCGTAGCATGCTTTGGCCGCCCTGACGATCGTCAAGCCGTGGCCAACCTGTCGGCGGTGATGAGGGTCACGGTCGCTCATGCCCGCTCCGGGGGCTCATACTGATTGGCGATCATTCAAGTAAGTTAGTATTTTGGTTTGGTTGTTCGAACGAATTTGAGGGTGAGGGTCACAGGCCTCGGCGAGCGGAAGGAGAAGCGGCCCCGCCTAAAGAAGAATTCGACTCGGGGCCGCGTGTAAGCGAGCCTTA
>CAYXRH010000257.1:0-1796 GCA_964466355.1 uncultured Thermodesulfobacteriota bacterium
TTCCTCCAGGCCGCCGCGCCGAGGATGAGGCCCAAGAGGATCAGATGAGCCCCCACCAAACCCGCGAGCCACCAACGTTTTTTAAAAGGACCCGGCTTGGACCCGGTCACCTGGCTGATAAAACGCGCCAGGGCCTCCCGGCGGGGAAGGCCGTGGTAGACTCGAAAGGTCAAGGAGCCTTGCGTCGGCACCCCATCCAGAATCAGGGCGCCGTAGGTGTAGCGGGTGGTCGGGTCGGCCAGGGCGGTGGGGCCCTTGCCCAGACCCTCGGCCACGGTCAGATAGAAATAATGCTTCTGGCGTTTGGATTTGACCACCGGTTCAAAGCTGAAGGAGGTGTAAGCGTTGTCTGAGATGAGCCAGCCGCGTTTCGTCACCCGTCTGATTTCAGGCGAAAGGGGCATGGAGGGTTGGTAGGCTGGTCTGAAGATGAGATCGCCCAAAAAGGTCTCCTTTTTCCCTCGCCGGCCCGGAATTGAGAGTTGAACCCCGGCCCGGCCGCGGCCGTAGCCGGCATACCCCCCCCTCGGCCAAGGGGGGCTCTCCTCCTCGTCCGGAACGAATCGGACCACCAGCCCCCGGCCCTGGGGCGCGCCGCTGACGTCGAGCGTGAAGAGGAGCCTCTGGCCGCTGAGCCCTTTCAAGGGCCCGAAGGGGAAAAGGGCGAACCCTATATCAGGCAGAAAGGCCGCCTTGATCTGACACGTGGCCAGAAGGGCCCCCGGAAAATTTTGCCCCCCGCCCTCTCTGAGCTGAAGCCTGACCTCGGCCTCGGGCGGCATCCGGCGCCTGTCGAGCCAGACCCTGAGGCCGATGAGGGGCTCGAGCTCCGGGGTGAAGGTCTGCCCCACCTGGGTCTTGTCAAAGACCTCCACCGGCGCGCCGACCGCCCCCCCGGCCGGGATGAGATCGACGCGGGGTTCGGGCCTCGGATCGGCGATCTCGACCAGATGCAAGGTCACGTCCTTGACCAGCGGCCGCTTGAAGGTGCCCAGCTTGACGTCGATCCGAGTCAAGTTGTCCAGGCGGTTGATGAAGGTCTGGCCGACGCTGTCGCCGGGCCTCAAGGAGCCGAGTTGGTAGCGCCAGCTCTCCTGCCTCTCACGACAAAAAAGCGTCGGGCCGGCGCCCAAGAAGAAATAGCCCAAGGCCGCCGCGACGAGGAGGCCGCCGCCCAACCAGGCCGCCAGCCTGTAAAAGCGGTCCACCTCAGAAGACCACCCGGTAATAAAAAGGGACTATGATCCGCCACATGCCGGCCAAGTCCATGGCCGCCACCCACACCAGACCGCCGGCCAAGGCGAGCCCCTGGAGTCTGCAGGGCCAGAGGGCCACGTAGCCGGCGCCGCCGAGCAGGACCCAGGGGATGAGGGTCGGAAAGAGCCAGCGGCCCTGGCTGAGGGTGTCGGGGATGAAGGCGATCTGACGCATCAAAACGACCAGCGTGTTCAACAAGGCCGCCGCGGCCAAGAGGCCCAGGGCCCTCCCCTGCCAGGCTTCGAAGAGCCAACCCGGCGAAGGCCGAAAAAGAAGGCGCCACCATCCCGCCGCCGCGCAGGCGAACATGATCCAGGCCCCCCCGTACCAGCCGCTTTCGAGGGGCAGGGTCATGAAGCCGTAAGTCGCCCAGGCGCTCTGGAAGAGTGAGACCACGTTGAGATAGACGTGGTGCCAAAACCCCAGGTCAAAGGGCCGCACCAGGGTCAGGATGGAGTCGATTATGCCGGGCTGGCGGAAGAAGACCGGCGGGGCCTCCAACCCCTGGCCGAAGAAACGGCCCACAAAAAGATCCAAGT
>CAYXRH010000257.1:1806-6302 GCA_964466355.1 uncultured Thermodesulfobacteriota bacterium
GCCCAGGAGGCAGACCAGCCCGGCGGCCGCGGCCCAATAGCGGATCTGGGCCGAGGATCGAGGCCGCCGCCGGCGCCACCACGGCCAGGCGGCGAGGAAGGCGATGACCACCGTGAAGAAAATGACGTCTTTGATCCACAGGCCCCACACTCGAAGCACCGGCATGCCCAGCAGATGGACCACCCGCACGGCCAGGGGCGGAAAATAGATCAGGGCGATCATCCCACAGGCCAGGCCGACGCACAAGCTCCACCTCAAGGCGTAGGCGTGAACGCGGGAGTCGATGAAGGCCCGCCACCACGGCCAGGCGGCCAAGAGGGCCACCAGCCAGAAAAAGAAGGTCGTCTTTTTAACCCAAGGCAGGATGATGAGCATGAGGCCGAGGCCGGCCCACTCCGGCCAACGGCTGTGGCGCGACGAGCGGGCCAAGAGCAGACAAAAGACGGCCCCGACCAGCTCGGCCGGCTTGTCGTTGCTCACCACGGCGCTCATGGCCGCGAACTGAGGCCAGACGGACAAGAAGGCCGCCCCGGCGGCGGCGATGAGCGGGTGCTGTGGAAAGACGGTCCGGATGGCGGCCCAGGTGAGGATGATCAAGGCCAGTCCGACCAGGACCGAGACCCCCCGGCCGAGGTACCAGGCCGCGGCCGGCGAGTCCACCTTCAGGAAGTCCAGAAGCCCGCCCATGATCCGGTAATAGGCCACCTGCATCTCCGGCCGAGGGGTGGAGGCGTCCAACTGCGCCGGATCGGGCCTCTGTTTGAGGTTCGAGCCGACGTAAAGATAATCGGCCGTGATCTCCTGCATCAGGCGGCCCATGGAGAGGCGGCCCTCCTTGATCTCGTCCCAGCACTGGGCCAGGCGGACCTGGCGGAAGTGGGCCAGCTCGTCGGGCATCTCGTTGAGGGGGAGTAGGGTCATGTACACGCCGGCCCGGACGGCGAAGAGGCTCAGGCTCAAGACCAAGATCCAGCGCGCCTGTTTGAGGCTCATCAACCCACCCGCTTCAAGGCCTCGGCCGCGCCCGTCGAGGCGGGGAGCAGCGCCGCCGCGCCCGCCACTGAACCACAGCCTCCACGGCCAAGCCCAGGGCCACAAAATATGGCGCCGCCAGAACCGTCGCATCCGACCAGAACAGGCCTAAATCCCCCCGGCGCCAAGAAAAGGGAAAAAACCAGAAATAACCCCCGCCGCCCAACTGCCGCTGGCCGGCATCGAAGATCAGGTGAACACCCGCGCCCAAGAGGAGCCAGCCGAGATAGGAGAGGCGGCGCCTGGCCGGAAAAACAAAGACCAGACCAGCGCAGAGCACCAGCAGGACCAAGGGGGCGTGAAAAAAGCCGCCCAAAAGCTGGAAAGGCCCGTAAGGCCAGGCCACGTTGACGGCGCGGCCCACATCGGGCAGGACGGCCCCGAGGCAGAACACAACCAGCCAGGGCCGGGGGCAAGGGCTGGGCCGGCCGGCCAACCGGGCCGCGGCGTAAGGCAGGGCCAGATGGGTCATCAAGTCCGGCGTCTCAAGTCCTCCCGGGGCCACAAGAGCCCCCTCTGATCGCGCCGCCAGGCGAAGGCTGAGGCGAGCAGCCCCAGGGCCACCAGCGCCGCGGCCAAGGAGAGCGAGACCTTGACCAGACGCGAACCTTGGTGCACGTGAGCCCTCAGCAGGTGAACCGCGCCCGGACCGAGGTAGTCGCCGACGATGTCCACCCGCTGGCCGACCTCGACCCGGAGGCGGCCCCAAACCTTGAACCGACGCTCCTCGGGCCCCACGGGGACGACGAATCCTTCCCCCCGGGGCAGGAGGCTCAAGACCGGACGGCCCCACAGGTCGACCGGGCCACCCCGGCTGGCCGCGGGCGAGGCCTCGTAGCGGTACATGGGCCGCCAGCCCATCTCCTTATCCGGCGTGGCCTGGAGGTAGTAGGCCAGCAGGCCCAAGAAGACGAGGCCCAAGACGGCGAGCTTCAAGCCCTTGCCTTGGTCGGAGAAGAAGGGACGAATCACAGATAGCCCAAGGCTTTCAAGGCGTTCTCCCGCTCCGGCGCCACCGGCGTGGGACCGCCTGTCTTGAGCTCGGCCAGCCAGCGGCTGAGGCCTTGGGCCAAGTCGGGCCAGGGCGCCTCTGGCGAGGCCAGATTTTTTAGCTCGGCCGGATCTTTCTTCAGATCAAACGCCTGCCAGGTCTTGGCCTCGCGGTTGAATATCAGCTTGCGCCGCCCGTCGGTGACGGCCCATTTGTCGCCCCCGGTGGCCAGGGAGAGGAAGATCCCCTTCTTGGCGCCGGGCCAGGCTTGTCCGCCCAACACCTCGAGGACCAGACCGGGGATGGCCGTGGTCTGGACCGGCTCAAAGAGCCGCTCGGTCGGGCCGCGGGCCCCGGCCGGATGAACGATGAGCGGCACCCTGAGCTGTTCCTCATACACTTCGCGGGCGTGGTACATGTAGCCGTGCTGGCCCAGGCCCTCGCCGTGGTCCGCGGTGAGGATGACGGCCGTCTTGTCCCAGAGGCCGCGCTGGTCCAGCCAGGCGAACAAGCGGCCCAGCTGCTCGTCCACGTAGAGGAGCTCGCCCCGGTAGCGGCCTTGGTGGCTGAGCCGCTCCAACCAGGAATCGGACCGCTGCGGCGAGGTGTAGAACCGCCCCGGCGGGCGGTAGGGATCGTGGACCCCCCAAAAGTGAACGAACAAGAAGAAGCGCCGGCGACCCAATTTTTGGAGCAAGTCGAGGGCCTCGTCGGCGGTCTCGGCGTTGGACAGGGCGTGCGCGTCCCCGGCCAGGAGCTCCTTGGTCAGCCGGAGAAGGGATAAGCTCAAAAAATCGTGGAACCAGGAGGCGTACCTGGGGTAGGGGGCCCGATATTCGGCGAACCCGGTCCCGATTCCACTCTGGGGGTCCAGGGTGGGGCTGGAGACCACCGCCCCGGTGGCCAATCCGGCCCGCGCCAGGGCCTGGGCCAAGGTCTCGACCCCTTCGGGCAGACGGCTCCTGTTGGAGAGCACGCCCAGGCGGCCGGGATGGCGGCCGGTGAGGATGCCGGTGTGGCCGGGCAGGGTCAGCGAGGCGGTGGACCGGGCCCGTTCAAAAATGAAGCCGCCGTCGAGGAGGCGATCGATGTGGGTCGTCTTGACGAGCTCCTCGCCGTAAGCCGGCAGGAAATCGGAGCGCAGGGCGTCGATGGAGATGAGGAGCAGATTCGGCCCCGCCGGGGCGGCCTCGGGCGGCGGCTGGGGTCTGAGCAGGGCCTCGGGGGGCCGGGTGTGCCAGCCGAAGTGGAGCGAACCCAGAGTCAGGGCCCCGGCCAGGGGTAATAAAATCAAGGCGAAAAGGACGTTGATCCAAGACCAGGTTCTGAGCGAGATGATCCGGCCGGCCAAAGCGGCCAGGCCGGTGGCCGCTCCGGCCGCCCCGAGGGCGATGAGTCCGGCGGCGGCGGTGGCCTTGAGCCGGGATCCTCCCAGGAGGGGCAGACCGCCGAAGTTGTCCGCGACCCACACCACGGCCGCGGCTGACAAAATCAGGCTCAGCCCGGCCCAAAAGCCCCACCAGGCGGCGCGGCGCGAGCCCAGAAGCCGGGCCGCCAGCCCCACGATCCCGGCGACGGCGAGGCCCGAGAGCTCATAATAGGCCAGGGCCGGAAAGAACATCAGGCCCTGGGCCGGCTGAATCGACGGCCCCACCTGACGGACGAATTCGACCACCAAAACGATCCCGATGGAAATCAGCAACAGCCCCGTCGTCCGCATCATGTCATCACCGACCCTTTTTTCAGGTTTCCGCCAGCCGCCTCGCCCAACGGCCGAGAGTGGATGTGGGCAGGCCTGAAGCGGCCAGCATCTCCAGAGCCCGGCCGCAGACCCCGTGGCGAGCCATGTCCCGGGGATCAAAATAAAAACTCAGCGGCAGCCCTCGCTCCGCCGCCGCGGCGAGGACCTTCTCCAAGGCGGCCCAGAGGTCGCCGGGGCGGTGGCGGCTCCGTCGCTTGCGCCCAAAATGCCAGGTGTCAAAGGCGGAAAAGGGGTGCCGGGGGCAGACCGTGACCGGAATCTCCCACAACCGCCCCCCGGCCGCCCGGTGGGGCCAGCCAAAGGAGGGCGAGCGCGAGGCCAGGGTCGAAGAGGAGTAGCGGTAGCCCAGCTCGACCAGGACGGGATAGACCGCCTCAGTGTGCTGATGACCGAAGTGGGGCGCCCGGAAGCCGAGGGGGCTTTGGCCCAGCTCGTCCTCGATGATAAGGTGGGCCGCCGCCACCTCGTTTTTGAGCGCCATCGGCCCCAGCCGGTGAAAGTGACGTCCGGGGTCGATCTCCTCGTTGTCCGGATGGGTCATGGTGTGGTTCAAGATCTCATGTCCGGCCTCGACGATCAAGCGGTGCGGGCCGGGGTGTCTCTTTATCCAGTGACCGACGCAGGCGAAGGAGGCCTCGAGGCCCCGGCGGGAAAGCTCGGCCAGAAGAGGCTCCAAGGCGGCCACGTCGGCCTCGAAATCCACGTCAAAGG
>CAYXRH010000258.1:0-6293 GCA_964466355.1 uncultured Thermodesulfobacteriota bacterium
CCGTGCAAGCTGGAGAACAAGTACACCGTGGCCGAGATCCAAGACATGGTCGCCGCCGCCGGCCTGAGCGCCGCCGCCGACGTCTTTGCCCAGGCCAGCGGAGTCGGGGCCTTGGGTTTTGAGCTGCGTCTTCGCGGCCCGGCCCGAGAGGAGGCGGCTGGATGAAGACCGGCCTCGGTCTGGCCGTCGTCGGTCTGGCCGCCGCCGGCCGGTTCCCTGATCTGGCGGTGTGGTGGCAAAGCCTCACTTCTTCGCCTTTGGGGCCGGCCGAGCCCACGGCTAGGGGTGAGTTCGATCCTCGACTGGCCGAGGCTCTGGCCGCCCAGGCCCTGGCGGACGCGGCCCTGGGCCAGGGGGAGGTCAGCGGGCCGAAGGTCGCTCGAGCTGACGATGCCTCCGGCTTGGTCCAGGCCCTGAAGGAGCTGGAGGGCGGGCTGGTCGAGCTGGTCGTCTGCGTCCAGGCCGCCGCCGTCGGTGGGGCGGCCCTGGTGGTCCAGGGCCTCGAGGACGCCCGGCGACAGGGTCGCCGCGTCTACGCCGTCATCAGAGGCTTCGGGGCCGCCGGCGAGCTGGGCCGGGCCGTCAGCCAGGCTCTGGTCAAGGCCGGGGTCGAACCGGCGGCCCTCTCCTACCTCGAAACCGGCTCCTCGCCGCCGGATGAAGAGGAGATGGCCGCCCTGAAAAAGATCTGGGGGCCTCGCCGCCAAGAGCTGCCCCACCTGGGCCTGGGTCACGGCCCGGCGAGCGGATCTGATCTGATCAGGCTCATAAAAATCGCCCTGGCCCTCCATCACCGCGTCCTGCCGGCCTCGCCAGCCCCGGCCTCGAGCCTCGACCTGGCGGCGACCCCCTTTTACCTGAACACGGCCGCGAGGCCCTGGTTCCGGGGGACTGAAGAGCTTCGCCGGGCCGGGGCGAGCCTCACTGAGGCCGGCCGCCATTATCACTTCGTCTTGGAGGAGCTCCCTGATCGAGCCGGCCCCGGCGCGGCCTGGTCCAGCGAGCTGATTCTCATCTCGGCCGCGGACCGGGCCGGGCTGCTTAAGGCCATGGGCCAATTGCAAACCAGGCTGGCGCAGAACCCCACCCCGCCGCTGGACCGTCTGGCCTACGCCCTGGCCCGGCAAGAGGCGGGCCGGGAGCGCCTGGCCATCGTCGCCCGGGACGCCACCGACCTGACGGCCAAGCTGGACGCGGCCGCTGAAAAGCTGGCCGACCCTGAGCGAAAGCATCTGCGGACCAGGAGCGGGATCAGCTTCCATCAGCTCGACGCGGGCTCGGACCCGGGCCTGACCGTCTTTCTCTTCCCGGGTCAGGGCTCCCAGAAGATCAACCTCCTGGCCGACCTGTGCCTTTACTTTCCGGCGCTGCGGTCCTGGTTCGAGGTCTGGGACGAGTTTTTGGCCGGCCAGTCCGCTTGGGTCCCCACCCGGCTTCTTTTTCCACCGCCGGGAGAGCTGAGCCAGGCCGCCCAGAAGCTGGTGGCCGCATACTTGAGATCCATGGAGGGCGGGGCCCAGGGGGCCTTCCTGGCCTGCCTGGCCCTCTTTGAACTCTTGAGCGGCCTCGGCTTGGAGCCGGCGGCCATGGTTGGTCATTCCAACGGCGAAAACGCCGCCCTCATCGCCGCCGGCGTGATGCGCCTCGATAGGAAGGGCGTCTTGGCCGTCATGCGCCGCCTCTCGGCCAAGGCCGAGGACCCGGAGCCGGGCCTGGAGCCGGTCAGAGGGGTCATGACGGCCGTCAGTCTGGCCGACCGGGAGATCCTGAAGGAAGTTCTGGCCGCCTGGCCGGGGCGAATCTTCTGGGCCATGGACAACTGCCCCCACCAGGTGGTCCTCTTCGGCGACCCAAAAGCCATGGCCGCGGCCTCGGAAAAGCTGCGCCGCGCCGGGGCGGTGGTCATGCTCCTGCCCTTTGACCGGCCCTTCCACACGCCTCTTTTCGCCCCCCAGGCCGAGGCCCTCGGGGAGATTTACCGCCTCATCGAGGTCGGACCGGGGCGGGTGCCGGTCTACTCCTGCCACACCGCCCGCCCTTTTCCCGAGAAGCCCGAGGCCATCCAAAACCTGGCCGTGGGCCAGTGGATTGGCCGGGTCCGCTTTTGGGAGACCATGGAGGCCCTCTACGCCGCCGGTTTTCGAAACTTCATCGAGGTCGGACCGGGCGACGTTCTGACCGCCTTTGTCAGCGACATCTTCCGCGGCCGCGACTGTCTGGCCATGAGCTGCTGCGCCAAAGACCGCCCCGACCTGGTCCAGCTCCAGGAGCTGGTCGGACAGCTCTTCATCCGGGGCCTGGGCGTCAATCCGGCCGCCCTCTTCGAGGGCCGGGGCTTGAGGCCGCTCCGCGTGGAGGGCGATCAAGCCTCGGCCCCACCCGGCCCCAGGTTGTCGCCCCGGGCGAGGCGGGCGGTCTTGAAAGCCCACTTCGGGTTGATGAACGAGTTCCTGGCCGCCCAGGAGAGGGTCTTGGCCAAGCTGGGCCTGGCCTTGGGCTCAGACCGCCCCGCCAAACCGCGCCCCATTTTGGGCTCCGCCGCCGAGAAAGAGGAGCGCTGGCCGCTCTTGGGCCAGGTGGTGGCTCAAGACCAGACCACGCTCATTGCCCGGCGGCGTCTGGACGTCAAGGAGGACGTCTTCCTGCTGGATCACTGTCTGGGCCGCCGCTTTCCGGGCCGGGCCGGGGAGCTGCACCCCCTGGCGGTTCTGCCCTTCGCCTTCGCCCTGGAGATGCTGGCCCAGGCGGCGGCCAGACTCGGCCGCGGCCGGCCGGTCGCGGCCGTGGAGAACGTCCGGGGCCGCCGCTGGATCGCCCTGGACCAAGCTTTTTTAGATCTAGAGCTCGAGGCCCGCCTGGAGCCGAAGGGGGGGCGGGTTGAGGTTAGGATGTACGACTCGCCCCCGCCCGAGCCCTCTGAGAGAAGTCTTGTCTTCGAGGGTCTGGTCACCCTGGCCGACGATTATCCCCGGCCCCCAGCGACGGCCGCCCTCGATCCCCGCCCGGATCGGGCGCCCAATTGGTCGGCGGCGGATTTTTATCGCTACTGCCTCTTCCACGGTCCGCGGCTCCAGGGCGTCAAGCGGCTGCGAGCCCACGGCCCCCGCGGGCTGGAGGCCGATCTGGTCGAGCCGGCCGGCCTAGATTTTTTCAGCCGGCCGGGAAAAGCCCTCTGGCGCACCTGGCCGGTCGTGGTCGATTGCGCCGGCCAGCTCGTCGGCTACTGGCTGGTGGAGCAGTGCTCGAAGAGGTTCTTCGGCGTCTTTCCCTATTTTCTGCGGTCCTTCCGGCTCTTCGGCCCGCCACCCCAGCCCGGCGCGGCGATCAGATGCCGGGCGGCGATGCGCTTTCAGCCGCCTGACGTGGAGTCGGATTTCGACTTCCTCGATCCGGCGGGCCGGCTGGTCGCCCGTCTGGAGGGCCTCAGGGGCCGCATCTTTGACTTTCCCGAAGCCTTTCTCAACTGCCTCTACTGGCCCGAGGTGTCCGACCACCTCTCCCGGCCCTGGCTGGAGGAGAGCGGGTTGTTGATCCGGCGGCTGGACGGCCTGCCAAAGGAGCTTTTGGAGGGCAGCTACGGCATCTGGAAGCGGGCTCTGGCGCACGTCACTCTGGGTTTCAAGGAGCGGGAGCTTTGGCGCGGCTTGGCCGAGCAGGGCCCCCGCCGGACCGAGTGGCTCTTGGGCCGGCTGGCCGCCAAGGACGTCGTCCGCCGCTGGGCCGCCGCCGAGCTGGGGCTGGCCCTTGAGGCCACCGAGGTCGAGATTCTGCCCGGAGATTTAGGCCAGCCCACGGTGGCCTGCGCCGGGCTGGAGGCGGCCGGGCGGCGGCCCAGTGTGTCCATCACCCACTGCGGCCCCATGGCCGCCGTTGCCCTGGACCCCGCGGGGCGGCGAATCGGCATTGATGTCGAGAGCCTGGCCGTGCGCCGGATCGGCCGCTGGCTCAAGAGCGCCTTTTCCGAGGCGGAGCTGGCCCTCCTCCCGGATGAGGACGGGCTGAACCTGCTCGCTCTGTGGTGCGCCAAGGAGGCCGCGGCCAAAGCCAGCGGCCGCGGGCTCGAAGGCGCCCCGCAAGAGTGGACGGCGGCCGAACGCTCCCCGGACGGCGGGAGAGTGGTCGTCGTCCACGCCGGGGAGTCGTGGCCGGTCAGAATCTGGCGCCTCGGAGACGAGGTGGCGGCGGTCTGTCAAGCCAGCGCGCCGTGCCACGAATAAGTTGTCTAAAATGAGAGGCGCTTTGAGAGAGCCGAAAGGTTGAAGCCATGCCCGTGCACCTGACCAAACTCCCCCCCGAACGCTTGATCTCGCTGACCGACGGCATCTTCGC
Organism: uncultured Thermodesulfobacteriota bacterium; assembly: GCA_964466355.1. Lineage (GTDB taxonomy): Bacteria > Desulfobacterota > Desulfarculia > CAYXRH01. The sequence goes on from CAYXRH010000258.1 coordinate 4,330, forward strand.
CATCGCCATGACCATCTTGGTCTTGAACATCGTCGTGCCGCCCTTGAGGGGCGGGATGCCCACGGAGCGGGAGTTTCTGTCCATCCTCTACGGGCTGAGACACCATCTGGTCAACTACGCCGTCAGCTTCATGCTTCTCGGCGTCTACTGGCTCATCCACCACCAGCAGATGTATTTCATCAAGAGGACCGACTCCTGGCATCTCTGGACCAACCTGTTCGGCCTGGTGGCGGTCTGTCTGGTGCCGTTCTCGACCTCCCTCATGAGCGAGTACCACGAACTCGTCAGCGCGGCCATCGTCTTTGAGTTGAACATGCTCTTGATCGGGTTGGCCTTCTGCGTCCAGTGGATTTACGCCACCGGCCGACGCCGTCTGGTGGAGGAGGACCTGGCGGAGATGATCATCATCAAGGGCCGGCGGATGAACCTGATGCTGGTGGTGGTCTCGGCCACCGCTCCTTTCCTGGCCTTTCTGGACCCTCACTACAGCCTCCTGACCTTCACCCTCATTCCCGTGACCTTCGCCCTTCTGAGAAAGCATCTGTTGATGGTCAATTGAGGCTTTACTCTCAAGGAGGCGGCATGAAACCCACCGTGGAGGAGATTCTGGCCGGCGTCAGGGACATTCTGACCCAGATGACCGGGGACTGGGACGGGGACGCGCTCGAAATCGGGCCCCGGACGAGGCTTTCGGCTGACCTGGGCTTGTCCTCCATCGACGCCCTGCACCTGGTGGCCTCCATTGACATGCGCTTCAACCGGCGGCTGCCTTACGAGAAGCTCATTCTAAAGGACGGCCGGTACGTCGAGGACCTCAGCGTGGGCGAGCTGGCCCGCTTCGTTCACGAGCACTTCGACGAGGACGCCGCCGGCCCCCGGCCGGCGTGACTCCGCCGCCGGTCAAAATCTGGTCTGGGGATGCGGCGCCGTGAGGCTCCTTTTTTACTGCCACAACGTCTTCGGCCTGGGCCACATCGTCCGCTCCTGGAGGATCGCCGAGGCGGCCCTGGACCTGGGGGCCGAGGCCTGCCGGATCATGACCGGCTGCCCTCATCTGAAGAGCCTGGCCCTCCGGGGCGACATCGAGGTCGAGGAGTTGCCCCCGGTCGCCTTGGAGCATGGCCGTTTCCGGTTTCTGGACGGCCGCTTTGGCGACCCGATCAAAGAAAGGTCGGATTTGATCCTCGGCGCGGTCAAAAAGTGGTCGCCCGAGGCGATGGTGGTCGATCACCTCGCCCTCGGCCTCGGCGGCGAGCTGATGGTCACCCTCCTGGCCGCGGCCGAGTGGCCGACCTTGTTCGCCTGGGGGCTTCGGGACGTCTCCACGGCCCCGGACCGACCCGGCTCCGGACCGAGGCGGCCCAAAAACCCGCGGGTGCGCAGGGCCTTGGAGCGCTTTGATCTGGCCCTGATTTACTCCTCGCCAGAGTGGATCGACCCCCTGGCCTCCTGGGGCGATTACATCCTGCCCCGGCGAAGAATCTACACCGGGGTCATCGCCGCTCCTCCGCCGCCCCTCGAGCCGAGGGCCGGTAAAGTCATCGTCGCCTTGGCCGGGGGAGGCACCGGCGGCCAGGGGATGTTCGAGGCCCTCTTAAACCTCCGGCAAAGCGGCCGGCTGCCCTCAGGAGTCGGCCTCAGGCTGGTGGTCGGCCCCTTTGGCCGGGCCGAGGAGGTGAGGCGACAATTCTCTTCCCAGGCCGGCGTGGAAGTCCGGCCCCTGGGCTCGGTGGAGGAGACAATCGGCGACGCCGCGGCGGTGGTGGCCCGAGCCGGTTACAACACGGCCTACACCCTCATCCAAACCGGCCTGCCCCTGATCCTGGCCCCCCTGCCCACCGACGGCGAAGAGCAGTTTTACCGGGCGCGGCGGCTGAGTGAGCTGGCCGGGGTGTGGCTGGTGGACGAGCGCGCCCTCGAGGCGGCGAATTCTCTGGCCCGGGCCGTGGGCGAGGCCCTGGCCG
>CAYXRH010000259.1:0-6274 GCA_964466355.1 uncultured Thermodesulfobacteriota bacterium
CCTCACCCTCAAATTCGTTCGAACAACCAAACCAAAATACTACTTGAATGATGGCTAATTGGTCTTAGAGGTGGATACCATAAGTCAATGCCGCCCCGCCCGAGCCGGAGAAGATCTTCAGGCCCGAGTGGAAAAGGCTCAAGCCTAGAGCAGGCTGAGACATGTTTGTTTTATTTCATTAAAAATTGATCCTGGAAGAATGTATGATCTTCACCAGAGGCGATGCTGAGGCGGTGGGCGTGGACGCGGTCGAGTGCTTGAATCGCCGGCTGCTCATCGTCGGCGAGGTGAACACCGGCAAGACCGCCCTGACGAAGCGGATCCTGGACGAGATGCATCGCCGGAGGATGGATCACCGCCTGGCCATCCTCGATCTGGCGCCCCAGATCCCGCCCCGCCTGGCCGCCTCCAAAGGGCTCGTCGGCCTGGGCGGTCTCTTGAGCCCGCCCCGACCGTCGGCCGCCCTCTATCGGCGCCTTCCCTTGAAACCACCTCGACTCAGCGCCAAAATCGAGGCCGAGGCCCTGGCCGCGGCCGAGGAGAACAAAAAAGTCATCGACGATCTGTTCCAAGACCTGAGCCGAGAGGGGCGGGACATCCTCTTCATCAACGACTTGAGCCTCTACCTCCAGGCCGGCCGGGCCGAGCGGCTCGGGAAATGGCTCGAACCCTATCCGAGCGTGGTCGCCAACGCCTACTACGGCCAGCGCCTCGGCCAAGGCGTCTTGTCTGAGCGGGAGCGCCTCGAGACCGAGGCGGCGATGAACTTCTTTGACCGCGTCATCAGGCTTTGACTTTGTCTCTTTTTTGAAAGGACAGGCCAAACGCCCGAGGCTGACGAGGCGATGATCGGTCAAGAAGGAACAGGAAGGAGATTAATTAGAACAAGGATCTCGATCGGTTCTCGCTTTACATTGCCGCCCAAAAAGGGGGCGCCCCAGAAGGGGCGCCCCTGAATGAAATCATTGAATACTGAATTAGCTTTCTTCGCTGGATTCGGGAGACTTGATTTTTTTCTTCAGCTCCTTCACCTCGGCCTTGTACTTCTCGGTCTCTTCTTTGTAACGCTCCAGCTCCTCCTGAGACGGTGGAGGAGGCGGCGGCGAACTGGCGGCGCTCTCCATCTCTTTTTCGATCTGGCGGCGATCCTTGATCTCCTCCACGCCGAGATAGGCGGCCAGGGCGCCCCCTAAGAGAAGGACGATGGGGATGGCCCCGGCCAACACGGTTAAAAAATGGCCCCACCAAACAATCAAAAGGATGACCCCCAAGACCAAAGCAACAATGCCTCCCACCAGAGCCATCATCAGCGACCTCCTTGAAAACTGAACATCTATTCATGCCCTCGCCCTTGAAGGGAGTACAATTATTAGCACATGCTTATCAGCCTTGTCAAAACCAAAGCTCCTGGGGCCCAGCGGTGGCTCTCGATACCCAGGCGCGGACATCAATTGAGACTGTGGCGAAACGGCCCTTTTGTTCCGATTACGGCGTTTGTTGGTTTTCTCGAATGCTCACATATGACCATCATATGCTGCGCTTCTCGAAAACCTCGCGCCTGGTCCTCGAACCAAAATATGGCTTCGCCACACTCTCCAATTGGACAACTTTCAAGTGGGCTTGGTTTTTCGCTGCATCAGCTTGGTGTATCTTTTCTGGTACTCTAGGGCGTAGCGATGGATCTTCTCTTCGGCCTGAGGGCTGAGATTCTCGAAGGCCCCACGGACCACGCCCTTGTCCACGCCGTAGATCTTGAACCGAGCCTGGACCACGGCCTCGATGTAGGGCAGGCGGAAACGGAGGGGGATCACTTGCCCCTTTTGCACTCCTGAAGGGGCCTGAAACGAGGCGCCGCCGGCCGAGACATCAAAAGCCGTCAGGGCTTCGTTGCCGACGTAAAAGATGACCGGCTCATTCGACGGGGGCATGACCCGGTAAGCACCCCTCTTGTCGGAGTCCAGGATGATTTCCAGCTCTTCATCTTTGTCTTTTTTATCTTTCTTTTTCCAGAACAAACTCCACCCTCCGGTTTTGGGCCCGGTTTTCCGGGGTGTCGTTGGGAGCGATCGGTTCGATGTCGGCCAGCCCGGTGGCCGTCATGCGATAGGCCGGCACTCCTTGTGAAAGAGCATAGCGCAACACCGATGTCGCCCGCACCGCCGCGAGCTCCCAGTTGGACGGAAATTGCGGGGAGCTGATCGGCGTTGAGTCTGTGTGGCCCTTGATGTGTATTCTGAATTCGGGGAAGAGCTGAAAGATCTTGATGACTTGATCCAGGGTCTGGCGGCCCTGGGTGGTGAGTTCGGCTTGGCCTGGTCGAAAAAGAGCCTGGTCCTTGACGGTGATGAGCAGCCTCTCGGCGTCCAATTGAGACGAAATCAGGCTCGGCGAAGGGACCTGGTGGAGGACGGTGTTGACCTTTTTGATTAGTTCGCGCTCCCGGGAGCCCATGACCTGGCTCACGGCCTGGCTGGGCGTAGCCTTCAACGCCTGGGGCTGGTCCTCGCCGAGAGAGGTCTGGATGGTGCTGATGGCCTTTTTGAAGCGTTCGACGTCGGTCCCGGAGACAGCGACCATCAAGACGAAAAAGGTCAAAAGCAGGGTGATCATGTCCGCGTAAGTGACAAGCCATTCACCCTTTTCTTCTTCCTTCTCCGACATCTCAAAGCGGATGGACACCGGACTACACCTTCCGCAACGCCCGCGCGCTCATGGGCACGCGGTCCTTGGGCGCGATGAAGGACGAAAGCTTCTCATAGACGATCAAGGGGTTGTTGTTTTCCAAGATGCAGATGGCCCCCTCGAAGATGATCTCCAGGGTGAGAACCTCGTGATCTGTCCTGGCTCTCAGTTTGCCTGAGATGGGCAGAAAGATCAATGAGGAGAGAAGGGAGCCGTAAAAAGTGGTCAACAAAGCCACGGCCATGGCCGGACCCAAGGTCGTGGGATCGGACAAGCTTTGGAGCATCTGCACCAGGCCGATCAAGGTGCCGAGCATGCCGAAGGCCGGAGCGTAGGTGCCCATCTTGCGGAAGACTTCCTGACTGACGGCGTGGCGGGTCTTGTGTGATTCGATCTCAATGCGCAAGGTGTTGCGGATCATCTCCTCGTCGGCTCCGTCAGCGATGAGCTGGGAGGCCTTGTACAAGAACCGGTTGGGCGTCTTGATGTTGGCCAGGGCCAAGAGGCCCTGCTGACGGCTCAAGTTGGTGAGGCGGATCATGGTCCTGACCACGGTGTTGGGGTCTCGGGTGGGCCGTTTAAAGACCTCCCAGGCGCCGGTGAAGGCGGCGCCGACCTGGGGCAGGGGAAAGGTGATCAAAGTGGCGGCCAGAGTGCCGCCAAAGACGATCATCACCCCGGGAATGTTGACGAAGGCCTCCAAGGAGCCGCGCAGGAGCATGGCCCCCAAGATGAGGACGACGCCGGCGATGATGCCGAATATGGTCCCTAGATCCACGTCGAACCTTCAGGAGAGCCTGATCCCGGCGAGGAAGTAGGCTAAAACCAGCTCGGCCACTCCGTCTGGATCCAGAGGCCTCGTGGAGACCAGCCAGTGGAAAGCGGCCTGATGGTTGACCATGCCCCACAAGGTCACCGCGGAAAGGAAGGGATCCAGGTCGGGTCTGAGTTCGCGGCGTTCGATGCCGGCGCTCAAAACATCCTGGAGACGGGCCAGAAAAGGCTCAAAGGCGGCCAGAATGGCCCGTTGGTGTTCGACCCGGTGGGCGGAGACGCATCGGATGAGCATCTTGGCCAGCTCTGGCCGCTCCCGGTAAAAACCGAGCAAGGCCGATATGAGGCCCTTGAGTCGTCGATCAATCGCCCCCTCGCTCGGCTGCGCTTTTTTTATCTCGGGCACGAGTTGAGCCCCGGCCCAGTCAATCACCACGGCGAAGAGTTCTTCCTTGGAGGGGAAGTAGTTGTAAACCGTGCCTTTGCCCAGACCAGCCCCGGTGGAGATGAGGTTGATGTTGGCCCCCTTGAGTCCTTGGGCGGCGAAAGCCTCCACCGCCGAATGGATCAGCCGGAGCCGGTTCTGGGACTTATTTTTTTCTCGCTTGGACATTCTCTCCTCAACTAAGCGGGTCACGGCCCAATCCTGACCCGAAAATGGGATCAAAAGCCCAACTTATCCCAGACAATCTACGAGGCTGGGCACTCGTTCTGGGCGGCCAACCGATAAGGCTGAATGTAACATAACCGATGTCCAGCATATTTGTCAAGTAAAGTAAGAGGTTATATGGACTTTGCCCATTATCTGGGTAATTGACCATTCTTTACCACAACCGGTTGGGGTGGAGTGGATGCTGAGGCGGCGATTAAAGGCCTCGGCCATAAATGCCGATAAATCAGATGGAAGAGGCTGAAAGCGAAGATGTTGATCACCGTCTCCAAGATTGAGCCTTTTGAATCGGCCGAGAGAGGCCTCTCGCCCAAACGTGAGGCCCGGGTGGAGCGCAAGGCCGGCGCCGAAAACGGTCCCAGGCAGCGCTTCGCCCGCCCAGGGCCTCTGCCTGGCCGCCGCCAAAGGGAGGAGTCGGGCGAAGTGGATCGCTACGCCTGAGCTCGTTCAATCTTTATCAGCCGCCGGCCCTCTCCACCTCGGCCGCCGAACGATCTAAGAAATGTTCGACGCCGCTTCAATGTGAGAGTCATGACAGACCACCCTTGACTCGTGTTCTCTTGAGCAGTTAAACTAACAACGATCCCCCTTTAAATTTTATTACTCGGGGGACGGCGGATTGTTCTTTGTCATTTTCATATGGTTCTTGGCCGGGGGTGGTCGCCTCTCGCCTGGATTTCGATTGGGCGTTTTGCCGGATCGTTTTCAGAACCGTCCTCGGCCAACGAGGGAGGCGCTGATGACTATATCGGACAACGTTAAGCAGTTCACCGAACATCAGGCGGCGCGGATGATCGTTCAGCTATTGAATCATTGCTCGGACGATCGACTCATCCAGATGACCCATCTGGCCGAAAGGATGACCGATGACCCGGAGATCCTGGGCGGCATCAAGGGGGTGCGTGATTTCTTGTCTTCCGATCACCCCTCCAAGGAGATTTTTTATCGGGTTTTGAACAAAATCCCCATCAGACGCCAGGTCCGGTTGTTTGAGACTCTGTTCATGGGGGCCTGGTTCCAGGGCGACAAGAAGAGGCGGGTCTTTGAGGCCGAGCACGGCTTTCATCCGCCCTTCATCATGATCCTCTCGCCCACCCTGAAGTGTAACCTCCGCTGCAAGGGCTGCTACACCTTGGGTTACGGCCGCGCCCCGGAGCTGGAATTCAGCCTCGCCGACGATCTTCTCCACCAGTGCGAGGAGATGGGCATCAACTTCGTGACCTTCTTGGGCGGCGAGCCGCTGATGTACCCCCGGCTGTTCGAGCTGATCGAAACCCACCCCGCCATCTTCTTCCAGTGCTACACCAACGCCACTCTTCTCACCTCCGAAATCGCGACCCGCTTCGCCGAGGCGGGCAACGTCCTCGTCGTCATCTCCATCGAGGGCGACGAGGCCGAGACGGATAGCTGGCGGGGCAAAGGCGTCTACCGCAAGATCATCAAAGGTTTCGAAACCTTGAACCAAGCCAACGCCCTCATCGGCACCTCAGCCACCGTCACCAGCCAGAACGCCGAAAAAGTGGCCTCCTTTGAGTTCTTTGACCACATGATCTCCTTGGGTTCGGTGGCCCAGATGTTCTTCCTCTACATCCCGGTCAACGGGCAAGCCGATCTTTCGCTCCTGGTCACGCCCCAGCAGCGAGACCTCCTCCGTTGTCAGGTCATGGCCGTGCGCGAGACCCGGCCCATCTTGGTCGTCGATTTCTGGAATGACGGGCCTTACGTCGGCGGCTGCATCGCCGGCGGGCGGCGCTACTTCCACGTCAACGCCAAGGGCGACGTGGAGCCGTGCGTCTACACCCACATCGCCGCGGACAACGTCCACGACGTCCCCCTGGCCAAGGCCCTCAACTCCGAGCTCTTCCAGGCTATCCGGGGCAACCAGCCCCACAACATGAACCAGCTCAGACCGTGCATGATCATCGACAATCCAGAGATCATGCGTCGTCTGGTCCAGGAGTGCTCCTGCTCCTTCACTCACCCCGGCGCCGAGGAGGTCTACACCACCTTGGCCGACCAGATGGACGCCTACGCCGAAAGATGGGGCCGCTTCGCGGACAAGGTCTGGAAGGATGAATACATGACCGATCCCCGTTGGCGGGCCAAGTACGGCCCCGACGGCGAAGGCTTCGTGGATTGGCACAATCG
>CAYXRH010000260.1:0-6121 GCA_964466355.1 uncultured Thermodesulfobacteriota bacterium
CCCGGGGTGATGGAGGCGGCCAACAAGGGCGCCGCCGAAGCCGGCGGCGTGTCGGTGGGCCTGCCCGTCAAGCTGCCCAAGGAGCAGGCGACCAACCCTTACGCCAACGTGGTCGTGGACTTCCGTTATTTCTTCATCCGCAAGGTCATGTTCATCAAGTACGCCGTGGCCTACGTCGTGCTGCCCGGCGGATTTGGCACCCTGGACGAGCTCTTTGAGGCGGTCACCCTCATCCAGACCGACAAGATCAGGCCCTTCCCGGTCATCTTGATGAACAAGGAACACTGGGCCGGGGCCCTGGAGTGGATCAGAGAGCGCCTCTTCGCTCAAAGAGGCATGGTCTCCGAGGAGGATCTGGACATCATCGAAGTCCTCGACGAGGCCCACGAGGTCGTCAGAGCCATCAAGCGCAAGGTGGTCGTCTAGTCGGCCGAGTCATTATGGAATAGACAACCGATAAAAGATATTATATAAAATTTTAGTTAAGATAGACCGCAGTATAACTGGTTGTTATTTGGCGATCGCGATGGTCTGACCAAATTTGACTGAGGCTCCCTTCTTTGCCCTGAATTCCTTGATCACGCCTGGCCTGAAAATTACACAATGGGTCGATCCACCGAACTGGAAGTATCCCAATTCCTCACCTTTGTCGACTCGTCTGCCGGGCTGAATCTTGTCTGCGATTATGCAGGATGAAATTTCCACCATCCCGATCGGCATCACGCACACGAGACCGATGGCCTCATCGTCAGCTTCTATGAAGATGATCGCTCGCGTTTGGACATGGGCGATATAACCTTCTGAGTGGTCCTGGTCCGTTGGATCCTGCCCCTCGCTTGTCGCCTGACTGAAATACAAGCCTTCCTTCACATAGGCTTTGCGGATCGTGCCTTTTACGGGACTATGCCAACGATGATAGTTAAATGGAGAAAGAAACGCCTGCCACACATCACCGCCCACAAATTGATCGACGTAATCATTGTTCAGCATATCAGCCAGTGAATAAGGCTGCGCCTTAACCCAGAATTCGCTTCGTGCCTGAGCTTTGCGGCCAATTTTATACACTGTTGAATCGCAAGGCGCCACCACGACTTTGTTGTCGCTCTTGCCGTCAATGGGGCGCACGCCATCTTTGACTTGGCGCGTGAAAAAATCATTCCACGAGGAAAACCCCCAGTAAGGGGCTTCAGGTTTGTATATGTAGTCCTCCATGTGCAGCTGATTCTGTGCTTCCTTGCACATCCAACCAGTGGCTGAGTCGTTGAGCACGTAACGCGATTCCTCGCTATTGAGAAACTTTGTCCAAACGCCGAGGAGTTCCTTGAACATACCATTAATACGTGCATTTCGGTATGCGGCAAAGCCTGCAGGAGTACCCATTGTCCAGATTAGAATAGCCGAAAACGGTGTGCCCACAAGCGCTGAGTCCTCGCCATGTCCGGGAGATATATAAGGCGGTGCGACACTCAGAACCGCATTCAGTTGCAACAAAAAATCTTGAAGATTTTTGGGGTGATGCTTCCTGTAACTAGGGGGTATCTGTTGAATCATCTGTGTCATATACATGCGCACAACCGGGTCGTCATCAATCAGTTTCTGGAACTTTTGAATAACCGGATTCAGTTTTTTTCCTTCATTTTTCCTGATGGCCTCAGAAAGAATTTCATGCCACCTCCGCATGACTGCTTCATTGTTGGGCAACCATCGTCGGGCAATGCCTGATGATGAAACGGACTTTGCCGCAGCAGGAACAGCCGAGCTAACACCTCCTAAAGCTCCGAGCGCAGCACCAGCCGTAACCAGTTTATTGAATTCTCTACGAGATAGATTTTTGCTCATTTTGCCTCTTTCCTCCCATCAGTTCTTTTGATGTTAGAGCCAGTTGAATACCGAAATTATGCGGCGAGGACCGCGACTTCCGTGTTTCAAGCCTTCTGACCGTGCGTTTTGCCTGCTGAACAGGCTTCGAGTTGGGCCGGAAAGCTTGTGGCTCGTCCCCCCAAGGCGATTTTTCACCAATCTCTCTGAAAATCGAACGTTTTTCATACTTTCGGTCATAGTAATCCGCCGAAAACGTTCATGTCAAACAGAAATCCATCCGTCAGCCATGACCCAGCACCGCTTGGTAGTGATGGCGCAATGGGAATGCCTGACGTGAACCGGCGGCCGCGGGGCAAAGGATCTTCACGCCGGCGGGTGGCATGGGCAAATTAACTCGTCGCCCGGATGAACTCAGCCTCCATCTCCCGCCGCGCCTCCATCACCGCCCTGAGCCTGGCCTCAAAGGCCCGCTGGAGGCGGGGCGGCTTTTGCCTCAACAGCTCCAACTGGGCGGCGCAGAGGTACCAGGTGCAGATCCAGGGCCTGAGAATCCTCTCCAGCCGGCAGCCGCTCGGGGCGAGGTAGCGGCAGGGCTCCGCGAGGCTTGACCGCGTCTGGGCCGGCGGGGGATGAAGACTGGCCAAGCGCCAAAAGACCAGGTCTCGAAAATCAAACCAGACCCTGACCGCCTGACAGCAGACATCCTGGCAAGCAGGGCAGGTGAGGGCGCAGAACTCATCCAGCCACGGAAAGAGCCAGTTTAAATTATCGGCGATTTCGAGGGATTTTCGCCGGGCCAAAGAAAGCTTGAACCCGTTCCTGGCCTTAAGCCGCGCCAGGGCCATGTTGGCCTCTCGCCACTCATCCTCCCGGCCCCACGAGGGGCCGCCCTCCCTACTTTGAGAAGACAAGCCTTCCTCCGCCTGTTTTCTCCAAAGTTAGCGGTTTTGGGCGCGGTTAGGCAAGAGGTCTTTGGAATTGACACCCGTCATTATTGGTGGTATCGTTCCGCCAGAAAGTCGGCGGAGGCCTTGATGTTCGGTTTAGGCGTTCCTGAATTAATAATCATTCTCGTCATCGTCTTAATCATATTCGGCGCTGGCAAGCTGCCCAAGATCGGCGAGGGGTTGGGCAAGGGCATAAAGAACTTCCGCAAGGCGACCAAGGAGATGGGCGAGATCGACGTCACGCCCCAAAAAGACGAGGAATCCGAGGCCGACTCGTCTCCAAAAAAGACTCCCGCCCCAGACAAAGAGGAAGAGCAAGCCTAGGCTTTTCCCTTGACAGATCCGGGCCTATCACGGTAACAGGTTCCAAGTTTGTGAGTGTTCGGTCTTTCACATCACGGCCGGCAGAGTCGCCGGCCAGAGGAATGTTGTGCCATCCTGCGAAGAGGCGAATGTCCTATGAGCGAGGCGAACCAGGCTAATTCCAAGATCACGGGCGGAGTGATATTCTTTCTGGCCGGCTTTGTCATCATGTTGGCCCTGGGTTGGTTCGTTTTTCCGATGCTCCTCTACTCCCAAAAGGCCCAGCCCGTCAGCTTCTCCCACCGCCTGCACATCGAAAACGCCGGCTTGGATTGCCAGAATTGTCACGGCTTCAGGGAAGACGGCACCTTCAAGGGGGTGCCCAACATGATGAGCGACTCCGACGGGGCCTGCCTCAACTGCCACGACGACCCGGCCTCCCCCCAGGGCGAGGACCCCAGAGAGAAGGCCTTTCTGGAAGATTTGGTGGCCCAAGGAGTGGAGAAGATCGACTGGCTGGTCTACTCCCGCCAGCCGCCGTGCGTCTTCTTTCCCCACGCCGCCCACATGCTCAAGGCCGAGATCGAATGCCGCCACTGCCACGGGGCCAAGGAAGACGAGGACGCGCCTCCGGTGTACGAGAAGAACCGCATCACCGGCTACTCCCGGGACATCTGGGGCCGCAACATCTCCGGCCTGACCAGCAATCCGTGGGACTCCATGAAGATGAGCGACTGCGGCGACTGCCACGACGAACGAGGCGCTTCCAACGCCTGCTTTGTGTGTCACAAGTAAGTTCAGGGGTCTGAGATGAGATTGGATCGTCGAAACTTCCTCGCCTTGCTCGTCGGCGCCGCCGGCGGATTCATGTTGACCCCGGTCAACTGGAAACTGATGGATGACGTCGCCATCTGGACCCAGAACTGGTCCTGGACGCCGGTGCCCCAGGACGGGGCCCGGGCCTTCGCCAACACGACCTGCCACATCTGCCCCGGCGGCTGCGGCCTCAGCGTCAGACTGATCGACGGCCAGAGGGCGGTCAAGATCGAAGGCAACCCCAACCACCCCCTCAACCGGGGCGGCTTGTGCGCTTGGGGCGCGGCCGGATTGCAGTACACCTACCTGGAGCAAAACCGGGTCACCAGCCCCATGAAGCGTCATCCCCAGATCAGCGTCTGGCAGAAGATATCCTGGGACGAGGCCCTCGAAACCCTGGCCGAGAAACTCAAAGCCCTGGCGGAGCGGCCCCAGGAGGTGGCCTTGATCTCCGGACGGAAGCGTTCGACCGTCACCCAGGTTCTGAAACAGTTCATGGCCGCTTACGGCTCGCCCAATTATCTGGAGCCGCCCGATTCCGGAGACGTGCAGCGGCTGGCCTCCCGGATGGCCTTTGGCCGTGATCAGCGCTACGGCTTTGATTTGGAGCGGAGCGATTTCATTCTCTCCTTCGGGGCGGCCCTGTTGGAGGGCTGGGGCTCGCCGGTGAGGATGCTCAGAGCCTTCGAAGCCTGGAAATCCAATGAATCCGGCCCTCAGACCAGGATAATTCAGGTGGAGCCCCGGGCTTCGCTGACGGCCTCCAAGGCCGAGTTGTGGCTGCCGGCCCGGCCGGGGAGCGAAACGATTTTGGCCCTGGGCCTGGCCAAGGTGATGATCCAGGAGAGCATCTTTGACCAACGCCTCGCCTCGGCCCCTGGCTTCGAGGACTTCAAGGCCTTGGTGGACAAGGAGTGTGCTCCTCAGCGCGTCTCCGAACTGACCGGCCTCGAGAAGGACCAGATCGTGGCCGCGGCCAGGGCCTTTGCCAAGACCAAGAAGAGCGTGGCCTTGTCCGGACTGGGCCAGGGAGCCCGGCCCGAGCCGGTCTCGTTGGCCTGGGCCGTGCTGGTCCTCAACGGGCTCAAGGGCAACTTTGGCCAGCCGGGCGGGGTCTTTTTCACGCCTGATCTGCCCGGCCCCCAACTGCCGGCCGTGGGCCGATCCAACGCTCCCAGGGCCGACGAGGGCGGGCCTGACGAACATCCCCTTCACGCCCCCAGATTCCACCGCTGGGCCGAGAACGTGGCCTCGGGCCGGTACAAGATGTCGGCCCTGATGCTCTACGAGGCCAATCCCGTCTTCACCGGACCCGATCCCTACGCCTTCCGGGAGGCCCTGGACAAGATCCCCTTTGTGGTCAGCTTCTCGCCCTTCTGGGATGAGTCCACCCAGGCGGCGGATTTAATCCTCCCGGATCACGGCTGCCTGGAGCGGTGGGACGACGTGGAGACGCCTTTGGGTCTGCCCTTTGAGGCCTTGTCCGTGGCCAAGCCTTTGTTCGAGCCGGTCTACGACACCCAGGCCACCGGCGACGTGCTGATTCAGTTGGCCGCCGCCCTGGGCGGCGCGGTCGGTCAGTCGTTGAGCGCGGAGAGCTTCGAGGAGCTTTTGAAGACTCGCCTCGCCTCTCTCCAGGCTTTGGGCTTCGGCCGCGCCGGCGCCAAGCCGCCGCCCCCGGCCTCCAAGATCATGGACTCAGGGCCGGGCAAGGGCTTTGGCTCGCTTGAGGAAGCCTGGGAGGAGGTCACGGCCAGCGGGGTGTGGTATTCGCCCCGGGGCCAGGGACCCAAGGGAAGCTTCAGGTTCTCCTCGCCCCTGCTCAGCCAACCCGAGCGGATGAGCGTGGAGGCGGAGGGATCAAAAGAGGCCTATTCGCTTCGCTTGGTCGTCTTTGACTCCTTCAAGGTCGCCGCCGGGTTTTACGCCAATCCGCCATTCGTGACCAAGCTTTTAGACGACGACTTCCTCTTAAAGAAAGACGTCTTCGCCCAGATAAATCCGGCCACGGCCGCCGAGGCGGGCCTCAAGGAGGGCGACAAGGTCGTGCTCAAGACCCCCTCGGGCGAGGGCCAGGTCCGGGTCCACCTGAGCGAAGGCGCCATGCCCGGGGTGGTCTTCCTGCCTTTGGGCTTGGGCCACGAGGCCTTTGACCCGACCATCAAGGACAAGGGGGTCAACGCCGCCTCGCTGGTGGGGGTGCTGGACGATCCCCTCTCCGGCCTGCCGCTGAC
>CAYXRH010000261.1:0-6111 GCA_964466355.1 uncultured Thermodesulfobacteriota bacterium
GGCAGGGGGAGGTAGGTCTGATGCCAGGTCTTTTTAAAAACCACCTTTTTGTCGGCCCACGCGCCGCCGTAAAAAATGGGCGCGCCGGTCAGTTTGGCCAGGGCGATGACGCCGGGCTTGACCACGCCCCGCGGCCCCGTGGGGCCATCGACGGTCATGACCACATCCTGGCCGGACTTGACCGCCTCGACCATCTCCTTGAGCCCCCTGACCGCGTCTCGGGTGGGCGAGCCGCGCACGGTGCGAAAGCCGAAGCGGTGCAGAACTCTGGCCAGCAACTCGCCATCCGGGGACCGGCTGACCATGACCGTCAGCCCGAGATCAGCGAAGCAGGTCAACACGGCCAAGTCATCGCCGTGCCAGTGGGCCAAGATCACCGGCCCCTTGGCCCGCCAGGTCTCGACCATCTCCCAGCCCCTCAACTCCACTTTGAACCAACGGCCGTAGAGGCGGTACAAAGAGCTCAAAGCCGGCGGGATGGAGGAGTCTCTGAGCCAGTGAAGGACCTTTTTTTGAAAAGATGTGGTCATGGGCTACCGACCGCCCGGATCATGGGGGCCGCCTCCCTCTGGCGAGCGACCAAAAATTCAATCGCGGCCTTCTCGTCGGGCAGGGTCGTCCGGCCGCCCAGAGCGGTGCAGTTGATGGCCGCCACCGCGCTGGCGAAGCGCATTCTCCGCTCCAAGCCCCAGCCCTTCAAAAGAGCGTGGATGTAGGCCCCGTGATAGGCGTCTCCGGCGGCGGTGGTGTCTATGGCCGCCACCTCAAAAGCGGGTTGGCGGATCAGATTGTTGTCCTCGAGCCCGATCGAACCCTCAGCCCCCAAGGTGACCACGGCCGCCTCGGGCCCGAGGTCTTTGAGCTTAAAAACCGCCGCCTCGGGCGAGTCTTCCGGCGCCAAGGCCCGGACGAAGTTCTCGGAGACGATGAGATGGTCCACTAATCTGGCCAGCTCCAGGGAATGGGTCCGCAGGGTGCCGGCGTCCAAGACCACGCACCGGCCGGCCTCCCTGGCCAGGCGGGCCGCGGTGAGGGAGGCCTCGGCCATGAGGCCGTCCAGGTGGAGCACCTCGGCCTGGCGAATCAAGGCCAGCGGAACCTTCTTTGGCCAGACCGGCCCGGCGCTGCCCCGGGTCCAGATGATGCTCCTGGAGCCGCGGCGGGGGTTGGCCAAAATGAAGGCGAACTGGGAGGTCTTATTCTGAACCGTCTCCAAAAAGGTCGTGTCCACCCCCTCCTCTTCGAGCCCCTGGCGGATGAGGCGGCCAAAGGCGTCGCCTCCGACGCGGCCGACGACGGCGGTGCGCCGCCCCAGCCTGGCCAGGCAGACAAGGGCCGTGGCCACCGGACCACCGCCCTGGATGAGGAGTTGATTGAACTCCATCTTGGCGTCTTCGGGTGGATGCTCATTGATCGTGGTCAGATAATCGACGCAGCACTGTCCCAGGCCGACGACCTCGATCCTGGCAGAGGAGCCCATGGAGGCAGAATACGAGGTTTGGCGGCGGGGAGTCAAACCTTGACCAGGGTTTGAGCTCAAGGCCTCAGAGTGTAAGACATGATCTTTATGTCCGCCCCATCAACCCAGCCGGGCGAGGAGATTGAAGACAGCGGCGTTGCGCGCGGTCATGGAGCCCAAATCCGGGCCAAAGCGACCCTTCAAAGACGCGGACCATCAAGGGAGCCCTGAGCCGATTACTGGCCTCGGCGGCTTTGAATCAGGTCCTGATATTGTTGATGGACCTTGAGTCGAAAATCGAGGACGTAGCGGGGCAGAGGCCACGCCTCGGCCAACGGCTCGCCCCGGGCCAAGACCTCTCTAAGGCGCGGCGTGGGGATCACCGCCAAGGCGGCCAGAATGGAAGCCTGGATTTCGACCTTATCGAGCCAGTGAAGCCGGCCGGAATAAGTGTGGATGGAGCCGGGATGAAAGCGATGATGAAAGTATTCGTGGAAGCCGACAAAGGCGGCGTGGCCTGGGCCGAGACGGTGGTTGACGGCGATGACCGGGACGCTGTAGCGGTGGAAGAGAAGGCCGTAGCCCGGCAAGGGGTGGAAGAGCAAAACCACCCCGGCCTCATTGCAAGCCCGCTCCACGTCCTCCACCGACAGCGGCCGGTAATTGTAACCCGGGATCTCTCTCTCCAGCCTAATTATGAGATCTTCGGTCAGGGGCATGGACTGCTCACGACTCTGACTCATCTCTCGCCCGGGCCAAACGGTCGCGCACCATCCGGCCGGCAAACTCCCACAGGGCTCGCAACTCGTCCTTATCACGCTCGCTCAACTCCCGATACTTCTTGAGATTATGGAACAGCATGGCGATCTCTTCCTCTTCGAGGAGATCGGCCAGCTCCCGCGCTGTGTTTAGGGCTTCGCTCTCGACCGAGGTCGGGCTCTGCCCCAGAGCCTCGGACATGCGCCCCAAAAATTCGTCCACGCGATCCGAAGCCGCGCGGTGGGTCTGACGCCCGGTCTCAGGATCAACCTGCCACGAAACGAGATGTCGAGCAACATACTCACTCAAGACGTCCTCGACAAACCCATCCTCGGCGATGCGTCCCCTGACCAACCGGCGGGCCGCCTCTGGCTCCAGACCTTCGGCGTCCATGAGCAGAACACCGGCCCAGAGCATGATCGCCGATCGCTCCTGGGGGGCCACGGCCAGCGCCTCCAAGGCCTCCCTGACCAAGTCAGCCCCTGGTCCGATCAGCCTCGCGGAGAGGACGGTTCTGAGACGAGGCCAGCGGGGCTCCAGGTTCAACAAGGCCTCGGCCGCCTCCTCGCTTTTAGCTCTCAGGGCCCGGGCCAGCAAATCCTTGGGATCGTAACCCAAGGCTTGAGCCAGAGCGATGACTTTGTCCTCCTTGGGAATCCGTCCCTCGGTCTCTATTTGGCGCAGGTATTCGGCCGAGATCCCGGCTCGCGCGGCCGCGGCCTTGCGGGTCTCACCACCCCTCAAACTCCGGACAAAGGCCCCAAAACTCTTATCCATCACTCCTCCCGCAGACTTGGCTTTGCTAGCTCGCAGCTTACCCGCTCAGGCCATCGCAAGCAACACTCTTTTGCTACAAACAAAACTTAATTTGATGAATTTTTTGGCTGAGGCGGACGAAATGACATCCTCCTCGGTTCTTGAGGCTCGAGGGTTGAATTTAATGCATGGAAATTGCATCTCCACGTTCGAGTGAAGGCTGCGTCGGAAACCCGTCTGGCGGGGACCGGCCTTTGAATTTGAGGCTCTGAGTGATCATCGTAAACCGCGTCCACGGTTTTATCACCTCCCCCGCCCTGTCCAAAGACGACCGCAGCGGCGAGTTTGACCTTCTCTTGGCCGAAGTGATCACCTCCTTGACCCGGCCGATCCCCAGGCCGCCAAGAGAGGACAAGCCTTTCCCCCCGTCCGGTCAGGAGGTCGGACCTGAACCCGAGACCAGCCCTCTGCCGCCGCCGCCACTCACGGTCTTGCCTGACGGCCGCTTAGAGACCGAGCTGCCCCCGCCAAAACCAGAACCGACCCGTCAAGAGATTGACCATCTGATCACCCAGACGGCCCGACGCCACGACGTCACGCCCGGCCTTCTCAAGGCCCTCATCGTCGCCGAGAGCGGGCTGGACCCTTGGGCCCGCTCCCGGGCCGGGGCCATGGGTCTGACCCAGATCATGCCGCGCACAGCCGCGGAGATGGGCCTCGATGATCCCTATGACCCGGCCCAGAACATCGAAGCCGGCTGCCGCTATTTGAAGAAGATGCTCCGGCGATACGACAACAACCTCACCCAGGCCTTGGCGGCTTACAACTGGGGCCTGGGCAACCTGGAGCGCCACGGGCTCAAGGGCATGCCCGCCCAGACGAGGCGCTTTATCAACCAGGTCGTCCAACTCAGCCGCCGACTCATCCCCAAAACGGCCTGAAAAGAGCGCCGCGCCTCTTGCCAAACCGACCTGATTGGTCTATCAAAAGGGTTCGCGCTGATTTTATTCAAAGACGGAGAGCCTCGATGAAGGTGCACGAATTTCAGGCCAAAGAAGTCTTGAGGCGGTTCGGCATCCGGGTGCCTCAGGGCCGCCTGGCCAACGGGCCGGAAGAGGCCGGCCGCTTTGTCCACCAGGTCGGCGGCCGGGGAGTGATCAAGGCCCAGATATACGCCGGCGGCCGAGGCAAGGCCGGAGGCGTCAGACTGGTCAAAAACCGCCAGGAGGCTGAAGCGGCCTATCGCGGCATCTTCGGCCAGCGCCTCGTCACCCCCCAGACTGGACCACAGGGCCGGATGGTGCGCAAGATCCTGGTCGAGGAGATGCTGGCCGTCAAAGCGGAGTATTATCTTTCACTGCTCGTGGACCGGGACGCCGCCCGGCTGGCCATCCTCACCTCGGCGGCCGGGGGCGTGGACATCGAGGAGGTGGCGGCCAGGGATCCCCACAAGATCCTGACCCATCTTCTGGACCCCATCGTCGGCTACACCCCGTTCGTGGCCCGTCGGTTGGCCTTTGGGCTGGGGCTGGACATGACCGCCCTGCGGGGCTTTGAGGAGCTGCTCCGAAACGCGGTCGAGGTCTTCCGGAGCCTGGACGCCTCCCTGATTGAGATAAACCCTCTCGTTTTGACCAAAGACGACCGCTGGGTGGCCGCTGACGCCAAGATCTCCTTTGACGACAACGCCCTCTTCCGCCACCAAGACCTGGCCGGGTTGGCCGACCCCAACGAGAGCGACCCTCTGGAGTGGGAGGCCAACAAGCACGACCTCAACTACATCAGGCTCGAAGGCAACGTCGGAGCCATGGTCAACGGCGCCGGCCTGGCCATGGCCACCATGGACTTGATCAAAGAAGCCGGAGCCGCACCGGCCAACTTCCTAGACGTGGGCGGCGGGGCCAGCAAGGAGATGATCGCCCAGGGTTTTCGCATCATCCTCTCGGACAAGCGGGTCAAGACCATTCTGGTCAACATCTTCGGCGGCATCCTGCGCTGCGATGTCCTGGCCCAGGGCCTCGTCGAGGCGGCCGAGGAGCTGGAGCTCAAGGTGCCGCTGATCATCCGCCTCTCCGGGACCAACGTCGAAAAAGGCCGCGACATCTTGAGCAGCTCCGGCTTGTCGTTCCTGGTGGCCGAGGACATGGCCGAGGCGGCCGGTCTGGTGGCCAGCCAGGTGGGGGGTGCGGCGTGAGCATTCTGATCGACCAAAGCACCAAGGTCGTCATCCAAGGCATGACCGGCCGCGAAGGGAGCTTCCACGCTGAACAAATGCTCGCCTACGGCACCCGGGTCGTCGGCGGCGTCACGCCGGGCAAGGGTGGCCGGACCCATCTCGGCGCGCCCATCTTCGATCAGGTCTCCGAGGCCGTGGTCAAAACCGGGGCTCAGGCGAGCTGCATCTTCGTGCCGCCTCCCTTTGCCGCCGACGCCGTCATCGAGGCGGCCGAGGCGGGCATCGGCCTCATCGTGTGCATCACCGAGGGCATCCCCATCCTGGACATGGTCAAGCTGAAGCCATACCTGGAGCGCAAAGGCGCTGTCCTCATCGGCCCCAACTGCCCGGGGGTCATCTCGCCGGGCAAGTGCAAGATCGGAATCATGCCCGCCCCGATCCACCACCCCGGCGCCATCGGCGTCATCTCCCGCTCCGGAACCTTGACCTACGAGGTGGTCGATCAACTCACCCGCGTCGGGCTGGGCCAGTCCACCTGCATCGGCATCGGCGGCGACCCCATCGTCGGCCAATCCTTCGTCGACCTCCTGCCTCGATTCAAGGACGACCCGGAGACAAAAGGGGTCGTTCTCATCGGCGAGATCGGGGGCGCGGCCGAAGAGGCGGCGGCGGCTTACATCAAAAACGACTTCCCCAAGCCCGTCCTGGCCTTTGTCGCCGGCCGGACCGCGCCTCCGGGCAAGCGCATGGGTCACGCCGGAGCGATCATCTCCGGGGGCCGGGGCGGGGCCGAGGAAAAGATCAAAGCCTTTGAGGCGGCCGGGGTGACGGTGGCCCGAGACATCGGCCGCGTCGGCCAGTTGGCCTTGGAGGTGTTCGGCTCTTGAGGCCGGCCTCGATGCTGGCCTGCCCTAGCCCGGATATTTCACGAAGGAGGTTGGCGAAGCAGCCATAGTCCCTT
>CAYXRH010000262.1:0-6100 GCA_964466355.1 uncultured Thermodesulfobacteriota bacterium
GCACCCCGTCGTAAAAAAAGCTCAAGTCAGTGTGGCAGACCCCGCACCCGGCGACCTCGATCAGGGCCTCGCCCTCCTTCAGCTCGGGCATGGGCACCTCGGTCTTCTCCAGCCGCCCGGGTCTGACGATCTTTTTGGTCTCCTTATCAAAGACCGGCCCCTCGACCATCTGCCACGTGTTTATCTTGCTCGGAATCTCGGCCATCTCTGCCTCCTTGTTTTTCTTGTCAAGGAAGGTGAACGACTAAATCATGCCGTAGCCGCCGTCGACGCAGATCACCTGTCCGGTGATGTAATCAGCCTCGTCAGAAGCCAGGAACACGAAGGCCGGGGTGACGTCGTCCACCTCGGCGAATCTCTTCAGGAGGATGCGGTTCATGTAGACCTCCTGGAGCTTGGCGTCGCTGCGGATCTTCTCGGTCATCTCCGTGGCGACGATGCCCAGAGAGATGACGTTGGCGCAGACGTGGAAGCGGGCCAGCTCCCGGGCCATGGATTTGGTCAGCGACAAGACTCCACCCTTGGCCGCGGCGTAATTGATCTGACCGACGGTGCCCACCAGCCCGGCCACGGAGGTGACGTTGATGATCTTGCCGGATCGCTGGGCCTTGAACTGATCGTAGGCCGCCTTGGCCGTCAGCCAGGCCGCCTTGAGGTGGATGTTCAAGACCTGATCCCACTCCGAAACGCTCATCTTGTGGAGCATGGCCGGCCGGGTGAAGCCGGCGTTGTTGACCAAGACGTCCAGCCGGCCGAAGTTGTCTTGGCAGGCCTTTATGAGAGCCTGGGCCTCCTCTTCCTGGGCCACGTCAGCCTTGACGGCCACGGCCCGCCGGCCCATGCTCTTGATCTGGGCCACGACCTCCTTGGCGGCGTCGGCCGAAGCCGAGTAATTGATCACCACGTCGGCCCCTTCTCGGGCCAAGGCCAGGGCCACGGCCCGACCGATGCCCCGGGAGCTGCCGGTGACCACCGCCGCCTTGCCCGCCAAACGCATCCTCGCCTCCTTGAGCCCTTTTTGCCCAGCCTTTAAAAGGCCGATTTCCTGCCCGACCCGGCCCAAAACCAGTCGGTCCTCATGGCTACAACATAGCTTTAATGTAGCTGGAGGAGTATAGACACAGGCCTCAGCGAGGGTCAAGAAAAAAAGAATCGACCCAGCCCGCCGCCTCTGGGGAGTCAATTCCATGAATCCAAGACAGTGCTTGAGCCCTCGCTCGATTCCACCTCAGCGACGTCGTTTCACACCCGGTTTGCATCAGTTAAAATTTGAGGCCCGCCGAGCCTCTCTTCAAACTTGATGTTTTCGATATATTGTGTTAGTAATCAATAGAATCACCATCTGTTGTGTATGCGAGGGCAAGAGACAAGATGCGGCCTCGAATGGCGCTCCTGATCGTGGCAATGGTCATTCTCGTCCCTGGCTGCGGCCCGAGGAAGATTCCGCCGCCAGGACCGCCAGGGACCCAGAAGCCCTATTCGGTCTTTGGCCGGACCTACTATCCCCTCACCGAGGCCGAGGGCTATCAGGAAGAGGGCATGGCCTCCTGGTACGGCCGGCCCTTCCACGGCCGCCGGACGGCCTCGGGCGAAAAATACAACATGTACGCCCTCACCGCGGCCCACCGGATTCTGCCCTTGGGGACCCACGTCAGAGTGACCAACCTCCAAAACCAGGCCTCGATCCAGGTCAGGATCAACGATCGGGGGCCGTTCGTGCGGGGTCGCATCATTGATCTCTCCTTTGCCGCGGCTCAAAAAATCGGCCTCGTCGGACCAGGCGTCGCCCCGGTGAGGGTCGTCGTCCTGGGCCAGCCGATTCAGCCGGGGGGAGAGGCGCCGCCCTTCAAGATGGGGCCGTTCACCATTCAGGTCGGCGCCTTCACCGACCTGGCCAACGCCCGCCGCCTGGCCGAGAGGCTAGAGAGCCGCTACGGCCCTGGCACGGCCCAGATCAGCCGCTTCAACGACGGAACCAAGACTTATCATCGGGTCAGGGCCTTCTCGCTGCCCGACAGATCCTCAGCCGAAGCCAAGCTCACTCGCCTGGCCGAGGACGGCTTCGGGGTCGGCTTCGTCGTCGCCGTGGATTGATCCGCATGCTTTCGTCCAGCCAATTCAAGACATGCTCGCCCGATAAAATGGGCACGCCCAGTTGGCCATGGAACTGCCCGCCCTCGGCGTCGGTGAATTCCAGGTAAGTCTTTTTGGTATTCAGGGCGTTGTAAAAAATTTTAGACTGTCGGTATGATCCCGCCACCTGATCCTTAACGGAATTCAGCACCAGCATTTCGGCTGTATCCAATCAAAGCGATTTTGGACGAATCAACCTCTAGCAGGCTCGAGGCGAAATCCACCACTGGCGTCACAAACTCTGAAACACGAAGGCCGGATCCTTGAAAAGGAACTATTTTAGCGCTGGGCCCTGAGTCTGCGCCGGAAGCCGCGGCCCCTTCTCCTTGCCCTGGTCAGTGACTTCCGCCTCAGCCGGTCCGCCGACCTGCCTCCAGTCCGTCACCACGTCCCCCATAATATATAACTGTTTTTTTGAGGCGATGTGAGTATGGATGAAGACTTCCTTACGGTTGTAATCGGTGTGTCTCTCCAGGGCGGCGGCCAAGCTGATCATTACATTTTTTATTTCATCCTCAGTCATGAAGCCTGGGACGTATAAATCAACAAAAATCGGCTTTCTGAGGTTGTTGACCTCGCAGCCCGGACAATAGATTTCATCAAAGGTTTGCCAATAATACGTCACAAAATTTTTATCAATGCCAACCTCACGGGAAACATCCTCGCTGATCCTGGCCAGGACCTCTTTCACATCCTGCTTGATCGGCAGGCTGGTTATCTTGACCATCGGGTCCTCTTGTTTACACGGGGCTTTGCTATCAGCCGCCAGAGCACTCGAAGCCTGCAAGAACACAAACGCTAAAAAGAGACTGAAC
This sequence comes from uncultured Thermodesulfobacteriota bacterium, assembly GCA_964466355.1. Classification (GTDB taxonomy): domain Bacteria; phylum Desulfobacterota; class Desulfarculia; genus CAYXRH01. The sequence goes on from CAYXRH010000262.1 coordinate 2,949, forward strand.
ATTACGGATTTCAAGACTAGCAGTTTACAGCCATCAACTATTTCTATCTTAATCATCGTATACCTCCACATGTTTGGATTTACACCAAGAGGCGCATCTATTTTTTGGCACAGAAAACAGACTTTTGAGCTTGAAAGCCATGACCGACCTAGATGCGATCAAATGAGCTAAAAAACATTTTAAATTTATCGATTAACCGGTAAAGTCAACAACAGTTTCACCCCCTCGACAGTTTGAGACTGGAGGGCGTAAAGGGTGTTTATCAGATCCATAAACTTATGAAAACCAGCGATCGCCTTTCATGGATGCGGGTCCGATGGAGCATCCCTTCCTTTCGGTGCGATCAGCCGGGGCATCCCAGGTGTTCCACGGGGGTTTTGTTACCTGGCGAAGACCTCATCCAGCCAATCGAAGACGACCTCGCTCATTAAGCTGCGGTTTTCGCCAATGCAATGGCTGGAGGCGCCTTGGTTGGCCGGCGTCACCACGAACTTCTTCTTGGAATTGGGCAAGGCCTCCATAAATTCCCGCTGCTGCCTCTTGACTTCCTGGTTGGCGAATTCACCCTCGCCGATCAAGGCCAGGGCAGGGCAAGTTACTTTGGACGGTTCAAAATTCCAGCCCTTGTTCTTTTCGGCCAAGCCAAGAATGTCGGACGGATCCAGCCCCCAGCGCCAGGAGACCACGGAGGCGGTATTTCTGTGGAAGGCCCCCCAGGCCTCCAATTCTTTTGGTGTTGCTTTTGCGTTGGGCATCTGGGAAAAGAGCCGGTATTCGTCCACCACCGCGCTATTGACCACGACCGCCCTGATGCGATGGTCCAGCGTCGCCGCCCGGGGCACGAAGTAACCGCCGCCGCTGATGCCGTACATGGCCAAACGTTCAGGCTCGACTTCTCTCCGGCTGAGAGCGTAATCCACAATCGCCTTGAGCGGTTTTTCGCTGTCTGGTCGGAAAAACTTGCCTTCCAAGGGGAGCATGCCTTGTCCTGGAATATCGGCCGTGATGAAATTGTAGCCACGCGCCGCGGCGGCGGGGGCGATGTAAAAGTACAATTCCTCGGTGAACGTTTCGCCCCCGCCGATCATAATCAAGGTCTTCCGCTTCCGGCCGCTGTCATCCACTTTCATGTAATAGCCGGGCAGGACGGTATCTTCAAACGGCGCTTCAAAATATTCGATGGGAGGATCGAAGAGGCGGGCGGCCGCCTTGAAGCACTCCCTGCTCTTTTCACCGAGCATTTTGAATTTCGGATTGTCCGGCAGCATGGACACCAGGGCGGTGCGGTAGTAGTTCGACGCTCTCAGGAAGGATTCCCTGGCGCTGGCGGCGTGTCCGCCCGCCAGGGATTCAACGGCCCTGTCCTCGACGCGTCGCGCCATGACCGCCCACTCCTTCTGCCAGCTTTCCGGGCTTTTGTCCTTGATCTGGCTGGCCGTATAAAGCGCTTCACCTAGTTCACATCCGCCGTTGCTTATGGACCCCATAATCCACTGTAGCGAGAAATCCATTTCATCGTCTTCAAAATGAATCTTCAAATAATTCCTGTGCGCTTCGTATTCTTTTTTCTGGGCCTCGATCTGGTCGTCCGCCGAGCCCTCGCCGGCCATGACAACTCCGCTGTGCGTTATGATCACAATCAACAACACGGCCCCAAAAGCCATAATCGTGTACCTCAACATTGATGAACTCCTTTCAAAAGTTAGGTTTTTATGTGTAATTTGTTTTAATCTGTCTTGAATAGTTTCGTCAAGCCAGTTGAATACGCTGGAATCATGCAGCATAAAAGGAGAGGGCCAGGCGGCCTTAAAAAGGCGGCTTGCGAGCTGTCTCTAAAAGCCACGCCCTTGACTATTGAATAAAAAAACGCCCGCCTCATGGAGGCGGGCCCGGCAAACAAACCCTGAGATAAATAAAAAAGGCCGTCAGGCCTAGCCGTTGATCCTGCGCCTGAGAACCCCGGAGGTCTTGAACACGACCACCTTCCGCGCTCTGAGCCGCAGCTCCTCTTTGGTCTGGGGGTTGCGTCCCCGCCTCGGGCGCTTGTGCTTGACGACGAACTTGCCGAAACCAGAGACCAGAAGATCCTCTCCTTTGGCCAGGGTGTGTTTGATCTGTTCCAAAAGAGCTTCGACCAGGTGGCGCGACTGGCTCTTGCTCAGGCCGACCTGTTCGAACACGTTGGTGATTATCTTCTCCTTGGTCAAGGCCATCAGCCCCTCCCCTGTTCGGATGAAACAAGACATGATGACGCCTTCCCGGGCGCAAACATAGCCGCAATATGCACACCAAGGCCCAGAATGTCAAGACCTTTCCGTTGTTAAGGTGTCTCGAAGGCACGGCGGCGCGGGCTGGCTCAGAAGATATGAAGCCTCCCCAGCCCCCCTGGGGCGGAGAGCGGTCTTCATCTCGGTCGAGACCGCCTTGAAATCAGTTGGGCAGGCCCTTCCAGGCTGAGGAGCCCTTCTCCTCCTTGGCTGGGCTGTGCTCCTGCCAGCGGCGGCACGAGGCGAATTGGCCGACTCCGACCCGCGTGAGCCGGCACAATCCCTTCATCTCATGGGACCAGTAAACACAATTGGCGCAGACTTTCATCCACCCTCTCCCATGCTCAGGAACATATGGTGCTGTTTTGTATTACCACCACCAGATCTAGTAGTCAACACCAAAATGTCACGCCTTGGTCATTGAAGCCACCTCGACATAATGGCCCGCGGCCGGGTTGTCAAGGAAAAAACCGGGCTCCAGGCGAGCCAAAATCCTCTTTTCCCCAAAGTCCGGACATGGTAACTTGGCCCGACCGGACGTCGGAGAAATGTCATTTTTTTTTAATCACATCAACGACCTCATCCATCACCGCGGCCTCGTCGGCCATCTGGTCGCCCGGGAGCTGAAAACCCGCTACCGGGGCTCGGTGCTGGGCTTTTTGTGGTCCTTTTTGAATCCGCTCCTTTTGCTCCTTGTCTACGCCTTGGTCTTCTCGGTCTATCTGCGCATCAACATGGAGAACTACGCCGCCTTCATGTTCACCGGGCTCCTGCCCTGGATCTGGATCTCGACCTCCCTGCTGGACGGAACCAACGCCATCGTCGCCGGCGGCAGCCTGGTGACCAAGGTCGTCTTTCCGCTCCAAGTCTTGCCCACGGTCAAGG
>CAYXRH010000263.1:0-6078 GCA_964466355.1 uncultured Thermodesulfobacteriota bacterium
GTCTTGTATTTCTCGGCGGTGATCATGCCGGGCAGCACGCCCATGGCCCCCACCTGGCCGCTCAACATGAGGTCGACCTTGTTTCGCTTAATGAGCCGCTCCACGGCCGCGGCGGCCTTGCCGGGGTCGGATTCGTCGTCCACGAAAATGACGTGCACCGGCAGCTTCTTGCCGTATTTCTTGATATAGATCCCGCCCGCCTGGTTGATGTCCTTGATGGCCTGATCGTAGGCCCACTTCTGCTCCGCGCCGATCTGAGCCCCGATCCCACTCAACGGAACGTGCGTCCCGATGAGGATTTCCTTCTTCTCCGCCGCCAGGGCCGGCTGGACGGACAGAACAAGGAAAGAAATGAGACAAACACACCCCAGCCCTAAGACACGATTGATTGTTCTGATCGCCATTATCGTCCTCCGTCGCCAAGAGTTAATAATCAATCCAGCTCCCAAGAATCTGGCTTGGCCAAAACTCCCTCGCTGTGAGTCTTGAAACGACGCTCGCGACATTCAAAACGCCCGCTCCCGCCCATCAGGCCCTCTGGGGAAGCCATCGAAAAATGGCCAACCGGCGTAAAATGCTATTCTTGTGTTGACTGAAAAAGGCCATGATGCCGTCGGGCAGAAACAGCGTGACCAAGATGATGAACGCTCCGGAAACGATGGGATGGAGCTCGGGCATCCAGATGTTGGCCAGCTCAAAGACGCCGGCGAGGACAAAAGCGCCTATTATCGGCCCCCAAAACGTGCCCGCGCCGCCCAAGATGGTCATGAGGATGGGGATGATGACCCAATTGAGACTGAAAGCCCCTCCGGTGTGGATGTGGAAAACGTAGTAAGCGTTGATGCTCCCGCACAGCCCCGTAAAGAACGCCCCGACGGCGAAAGCCAGGATCTTGTATCTCAGTACGGCGATGCCGTTGGCCGCGGCGGCTGTTTCGTCCTCCCTGATGGCCACCAGGGCGAGGCCGAGACTGGTTCGCGTCATGAGCCAGAGGACGAGGAGGGTGAGGAGGACGATGAAAAGGGCGATGAAGTAGTAATGTTTCATGGACATGTAGACAGACGATGAGAGGCTGATGCCGGCGGCTCCCTCGGTGACCGACCCGCCATTGATGGCGATGACGCGCAGAATCTCGCCCAGCCCCAGGGTGCCGAGGGCAAAATAGTCGCCCCGCAGCTTGGCCAATAGCGGCAGGCCGATGACCACCGCCAGAAGCGCCGCCCCCAAGCCGCTCATGAGCATGCCCGAGGGGTCAAGGTACCCGGTCCATCCGGCGCGCCAGGTAATGGCGGTGACGTACGCCCCCAAGCCGAAAAAGGCGTGTTGGCCCAGGGAGACCTGGCCCGTATATCCCGCGGCGAGGTTCCATGCCTGGGCGAGCGTTATATATATGAACGTCGAGTAGAGAAAATAGACCAAATAGGAGATTTCAGCGTCGACCAAAAAAGGATAACCAATCAATAAAGCAAGTACAATCACCCCAAATAACCAACCGATTCTCCGCTTCGAAACCAGCGACATGATCCTCTCTCTAGGCCTTGGCCACGGATCGACTCAGCAATCCTTCGGGGCGCAGTATCAGGGTCAGCAAGAAAGCGGCGTAAACAACGCCGTCCGCCCATCCGGCGCTGATGGTGTAGGAACTCAGGCTTTCCAGGACGCCCAGGATGATCCCCCCCAAAAGGGCTCCCCCCACGCTTCCCAGTCCGCCGAAAGCGACCGCGATCAGGGCTTTGAGGCTGAAAATAAATCCAAAATAGGGATCAAAGGGGTAGACGAGGCACACCGCCACGCCCGCCACTCCGGCCAGCCCGATGCCGAGGGCAAAGGTGACCGCGCTGACTTGAGAGGGGCTGATTCCCAGGAGGGCCGCCGTCCTCATGTCTTCGGAGACGCCGCGGACGGCTTTGCCCAGCATGGTCTTTTTCAGGAAAACAAACACCAGGCCCGTGGCCAGGAGAGCCACGACGGCGACTATAAGATAGCTGATCGAGACATTGATGCTCCCGAGGGGCAAGGCCTTGGTCGAATAGCTCGTGCTCACCGCGCGGGTGTTTGATGTCCAGAACAGGCCCATGAGATGTTCCAAAAGGACCATGAGGCCAAAGGCCAGGAGCAGGGAGGGATTTTTGCCCGCCTTGGCCACCCACTGGAAGAGTCCGATGTAGATTAGCCAGCCAAAGGCCATGAAAAGTGGAATTATCACCACAAAGCCGTACAAAGGATCGATGGAGGTCAGGGAAACCATCCAGTATATGCAATAGGCGCCCAAGATCATGACCGCGCCCTGAGCAAGGAATATGATCTGCATGGAGCCGAAGATGAGGCTGAGCCCTATGGCGGCGACACCGTACATGCATCCGAGGAGGAGGCCGTTGATGAGAACCTGAAAGAAAACTGAAAATGAAGGAAATGCAGTCAAATATCTACCCCGGCACTCCCAGAAAGGCCTGCTGAAAGTCGGCGTCATTGAGCAAACTTTCACTCCGCCCTTCTGTTTTGAGGACACCTGTTTTTAAGATGTAGACATAATCGGCTATCTCGAGGGTCTGATGAACGTTTTGCTCGACTAAAAGAATGGTCACGCCATCGCCGTTGAGGACTTGGATAATCTCAAACAAATGCCTGACGATCATGGGCGCCAAACCGAGGGAAGGCTCATCCAGCATGAGGAGGGTCGGTCTGGCCATGAGCGCCCTGGCGATGGCCAGCATCTGCTGTTCCCCTCCGCTCAGCGTCCCCGCGGCCTGGTTGACTCGATCTTTGAGTGCGGGGAAAAGGTTCAAGGCCCGCTCCAGCGACTCTTTCAAGAAGGGGCGCGCATTCGAGGGGTAGGCGCCCAACTCTAAGTTTTCCGAAACGGTCAGCCGGGAGAATAAACGTCGCCCCTCGGGGACGTGGGAGACGCCCAGGGCGACCACTTCCTCTGGTTTGAGGCTCATCAATGGCTGACCATTAAAATTAATCTCTCCCCTTTTGGGCTGGATGACGCTCGAAATGGCGTTTAGGAGCGTGCTCTTGCCGGCGCCGTTGGCGCCGATGAGGGCCGTGATTTTTTGCCTGTCCGCCCGGAAGGAGACATCCCAGACGGCCTGGGCGTCACCGTAAAAAATGTCAACGTTTTTAACGTTAAGAAGACGGTTTGCCAAGATACGCCTCAATGACTTCATTGTTGCGCGCTATCTCTTCCGGTTTGCCCTCGCCTATTTTCCGACCGTAGTCCAGGACGGCCACTCGATCGCACAAACGGAAAATGGCGTCCACCTTATGTTCAACCCACAACATGGCCACGTTTCTTTCTTCTCGGACCCTCTCGATCACCTGGAGCATGTGCATGACCTCCGAGGGATTGAGGCCGGCCATGGGTTCGTCCAGGAGGGTGAGCACCGGCCTCGAGGCCAAGGCTCTGGCCACCTCCAGAAGCCGCCGGTCCGAAAGGGTCATGTGGGCGGTGAATGTATCTTTTTTATCCCTCAACCCGACGAGCCCCAGAGCGGCCAGCGCTTCTTGGCGAGCCTCCCTGCCCCGGAGTCGGTGGCCGTAAATGACGCCGATCAGCACGTTTTCCAAGGCGGTCATGTTTAAAAACGTTTTGACCAACTGAAACGTCCTCGAAATGCCGAGGCGGCAGATGGAGTGCGGCGGCTTTCCGGTGATTCTTCGCTGTCTTAAAAAAACCTCGCCTTTGTCTGGCTTGTAGATGGAGGTGATTATGTTGAAGAGCGTGGATTTGCCGGCGCCGTTGGGACCGATCAGTCCGACTATCTCGCCGCTATGTACGGTGAGATCGACTTCATATAGAGCCTGCAATCCTCCAAACTTTTTGGAAATATTTTGCATGCGGAGAACCTCGACGTGGCCGTTGTTATTCATTTCTTTATAATTATCCCCCTATCAAGCATCTAGTTGGTTATCGGCAATATTATTATTGTAATGCCGCGGCGGTTTCGCCGGACCCACTGGGTGTCAGATTGTTACATGCCTTAATTGCGCGGGAGCAGCCCCGCTTGCTTACCCAGCAAAACTAGTGCCAGAAGGGGAGGGTTGGCCTTCTAACTCATTGCCAGTACATCCTTGCCCCAAGGGAGCCGGCCGTGGAGCGATTCAGCGGTTGTTACCTATGGTAACAACAGCAACGGCCAAAAGCGGCGTGACTCCAGATAATTGAATTAAATTATTAACAATTACATTAAATTAAGCCAGCGTTACCTAAAGTGATGGTTTTTGAGCCATGTTTCTAAAAGAAACAAAATCCCGACAACATCGTTCAAACAGGCCTGATGAGGTGTTTCAGAAGCGGCATCACCGATTAATCCCCGATCCCATAACGCTCCATCTTCTCGTACAGAGCTTTGCGGCTTATTCCGAGCAAGCTGGCAGCCAATGTCTTGTTTCCATTACATTTTTTCAGAGTTTTATCGATAAGGACCATTTCCATCATACGGATGCTTATCCCTTCATCCGGTATCGAAAAATTGAGCCCGTCGTCTTGATCCTGCGGCAGGTGAGGGCGGGCGTCTCTCATCCGCTCCGGAAGGTCTTTGAGGCTGATTTGGCTGCCCTTGGAAAGAATGACGGCCCGGGCGATGCAGTTCTCCAGCTCTCTGACGTTGCCAGGCCAATGATAATTGGCCAACGCGTCGATCGCCTCCGGCTGGACGCCGTCTATCTCCTTGCCGTATTTCTGGCTGAAGTTTCTGATGAAATGGTTGATCAACAGAAAAATATCGTCGCCGCGTTCGCGCAAAGGCGGCAGGGTTAAGGTGATGACCTCAATGCGATAGAGAAGGTCGCCCAAAAATCGCCCGGCGGCGATTTCTTCTCGCAGGTTGTGGTTGGTGGCCGTAATCACCCGGACGTCGACCGACCGCGGCTCAACGCCGCCCACCGGTTCAAACGTGCCCTCCTGCAGAAAACGGAGGAGCTTCGACTGGAGGTTCAGGCTCATGTGGCCTATCTCATCCAGGAAGAGGGTCCCGTTGTTGGTCAACTCCAAGCGTCCCTTTTTGTTGGTCGTCGCGCCGGTGAAGGCCCCTTTGGTGTGCCCGAAAAGCTCCGTCTCCAACAGGCTGTCAGTCAAAGCGGCCGAATTAATGCACACCATGGGGTGGTCATGGCGCCGGCTCAAGGAATGGATCGCCTTGGCCAGCAGCTCCTTGCCGGTTCCGGTTTCGCCCGTTATCAGAATCGGCACGTCAGTCGGCGAGGCGGTCCGTATTATTTCATAAACTTCCAGCATCGTCGGATCGACGCCGATTATTTCCTGAAAGTAGTGCTTTTCCCTGACCTCCCGCCGCAACTCAGCCAGCTCGGAGGAGATCCTCTTTTCCCGGATGGCTCGATCTAGGACGATGCTCAATTCATCGTAGTTGAGTGGCTTGATGAGATAATTGGTCACGCCTTCCTTCATGGCTTCGACCGCGGATTTGATCGAACCGTGGGCGGTCATGATCAAGTAGGGAATATCGCTTTCGATGGCCTTCATCCGCCGATAAAGCTCCAAGCCGTCGACGCCCGGCATTTTTAAATCAGCCAGCACGACGTCGATGGTTTTTTGGTTTTCGAAAATTTGGAGGGCGTTTTTCCCATTCTGGGCCGTAAAGACCTCGTAGCCTTCATCCTGGAGAATCGCCCCGACAACTTTTAAGGTATTCTCCTTGTCGTCAACGACTAATACCTTCTTTTTCATTTTCCCTCTCCTCAGCCAAATAATATCCTTCCCATGACAAAGTTTTCAACACAGATGGAGCGGGCATTCGATCGCCGCCCCGCCGGAGGTGATGTAATAATTATGAAACGACAGTACTGACCAAAGCCCCGTTCATCGCGCCGAGGGGCGACAATGGAAAAAGATCATTCGTCGGTTGATTCTGCAATATCCAGACCACACAGCCAAGGAGGCTGAGGGGGTTTTGAATCCGGCGGCCGTTGGCCTAATACCAAGTTACTTTCAAAGGTGTAATTTTGGTTGGTTGTTCTCACTTCAGGTCGAGGGTTCGGACAGGTCTAAGGCTCGCTTACACGCGGCCCCGAGTCGAATTCTTCTCCGACGGGGCCGCTTCTCCTTCCGCTCGCCAA
>CAYXRH010000264.1:0-6060 GCA_964466355.1 uncultured Thermodesulfobacteriota bacterium
TAGCGGCGGCTCTCATGGCCGGTCACAGCGATGACGAAGCCTCGCTCAGGCCCCTGATCGGATTGCTCAACGATAAATTTTGGCAGGTCAAGGAAAAAGCGGCCTGGGCTTTGGGCCGGCTGGGGAACAAGGAAGCGGTTAAACCCTTGATGCATCTGCTCGGCGCCAACGAAACCATAGTCCGCAAGCGTATCCTGGACGTGCTCGGCGGCGGGAGCGGCGAGGGCGAAGGCGCGGCCAACCAAGCCAAGGAAGAACCCGTGCCGGTCAAAAAAGCGGCCGCTTTGGCCCTCGCCCGGCTGGACAAGGACCTGGTGGCCAGCTCGCTCATTCAGGCCGTTGATTCGCCCAATGCCAACATCAAAGTGGCCGCCATCGCCGGTCTGGGCAACGTTCAGGCCGAGTCCGCGGCGGGCTTGCTGGTCGATGTCCTCAACGATCCTGATTCCAAGGTAAAGGAGGCCGCGATCACGGCCCTGGGCAAGATAAAAGCGGCCGAGGCCGTGCCGGCCCTGATCAAGCTGACCGAGGATCCAAAATGGACCGTCCGCCAAGAGGCGGTCATCGCTTTGAATCACATCAAGGCCGAAGAGGCCTTTGAGGCTCTGGCCGCCAGACTGAAGGACCAAAGGCCCGAGGTGAAGCGAGTGGCCGTGGTGGCCGTGGCCAACACCCGTCGGCCCGAGGCGGCCGAGTTGATCATGCCTTTTGCCGCTCCCAACCAGCCCGCGGTCATCAGAAGAGCAGCCATCTCCTCCCTGGGCGCCCTGGGGGCCGCTGAAGCCTTGGAGCTTGTGGCCCTGGCCTTGGCCGACTCTGACGAGGGGGTCAAGGGGGAGGCCGCCAAGGCGGTGGTCAGATTGGCCGAGAGGAGCTGACGGCCAAATGGACGTCCGCGGCGCCATCCTGCTCATAGATGGCTCTGGAGCCGACCTCGAGAACATCATTGATCCTTTGGCCGAGGCCGGATACGTCGTCGAGGCGGTTCACACCGGGCGCGAGGCCCTCAATCAGGCCTCCAGCCGAGCCTTTGACCTGGTGCTGACTGATTTGATCCTCTCGGACATGTCCGCGACTGAGCTGATCGGGCGGATCAGCGCCCGGTGGCCTGGAACGATCACCGTGGCCTTGACCGAGGCCGCTGACGTCCCGCAGGCCGTGGAGGTGATGAAAGCCGGGGCCGACGATTGTCTGATCAAACCGATTCAGCCCGAGGCTGTTTTGGACATCCTGGCGCTGATTGCATATAATAGTAATGATATTGCTAGGTTGCCTGGGCGAGACTATCTTTTTGGGCGCTTCGTCGGCCAAAGCCAGGGGATTGAGAAAGTATTCCAGGTCATTGACAAGGTCGCCGACACCGATTCCACGGTTCTGATCAGCGGCGAGTCGGGCACGGGCAAGGAGCTGGTCGCCCGGGCGATTCATGTTCAATCCGCCCGGCGGTCCAAACCCCTGGTGCCGGTCAACTGCGGGGCCATCCCGGAAGAGCTTTTAGAGTCCGAGCTTTTTGGCCACGAGAAGGGCGCTTTCACCAACGCCATCCAGACCCGCCTCGGCCGTTTTGAGCTGGCTGAAGGGGGCAGCGTTTTTTTGGACGAGATCGGCGAAATGAGCCCCAAGCTCCAGGTCAAGCTTTTGCGGGTTCTTCAAGATCATCAGTTCGAACGCATCGGCGGCACCCGGACCATCACCGCGGACATCAGGATCATCGCCGCCACCAACCAGGATCTGGAGCAAGCCGTGAGCCAAGGCCGGTTCCGCGAAGACCTTTTTTACCGTCTCAACGTCATCCCCATCCACGTCCCGCCGCTCAGGGAGCGCTCAACCGACATCTCCCACTTGGTCGAGCACTTTCTCAACCGCTTTCGGCTGGCCAAGAAAATCAAGGTCAAGGCCATCAGCGACCAAGCCATGGCCGCGCTTCAAACCTACCACTGGCCAGGCAACATTCGCGAGCTGGAGAATCTCATTGAACGAATGGTCATCTTGAGCGACGGACCAGAGATCAGGCTGGCCGATCTGCCCGAGCGCTTCCAGGAGCCCCGGCCTCACCTCGAGGCCGGTGATCAGGTGCTGCCCGAGGAGGGGGTGGATCTCAAGTTCTACTTGACCATGGTGGAAGAGAACCTGATTCAACAGGCCCTGGCCAGGTCTGGGGGTAAAAAAGCGGGCGCGGCCAGGCTCTTAAGGCTAAACCGGACCACCCTGGTCGAGAAGATGAAGAAAAAGGGCCTCCTCTGAGCGCCTGATGCCGTCATCCTTTTGACGATCAAGCCTTCCCGCCTGGGGAATCGAAGGGCATCAGTCCAAAATTAAAATTAATTCAGGCAATTAAACCTGCCGTTGTGCTGGCATAGTCCTTGCTCAAACGAGGAAAAAAATTGCCCGCTCAAAGGCGTTCAGGATTGATGCCTCGTTTTGGATTGAACATCTGGCTGACGATTTTGGGGCTTGTTTTGGCTCTAGCCCCAGCGGCTTCGGCGCGGCAAGTCACCGACGTGCGCCTGGGCCTCCATCCAGACCGGACCAGGCTGGTGGTGGATTTAGACGGTCCTTTCTCCTACCGCCTCGAGCGGCCCGACGGAAAAAAAATCCTCATTATCTTTGATCGAACAGGCCTGGCCCGGGGCCGCGAAATGCGCCGGCCCGGGATGGGGCGCGTTGATAGCGTCAGAGCGACTGACCAGGCTGATAAGGTCATGGTTGAGGTTTTCTTGGCCGCGCCGAGCGAGGTGGATTCATTCGCCTGGGCCAAGGCCCACCGCCTGGTGCTTGACCTCAGAGCTGAGAGCAAGCCTCAAGAAGAGGCCCGAGCAGCGCCGCCTCTCCAACCAGGGCCTGAGAAAAAAATGATCAAGCCCAACGCCGCTCCGGATTCCTTGGGCTTTTTCCTCACCGGCCAGCCCGTCATTCTGCCTCAACAGGCGATCCAACCCGTCCCAGAGGTGAGTGCGCCGCCGATTCAGGTTGAACTTCAAGCCCCGCCGCCGACCCTTGGCCTGACCCGAAGCATTGAGGAAGCCAAACCGCCGGGACCTGTAATCGCCCGGCCCATCGAGCCTCCGTCCCAGACCCGCGAGCTGCCCCAAGTGGCCGCTGAGGCCAAGGCCATAGCCTCAGGGGCCAGAGGTGAACCCGCGGCCGTGCAGACAAAGGCCGAGCAACTCCTCAAGGAGGGGCTCACGTTTTTTGAAGCCGGTGACTTTCAGTTGGCGGTGGTGGATTTCGAGCGGGTCGAAGCTCTGGCCCCTGAAAGTCCGGCCGTGGAGACGGCGCTCTATCGGCGAGCTGACGCCATCTACGAACTCCACGTGGCCAGCGGCTTTCCGCCTTTTGATCAGGTCGAGGTGGCATATCAGAAGGCTTTGGGCGCTTTCCCCAATTCCCCGGACGCCCCGCGCGCCCTGCTCAGGATGGGCCTGGTCAATTATCGGGTCGGCAATTTTGATAAAGCCAAGGGCTATTTCAATCTAGTGGTCGAGGGTCATCCTAAATCGCCCGAGGCGATCACGGCCAAGGTCTTCCAGGCCCGACGCCTTTTAGATGAAGGGCGATTGCAGCCCGCCATCCGGCTGCTGCGAGAGGTGGTCTTTGAGCACCCAAAGAGTCCTCTTCTCAAGGAGGCGTTGTGGTATCTGGGCCGAGCCCTCTTTGAGGTCGGACGTTACGTCGAGGCTCACGAGCGCCTGATCGCCTTGCAAGAGCGCTGGCCCGATTTCCACCTTCAAGAGCCGATGATCCTTTATTACATCGGCGAAGCATCCTTCCGTCTGGACCGGCTCGATGAGGCCAGGAAATATCTCTACTGGGTCCTCAACATTAACCCCGACGTTCCGGGGCCGGATCTGATTCTGGCCCGGATCGGCGACACCTATAAGCTTCAGAAGAACTACAAGAAGGCGGTGACGATCTACAGCGAGGTCGGTCACCGTTTTCCTGACTCCGACGGGGCCCTCATCGCCAAGCTGCGTCTGGCCGAGACCGAGTCTCAAGCCGGTGAGCAGGCGGAGAAACTGGCCAGGGTTTTTGACATTGAGGTCGCCAAGGACGCGGTGGCGACCTACAAAGCGGTGGCCAAGAAATACGCCGATCGGCCGGTGGCCCAACTGGCCATGCTCAAACTGGGGGCCTGGCACTACTACCAGAAGGAATACGGACAGGCCTTTGACATCCTCCTCGATCTCTTGGAGCGCTATCCCCGCAGCGAGTTCCACCGCGACGCCCTCTTCGCCCTGCGCCAGGCCTTTGACAAGCGTATAAAATCGCTGGCTGAAGACAGGAAAGCGCTGCCCTTGATCGAATTCTACGAGACGTACAAGGACAGGATCCCGGCCCAGCTGCGAGCCCAATACGCCCCTCTGTTGGGCCAGGCCTATCTTGATCTTCATCTTTACGCCAAAGCCGCCAGCCTTTACGAGGAGTCCTTCAAACAGGGCCGGCGCGAACCAGATATCATGCTCGGCTTGGGTCTGGCCTACTATCATGAAGATCTGTATCAGCAGGCCACAGAGGCCCTGGCGCGATTCTTGGACCTCTATCCGGCCCACGGTCAGGCCAATGAAGCCCTCTATCTGAAGGGGAAGAGCCTCTTAAAACTGAAGCGCTTCGCCGAGGCGGCCAAGGAGCTGGAGAAGGTGGCTCGCCGGCAGCCGGACAGCCCTGAGTACTGGTCCGTGGTCTCTGACTGGGCCAAAGCTCTGGCCGGAGACGGTCGTTTGAGCGAGGCGGTCGCTTTATTGAAGGCCAACCTGGCCCAGGCGCCGGCGGAGATGGAGACTAGAAGACCTCTGTTGGTTCAACTCAGCCAAGACTTGATGGAGCTTAAAAAATACGGCGAGGTGATCAAGACCTTGGAGGCGGCCGTGGCCGGGCTGCCCGTCCCGGGAGAGGCGGTCGGTCTTTATTATCGACTCGGCGAGGCCTATTTCAGGGCCGGTCATCTGGATCAGGCCCGGCAGATTTGGGACAAAGTGGCCCAAGTGGATGACCCGTTTTGGAAAAAGCTGGCCAGTGACCGGCTCGTCGTGGCCGACGTCTCCGCCCAGTTGGCCGCTCGTGAGGAGGTGGAGAAACCGTGACTCAACCTGGCTACAATCTGCCCGTCTTGCTGGTGGATCCCGAACCGGCCGAGCGGAGGGCCATGTTCGAGCAGTTGACGCGACAGGGTCAAAGCGTTGACACCGCGCCGGACGGGGTTTCAGCCATCGAACTGCTCGAACACAAGACCTACAAGCTGATCATGAGCGAGACGAGCCTGCCTAAAAATGACGGCCTGTCCTTGCTGTCCGAAATAAAGCGCCGCTTGGTTCCCGCCCCGACGGTTCTTTTGAGCAAGAGAGGCGATGTCAGAGAGGCGGTCCAGGCCATTCAGCTCGGCGCCATGGATTATTTGATCAAGCCCGTCTCTGACGAGATGATTCAGCAGATTTTGGCCAAGCTGGCCCAGCTCAACCGCTCCGCGGCCCAGAGACAGACCAACCGCCGCGCCGCTTCCAGGGGCGTGCGCGAAATAGTGACCGTCTCGGCTGAGATCAAACGGCTCCTGGAGATGGCCCGGGCCATCGCCCCGTCCAAGGCGAGTGTTCTCATCAGCGGCGAGTCTGGCACGGGCAAGGAGCTTTTCGCCCGCTACATCCACGCCCACTCTGACCGCGTTGACGGTCCGTTCGTGGCCGTGAACTGCGCCGCCTTGCCCGAAAATCTTTTGGAGAGCGAGCTTTTCGGGCACGAAAAGGGCGCCTTCACCGGCGCCGTGGCCCGCAAGCCGGGCAAGTTCGAACTGGCCGAAGGCGGGACGATTTTATTGGACGAGATCTCCGAGATGGATCAAGGCTTGCAGGCCAAGCTTCTGCGCGTCTTGCAGGAGAACGAGATCGATCGCGTCGGCGGCCGGAGTCCGGTGCCGGTGGACGTCCGGGTCATCACCACCACCAACCGGAACCTGGAGGCGGAAGTCGACAAAGGCAGCTTCCGGGAGGATTTATTTTATCGGATCAACGTCATTCCCATGCACCTGCCTCCGCTGAGGGAGCGCCTGGAGGACGTGGAGCCCTTGGC
>CAYXRH010000265.1:0-6045 GCA_964466355.1 uncultured Thermodesulfobacteriota bacterium
CAAAACAGCCAATCAGGTCTCATTTAAGGCTCTCGTGAAATATCCGGGCTAACCCGGCCAGTCGGCCGCCACCTTCTCCGAGAAAAACAAGAACAGCCGCCGGTGCCCCAGGGTGAGGTGTTCGCGGTAGACTGTCTTCATTCTTTCAAATTTCCTCTTTTCCAAGAGCTCGATCAGCTCGGCGTGCTGTTTTTGGAGTTGGCCGTAGTAATCGGCGAAGGAGGCCTGGCTGACCCTGACCAAGGAGAGCACGAAAGAGAGGCGGGTCTCCTCGCAGTAGAGTCGGTCGATGAAGCTCTGGAGATACTCGTTGTTGGCGATGGTGGTCATGCGGCGGTGAAAATCGGCGTTGATGCGGGCGTAAAGGGCCAGCTCGCCCCGGGCGATGGCCTCGTCCATGTGACGGTGGATGACCCACAGCTCCGCCGTCAGGTCTTTGAAATCAGCCTCGGCGTCGGCCAGGTTGAAGATGACCTCCCCCTGGTGATACAGCAGCGTCAGAAGGTCCTTGGCCGATTTGAGGGTCAAGTCCTTGACGTAGCTGGCGCTGGAGCCGTAGTTGACGACCAGCCCCTCGGAGATGAGCATCCTCAAGGCCTCCCGGATGGGCGTGCGGCCGAGGCCCAGCTCATCAAGGAGGTCCTTTTCTTCCAGTTTCATCCCCGGCGCGAACTTGAGGGTGATGATCTTCTCTCTCATCAGCTCGTAGGCCTGGTCGACCATGGTCCGCTTGCCCTGGCTGGCGCCGGCTTTGAACTGGGGGTGCATGCTCAGGGGCTTGAGCAATCGCGCCTTGGACCCCTCGGCTCTTCTATTTTTCATTCTTCGCTCCGCGTGAATAAATCTCGGCGACGAGTCAGACCAGCGCCGCGGCCCCGCACCCCAGACTTAATATTCATAGCCCGCCGGTGATGAGGGCACAAGATCGGATTGGCCGTCATTGAATATATATTGCAAATATACAACTAATAATCGCCTCCGAATCTCGGTTTAAACCGCATGATGACTTTGGCGCCACCTCATTAATAATCCTCTGTGAGTTATATATATCCATTAATATGAATAAAAAATATATTTAATCCTGCGTTCTTAAAATAATCAAATTTTGACTTGACAGTCAAGTATATTTTTAATATACGTAAATAAAGAGTAATCAAGGGGCCCGTTTGAGGCCAAAGGAGCGAGGCTCGAAGGGTAGGTCAGCCGCAGTTCCCACCCGTTGGATGGAGGGCCGCGCCGGTGATCGAATCGTCTCAATCAGATCGACTCGTCTCCACAATCCTGACCCTGACGACCTACATCAGCATTTTCATGCTCTCCCTGGTCATCGTCATCGTCGGGGTCGAGGTCTTTTGCCGCTACGCCTTGAACAACCCCCTCTACTGGTCCAACGAGGCCGCCTTGGTGGCGCACATCTACGCCATCTGCTTCGGATATGCGGCCATTTATTCCAGCAAGAGCGACATCTACATGACCTTCGTCTACGACCGGATGGCCAGGTGGCCGAGGCTCAGACGGGCCAACGACCTCCTCGCCGAACTGATCACCTTGGCCTTTCTGTTGATCTTCCTGGCCATCAGCCTCAAGCTCCTCTGGCTCCAGCGAGACTATATCGTCGGCGGCATGGGCATCCCATATTACGTCTACTACGGCCCCATCGCCCTCACTATTGTGCTGCTTTTGCCCTGCGTGGTGGATGATCTCCTCAAGGCCGTCAGATCCAAGCCCACGCCGCCGATCGACGGCCTTTAGACAGGACGGCGGGTGTTTTTCATAAAAAGACGCGGGCGCGGTTGAGGCGGAGCGCCGCCAGCCAAAGGCGTCAAAGCATGGCCAATGAGCCGTTGAGCCACCAGAAAGGAGATGGGCAATGACGAGAAAGAGTGTCATCATCTTGTTGATCGGATTGGCCCTGGTCTTGTCCCTGACCGGTCCGGCGTCGGTCAAGGCCGAGGTCGAGCTGGCCCTGGGCCACGTCTGGCAGGAGGGCAGCGGCCAGGCCCTCGCCCTGGACAAATTCGCCGAGATCGTGGACAAAAACTCGGGCGGCCGGATCAAGGTCAACGTCTTCCACGCCGCTCAGCTCGGCAACAACCGGGCCGAGGTGGAGGCCGTGTCCATGGGCACGCAGGACATGATGATGGAGTCTTTGGTGTTCTTCGCGCCTTACTCCAAGGCCTTGAGAATCACCGAGGTCCCCTTTGTCTGGAAAAACCCCGAGCACATCGTCAAGTGGGTTGAAAGCGACAGCTTCAAAAAGGCGCATCAGGAAGTCATCGAAAACGGCAAGCAGCGTTTCATTAACATGAATGTTTTGTGGAGACGGGGTCCTTTCAGATGGCTTCTGGCCAACAGGCCGATCATGAAGATGGAGGACATAAAGGGCCTGAAGATGAGGCTGTGGCAGGAGAAGACCATCCACGCCGCCTGGCGGGGATACGGCGCCGCCACGGTGGGCATGGCCTGGGGAGACGTCTATTTGTCCTTGAGACAAGGCGCCATCGACGCCGTCACCGGTCCCTGGGACCTGCTCTGGGCGACCAAGTTCACTGAGGTGGCCAAGTACGTGACCGTGTTGAAGCAGTTCTGGCAGGTGAGCTGCCTGTCCATGAACGAGAAGAAGTGGCAAGGCCTCTCCAAGGAGTTCCAGGACATCCTGACTAAGAGCGCCGACGAGGCCGGGGTTTATTATAATAAGCTGACCCTGGACCTGGTCGAGCCGACCAGGCGCAACATCTTGGACCAGCATCAGGCGGTCATCATCGAGATCAGCCGGCTGCCTTTCATCAAAAAGATGCACGAGGAGATTCTGCCCAAAATGGAGAAGGACGGCCTCTTTCCGCCGGGCCTGGTGGCGGAGATCATGGCTTTGACGCCCCAGGACTGAGTTTTCATCGGCCAAGGGCCTCGGCCGGCCGAGGCCTCATAACTAAGACCGCCGCCAGTGAGCCGGATGGGGATTATCGGTCGCCGGCGGCGCTTTTAAAGGAGGACAGCGGTGAGGTCAGCCAAGCGAGGCCACGGGATTGGCCTGCACAAAAGCGAGCTCGAAACCCCCGTCCTGATGATCGATCTGGACGTCATGGAGCGAAACTTGAGGAAGATGGCCGCCTTCTTTGAAACCGTCGCGGCCAATCTGAGGCCTCACACCAAGACCCACAAGACGCCCGCCTTGGCCCACAAGCAGCTCGAACACGGCGCCGTGGGCATCTGCTGCGGCACCCTGGACGAGGCCGAGGTGATGATCTCGGCCGGCATCAGGGACGTTTTGGTCACCCGAGAGATCGTCGCCCCGGAGCAGATCGACCGGGTGGTGGGGCTGTCCCGGCATTCGGACATCATCATCATCGTCGACAATCATGAGGTCGTGGAAAGATTTTCCAAGGCGGCCGAAAATGGCCGGACTAGGATCAGGACCTTGGTCGACGTCAGGTGCCGCCTCGACCGCTCCGGCGTCCCCCCGGGCCGACCGTCGCTTCTTCTGGCCCAAAAAGTCCATCAGTCCAAGGGATTGGAGTTCGCTGGGCTCATCGGCTACGAGGGCTCCATGCACGGCTGGGAGCCCGAGCGGCGCGAGGCGGCCTGCCGGGAGGCCCTGAGCGCCTTGGTGGAGACCAAGGCGCTCATCGAACGAGACGGCCTCGAGGTGCCCATCGTCAGCGCCGGAGCGACCTCGACCTATCGCACCGCCGGCGCCTTTCCGGGCGTCACCGAGGTGGAGGCCGGTTCGTACATCACCATGGATGACGAGTACCACGGCTTCTTTCCGGAGTTCGAGATCGCGCTGAGCGTCCTGACGACGGTCATCAGCCGGCCCAGCGCCGAGGTGGTCACCACCGACGCCGGGGCCAAGAAACTGACCACCGACGAAGGGCTGCCGGTGCCCAAGGACTCCCGCGGCCTCAGATTGAAGGCCCTCAACGAGGAGCACGGCGTCCTCGAGCTGAGCGATGCGGCCAGGCGGATCGCCGTCGGCGACAAGCTGGAGATCGTGCCTTCCCACGGCTGCACCACCTTCAACCTCTACGACCAGGTTTGCGGTCTGCGCGACGACCGCCTGGAGGTCGTCTGGGAGATCGCCGGCCGCGGGTGTTAGGCCCGGCGGCGATCTTCAGCCTCAGCGGTTGAATCGAGACGATGAAGCCGGCCCAGGCCGCGAGGCCTTGGCAAGGAGTGAGACATGCTTGATCAAAACAGCCGGCGCTACGAAGTCATCTCCCGGACCATCGATCAATTCATGACCGCGGATCTGACCGGCGTGGGGTTGATCAAGGATCTTTACGAAGCGACGCGCAGACATCAAAGCGGCTTCATGTGCATGTCAGCCGCCGAACTGATCGTCGATGCGCTCGAGGGTCCGGGCGGGCCGGCCCTCATCGCCACCGGCTTCCCGGAGGGGGCCGGGGTCCCGGAGACCGACGGGCCGGTGGGCGCGGCCATGCTGGCCCGGGCCGTGTTTTTGGCCTTGGGCGTGGCCACGGTCATCGTCCCCGACGACGACTGGCGGCCGGTGGTCGAAGCGGCCTGCCGGGGCGGCGGCCTGGCCCCCCTGCCCCTGCCCCAATCCGGCCTCATCGAGCCGGTGGAGTTCATCCGCCCGGTCTACATCAAAACGATTCCCAAGGACTGGGACCTCTGCCGCCGGATCGGCGACGAGCTTTTGGAGGCGACCAAACCCCGCCTCCTCCTGGCCGTCGAACGGCCGGGCATGAACAAGAAAGGGGTTTACCACGGGCTCGGCGGCCGGGTGCTGAATGACCTGGTGGGCGATCTGGACCACCTTTTTCGGCGGGGCCAAGAAAAGGGCCTGCCCTTCATCGGCTTCGGGGACGGCGGAAACGAGCTCGGCATGGGGCTGATCAAGGATGAGCTGCCCAAGTTCTCGCCCAAAGCCGCGGACTGCGGCTGTCCCTGCGGCGGCGGCATTGGCGCCGACACGGCGGCGGACGTTCTAGTCGCGGCCAACGTCTCCAACTGGGGAGCCACCGGGGTCGTGGCCGCCTTGGCGGCGCTGTTGGAGAATCCGACGATCATGCACGAGCCGGAGATGGAGGTGCGCAGCATCGAGCTGTGCAGCGCCGCCGGGGCGGTGGACGGGATGATCATGGGCCCCCAACCAGCCGTCGACGGCATCCCGGCCCGGGAATGGGGAGGGCTGGTGAGGGCCCTCAAGGGCGCCGTGGAGCGCACCCTGGGCTTCACCGTGGATTGGCGCGGGCGTTCGGGGGACTGGCGGCAGCTCAAATAGGCCGCCGAGGCTTTCGGCCAGAAAAGGGGCGGACGTTTCATGACGGCGTCATTGTTCATGATCATCGTTTTCCTCATCATGATCGTCCTGCGCATTCCGGTGACCATGGCCATGGGCGTCTCCGGCCTGGCCGGTCTGCTGTGGATGGGTCACATCCCCCTGGTGGTCCTGCCGCAGCAGGTCGGGGCCGGCTTCTACAGCTTCGAGCTGCTGGCCGTGCCATTTTACATCCTCGCCGCCGAGATAATGAACCAGGGCAAGATCACCGACAAGATCTTCGCCTTCGCCCAGGACGCGGTGGGATGGATCTCCGGCGGGCTGGCCCACGTCAACATCCTGGCGAGCATGATATTCGCCGGAATCTCAGGGGCCATGGCCGCCGACGCCGCCGGACTGGGCAAGGTCGAATACGAGGCCATGAAAAACGCCGGCTACCGAAGGTCTTTCTCGGCGGCGGTGTCGCTGGCCTCGGCGGTGGTGGGGCCGATCATCCCCCCGAGCATCATGATGATCATCTACGCCGTCATCGCCGAGGTGTCGGTGGGCAAGCAGCTCCTGGCCGGTCTCGTCCCGGGGGTGGTCATCGGCCTCGTGCTCATGATCTACGTCTACGTAATCGCCAAGACCGAGCGAGAGCACTGCCCCATGGCCTCCCGGCCGACCTTCATTAGGATCTGCCGGTCCTTTCTCTCGGCCCTGCCGGCCATGCTCACGCCGGTGATCATCCTCGTGGGCATCACCAGCGGCGTCGTCTCCCCGACCGAAGCCGGGGACCAGCTCCTCGCGCAGATCGGGCC
>CAYXRH010000266.1:0-6038 GCA_964466355.1 uncultured Thermodesulfobacteriota bacterium
CCTTCACCCGAACAGAAAACCGCTCGCGCCTTCGGCGCCCGGACAACAACAAAGTTGTTGTCCGGGCCACCCACGGGGCGGGGCTAAACCCCGCCCCTACGAGATGAGGGTTAAGCTGAAGCGTGCTGTCAAGGTCACGCCCTCGAGAGCCAGCCGAGGCGGGCTTAAAAGGCGACTTGCGAGCTGCCTCTCGAAGCGCCGCCGCCCCTTAAACTCGGCCCTAAAAATCCTCCGGCCGATACCCTCGGCCAGCGAGCAGCAATTGGACCACCGGAGTGTCCGGATCATTGGACGTAATTTGGACGCTTCCGCCGCGCAGGCCTGCTTCGCTGGGCGTGAAAGACACCAGAAATCGGCAGGAATCGCCCGGACTGAGAGTGGTCGGAAGCTGACACTGCCAAGTGCTGGGGACCTCCACGTAAGTGAATTCATCGCCCAGCACGCTAATGCCCGTCACCATCAGGTTTTCGTCGCCCGTGTTGGTGATGATGAATTCCTGGGGCGGAGACGTCTCCCCCACCTGGAATGAATTGAAGTAGTGCTCCGCCGGGCTGACTCCGATTTTCGGTTTGCGTTGTTCGGGCTTCTTGTTCACCATCCACACCACGGCCGCGTCGAGTTTTATTATGTCAAAGACGAAAGCGACGATAACCGGCCGGAACAAGATCCCCAGGGTCAAGTTTCTGGCGAAGGGGAAAGTGGTGGCCGTCCAGCAAAGGCCTGGTATGGAACTTAAAGCTATGCTCAACGGCAGCAAGTGGGTGCTGGCGCCGGTGAGGCACAGCAGGCTCGCCAGCTCGTTGAAATTGGGCAGCCGCCACTCGGCTTCGTCGTTGTCTGAGGCATTGGTCAACGAGGCGGCGTAGTCCAAGGCTTGCTGCCAGGTCATCTCCCCGGCGGCCGAGGGATCCTGGGCCCAGGTCAGGCCGGTCAGCTTGTCCGTGACCGTGCCGTCCCCGTTGTCGGTGAACCTGGGGTCTGGCCAAGCCACGCCCCATTGGAGTTCGCCGTCCTGGCCCGTGCCCGCGCAGTCGATCTCGTTGCCGCTGGCGTCATAACACGTCGTCTGCCCGGTCTTGGTCACGTTGGCCGGGTGTGGCGAAGGAAGATCCCGCTGCCCGGCCCGGACCGGCCAGACATAAGCGCTCTGTGTCTTTTCAAAACACCAGACGTGGTCGTTGAGGACGTTGTGGATGTAGGCTCTGGCGGCGTAGACGTAGTCTTGATTCGCCGGGCCGACCATGGTCGTGGACGACCAGTAGAAATTCCGGCCGTTGGACGGGTAGACGTTGATGAAACCCTGCTCGACCAGCCAGCCGGCAAGCTGGGACACACCCTTGTTGGAAAGGCTCATCAGTTCGCGTATGTTCGGCAGACGCCAGTCGGTGTAGCCAAAGTTGGGATGCGTTCCGGCGTTCATTCCGGCAACGAAGTCGAGGGCTTCCGGCCAGGTCTTGAACCCGGCCAGCTCCCCGTCCTGGGTCCACATCAGCCCGGTGAGGTTGTCGCTCATGGTGCCGTCGCCGTGGTCCGTGAACCTCGGATCCGGCCAATCGACGCCGGCCTGCACGTCCCCGTCCTGGCCCGTGCCGGCGCAATCGATCACGTTCCCGTCCGCGTCATAACAGGTCGTCTGCCCCGTCTTGGGCAGGCTGATCACGGCGGCCATTGTAGTCGCGCTCAGGAACATCATGGATGCTATAATAGTCAATGGCGCGATGAGCATAAATATTAAGAGACTTCTTTTATGGCTCATTTTTGCCTCCAGCTTTGTTTCCCGGCGTGGTTAGACGAAAGCCGCCTCGCGCTTTTTCCCTTTTCGGCGATGGCCCAGCGAGGACGGCGGCCTGGCCTCAGTCAGGACTTCGACCCAGAATGATTCCTGAAGCCCGAGGCGCGTTTATCTGTCAATTAAAACTATCATTTTAATTGTATTATCTCCCCGAGGCTGAGGTCAACGTCTTTTTTCAGAGGCCGCCCCTCTTTTTTTCACTTCATTCTCCCCTGCTCACTCCAGGCCCCCTGCAAAAACCAGCCTCAATGTTGACTGGGCTGGCTGTTTTGGTATAATAGTATATTTAGGTTGGAAATCCGTCTATCTTGGCGACTTCTTACTTAAAGGGGGCCCAGAAGGGGGTCGGGCGCCCGGCAAAGACAACAGGGCAAGGGGGATCACATGAAAAAGCTAATGCTTATCTTCGCCGCGGCCTTTTGGGCGGCCCAGCCGCTGAGCGTCCAGGCCAGGCCCTACTCCCAGGTCGTCATCAACGCCCGCTTTGTGGAGGCGACGACCACCGTGGAGCTTTCTTTCTACGACAGCCAGGGCCTCCTGGCCCACACAGCGAGGCCGCTGTCCGTCCCGCCCCGAGGGACCAACGTGTTCGACGTCTCCCTGGGCACCGGGCTGCCCCCGGGGAGCTACTCCGCCGTGGCCACGGCTGACCAGCCCATCGTGGCCGTGGTCAACCAGATCGACCCGGCCCTGACCCTGGACGGATATTCGGCCTACAATGGATTCTTGGCCGGAGACACCTCCAATTACCTGCCCACAGTGGTCTACTATCCACCCGGATCTGAGACCAGCTCTTTGGCCGTGCAGAACGTCTCCTCTTCCGCAAGCACGGGCGGGCTTTACTTTTATCAACCGGATTCCACTCCGGCCGGCACGCCCATGCTGGCCAGCCTGCCGCCGCTGGGCGCCTGGTCGGCCAACCTGGACGCCACGGCCGAGCAGCACGGCCTGCCCCCGGACTTCTCGGGCGTGGGCTACTTCGCCGCTTCGAGCGAAGCGGCGGCGGTGTGCTGGACCAGCACCCCGAGCGCCACCTGCGCCTACAGCGGGGTGCCCCCCTGGGACGCCGGACCCAACGTCTATCTACCGCTGGTGTTTGACGGCTCCTGCGGCCCCACCTCTCAGATCTTCGTCAAAAACATCGGCGCCAACACCGGCGATGTGTCCATCACCTATTTTGACCCCAGCGGAAACCAGGTGTACACCGAATCGGCCAGCTTTTACGGACGCTTGCAAAACAGATTCCAACCGCCCCCGGACGTGTTTCCCCAGTGCTGGGGCAGCGCCGTGGTCAGCGCGGCCGAGCCCATCGCCGCAGTGGTGATGAACCAGTCCTTGGCCGGCGATCTGTGCTCTTACAACGGCGCCGTCCAGGGCGAGTCAACCATCGTCGCCCCTGGCGCGGTGAACGACCCTTCTTCGTGGTCTAGCTGGGTGACGGTTCAAAAGGTGGGCGGCGAACAGGCCACCTGCCAATACAGCTTCTACGACGCCACCGGGGTGCTCAAGGCCGGGGGCGAGGTGACGCTTGAACCTTTTGGCGCGGCCAACCTGAAAACCTCGGACCTTCTGGGCGACGATGTTTTCCAGGGCTCGGCCCAAATCTCGGCCACCGGCGAGGTGGCGGTCGTGGTCTCCCAGGAAAACCTCTTGAGCGGCGCCTTGCAGCAAAGCTGCAGCGGCTTCGGCCCCAGCGGCGAACAGACCAGCCAACAAACCACGTTCTACTCGTACCTGCCGCTCGTCATCAAGGGAGATGCCTCTGAGTGAGCCCGGCCCCTAGACCGCTTCCCTGAGCCGACCCGGAGGCGGGTCCGGGTCGGCCAGTTTGTGCCGGGAGTTGTGTCTTTCTGCTCTTGGTGAGGCTTCCTTGTGGGGCCGTCGGCCCCTGAAGGGGCGCCCGGCCGGCCTTGACGCCCCCTTGAGCGGCTGTTACCTTTTAGTCCGCGAGGATTTAATGATCGGCGTCTCCAAGCTGTACTGCGCCACGGTGGAGCCCTCGGACGCGCTGCGCTACGGCCGCGAGTCCAAAAGGCTGCCCGCCCATCTGCTCCAGTTCTCGGCGGACAAGAAGCCGGTCGTGGTCTGGAACGTGACCCAGCGCTGCAACTTGAGCTGCGTCCACTGCTACGCCCAGGCCAAATCTAAAAGCCAGAGCGACGAGCTGAGCACCACCGAGGGCCTGGCCCTCCTGGAAGACCTGGCCCGCTTCGAGGCCCCGGTGGTCCTCTTCTCCGGAGGCGAGCCCTTGCTGCGCCCGGATCTGACCAGGCTGCTCGAACGCGCCGTGAGCCTGGGCCTGCGGGCCGTCATCTCCACCAACGGCACCTTGATCACCCCCAGCAAGGCCGAGGAGCTGAAAGACCTGGGCTTGTCCTACGTGGGCATCAGCCTCGACGGCCTCAAGGAGGTCAACGACCGCTTCCGCCAGGTCTCCGGCGCCTTTGAGGCGGCCCTGGCCGGGGTCAAGAACTGCCAGGAAGCCGGCCTCAAGGTCGGCCTGCGCTTCACCATCAGCCGCCGAAACGTCCAGGAGGTGCCCAAGATCTTTGACCTGATGCGGCAGATGAGCATCCCGCGGGTCTGCTTTTACCACCTGGTTTACGCCGGCCGGGGCTCGAACCTCATCGCCGAGGCCTTGAGCCCCCGAGAGACCAGGGGCGTGGTCGACCTGATCCTGAACCAGACCAAAGCCCTGCACCGCGCCGGCCAAAAGGCCGAGGTCTTGACCGTGGACAACCACTGCGACGGGCCCTACATCTATCTGAGGCTTTCAAAGGAAGACCCTCCCCGGGCCAGGGAGGTGTTGGCCCTTTTGAGATGGAACCAGGGCAACAACTCCGGCCGGGGCATCGGCTGCGTCTCCTGGGACGGCCAGGTCCACCCAGACCAGTTCTGGCGTCACCTCTCCCTGGGCAACGTGCGCCAGCGGCCCTTTTCCGAGATCTGGTCCGACGAGTCCATCGAAATATTAAACAAGCTGAGACGACGCCGCGAGCACCTCCGCGGCCGCTGTGGGGCCTGCCAGTGGCTGGATGTCTGCAACGGCAACTTCCGGGTGCGGGCCGAGGCGGTCAGCGGCGACCTGTGGGCCCCTGACCCGGCCTGCTACTTAAGCGACGACGAGATCGGGCTGGGCCAAACAGGTTTGAAAGTTAAGACACCTGAAGCAGGAATTGGATGATGAAAAAGCTGGAATCCGTCTTCTTCGCCGGCTGTGTGGGCGGCTTGATCAGCAGCCTCGGGCTGTGGCTCTTCAACCGCTGGGGGGTCACCGCCGCCGTGGGCGTGAGCCTGACCTCGAGCCTGAGCGCGGACTGGCTTTTCCCCCGCCTCATCTGGGGCGGGGTGTGGGGCTTTTTGTTTCTGCTGCCCCTTTTCAAAAACGCCATGCTGAAGCGCGCCTTTCTGATGAGCCTGGGCCCCAGCGCGGTCCAGTTGTTGATCATCTTTCCCATCCAAGACGGCCAGGGGGTGATGGGCTTTGGTCTGGGGATGCTCACCCCGGTCTTCGTCGTCTTCTTCAACTTCATCTGGGGCCTGACGGCGGTGGTCTGGCTGAAACTGGCCCACTGACCGTCTTTTTAAAAGACACCGGTCCTCAAATAAAGGACCGCAAGCTTTGGCGAGGAGCTGAGCATGTCCTTCCCGACGACCAGGCCCAGACGGCTCCGGGCCACAAAGATCATCCGGCGCATGGTCCGCGAGACCAGGATCAGCCTCGACGATCTGATCCTGCCCCTGTTCATCGTCGAGGGCCAAGGGATAAAAAAGCCCATCGAATGCCTGGCCGGGCACTGCCATCTCTCCCCGGACAAGGCCGCCGAGGCGGCCAAGGAGGCCTGGGAGGCCGGCCTGCCGGCGGTCATCCTCTTCGGGCTGCCGGATTTCAAGGACGCCCTCGGCTCCGGGGCCTGGGCTCCGGACGGGGTCGTCCAGAAAGGGGTGCGGGCCATCAAGGAGGCCGCGCCGGAGATGTGCGTCATCTGCGACACCTGCCTGTGCGAGTACACTGACCACGGCCACTGCGGCCCGATCAAGGACCGCGGCGTGGACAACGACGCCGCCCTGCCCCTCCTGGCCCAGACGGCCGTCAGCCAGGCCCAGGCCGGCGCGGACATGGTCGCCCCTTCGGACATGATGGACGGCCGGGTGGGGGCCATCCGCCGCGCTCTGGACGAGGCCGGTTTGAGCCAGGTGGCCATCATGGCCTACGCGGCCAAGTACGCCTCGGCCTTTTACGGGC
>CAYXRH010000267.1:0-5979 GCA_964466355.1 uncultured Thermodesulfobacteriota bacterium
AGGCCGACAAGGTCTGCACCGAAGCCCGGGCCGACCAGAAAACCAAAATGGAGAGCGAACAATCGAACTCCATGACAATGATGGCCGTGGCCACCGGAGTGGCCATCATCCTCGGCATCTTGCTGGCCTGGGTCATCACTCGGGGCATCACCAAACCCGTCAGCCGGATCATCGAGGGGCTCAACGCCGGTTCAGACCAGGTCGCTTCGGCGTCGACCCAGGTCTCCTCGTCTTCGCAGCAGTTGGCCGAAGGGGCCAGTGAGCAGGCGGCCGCCTTGGAGGAGACGTCCTCCTCCATGGAGGAGATGGCCTCCATGACCAGGGCCAACGCTGACAACGCCGCCCAGGCCGACTCCCTGATGGGCGAGGCCAAGCGGCTCGTCGGGCAGGCCGGTGAGGCCATGGACGAGATGGCCGTGTCCATGAATCAGATCGCCGAGTCCGGGAGCGAAATCTCCAAGATCGTCAAGTCCATCGACGAGATCGCCTTCCAGACCAACTTGTTGGCCTTGAACGCCGCCGTGGAGGCAGCCCGGGCCGGCGAGGCGGGCATGGGCTTCGCCGTGGTCGCCGACGAGGTGAGGGCTCTGGCTATGCGAGCGGCCGAGGCGGCCAAGAACACCCAGGCGCTCATCGAACACACGGTCAAACGGATCAACGACGGTTCAGAGCTGGTGACCAAGACCCAGACCGGGTTCAAGGACGTGGCCGAGTCGGCGGCAAAGGTCGGCTCCCTGGTCAGCGAGATCGCCGCCGCCAGCGCCGAACAGGCCCAGGGCATCGACCAGGTCAATCAGGCCATGTCCCAGATGGATCAGGTCACGCAGCGGGTGGCGGCCAACGCCGAGGAGAGCGCCTCGGCCTCGGAGGAGCTCAACGCCCAGGCGGTGACCATGAAGGACATGGTCGGCGAACTGACGGCCGTCGTCGGCGGGGCCAGGAGCGATGGAGCCGTCCACGCCACAAAGCCAAAGCCCAAGCGGCTCGCGGCCCCGAAAAAGGGAGGCCGCGCCCTGCCGGCGCCGACCGCCCGGGAAGTGGACCCGGAACGCGTCATTCCGTTGAACAAGATGGAGGACTTGAGCGACTTCTGAGCGACGCCGCACCGAGTCGTCCTCCTCTCGGTGCGGCCTCTTTCATCTTATAAGGAGAAGCGACATGGCGGTCGGAACAAAAAAAATTAAAGCCGCGGAGAATCTTGACGCCGTGGTTTTAAATCAAATCGCGGCGCCCATCTTCGCCGTGGACGAGGATTTCAATTTCCTCTTCCTCAACGCCGAGGGGCGCCGCTGGGGCGAGGGGGCGTCAACGGCCAAGAAGTGTTATGAGATGTTCAACACCACCATCTGCCAGACGGACAAATGCCCCCTGAAGCAGGCCATGGAAAGGAACAAGGTCTGCTCTGGCCAGACCGAGGCCAGAAGAGGCCGGGAGATGGTGCCCGTCGAGTTCACGGCCAACGCCTTGAAGAATGAACAAGGCCGCGTAATCGGCGGCGTAGAGTTCATCGTGGACATAACCGAGCGGCTCGAGGCCGAGGCCAAGGCCCGCCAACTGCACGAGGACATGCTGGAGCTCTCCACGCCGGTCCTCTCGGTGTGGGACAAAATCATGGTCGTGCCCCTCATCGGCACCCTGGACTCTCGGCGGACCCAGGACGCCATGGAGAAGGCGCTGAACAAAATGGCCGAAGAAAAGACGCAGATCTTGATCGTCGACATCACCGGCGTGCCCACGGTGGACACCATGGTGGCCAATCACCTCATCCGGCTGGCCATGGCCGTCAGCCTCATGGGCGGGACGGCGATTCTGACCGGCATCAGCCCCATCACGGCCAAAACCATCGTTCACTTGGGGATCGATCTGTCCAAGGTGAAGACCTGCGCCACCCTGGCGCAGGGGTTGAGGCTGGCCATTAAAATCGTCGACAAAGGTGACAAAAAATGACCGCGGAACAGATTCCGGTTTTGAAGATCGGCCCCGTTTTGTTCGCCTCGATTCAAACCGAGCTCCACGACCGCACGGCCGAGGATTTGCAGATGTCGATCATGGAGAAAATCCACGCCACGGGCGCCTCGGCGGTGATGATCGACATCACCGCCCTGCAGGTGGTCGATTCGTTCATCGGCCGCGTCTTGAGCGAGACGGCGCGCATGGCCCAGACCATGAGCGCCCGGATCGTCCTGGTGGGCATGCGCCCGGCGGTGACGATGACCCTGCTGGAAATGGGCCTCCACATCCCCGGCGCTGAAATGGCCATCGACGTCGAGATGGGTCTAAAGAAGATAGGGTATAGCATCGTCAGCCTTGATGAAGATGATCAAAAAGGCCATGGATCCTGAGGCTAAGGGGCAACCCCATGGAAATCATTGAAATCCACACTGAGCGCGACATCGTCCTGGCGCGCCAAAGAGCCCGCGACATGGCCGAAAGCCTCGGGTTCACCCTTTTGGATAAGACGCGCATCGCCACCGCCGTCAGCGAATTGGCCCGCAACGTTTACCAACACGGCGGTGGCGGGCGATTGGAGCTGAGGGAAGTTCGAGATAAAAGACGAATCGGATTGAAGTGCGTTTTCGTCGACCAGGGACCGGGCATTGCGAACATCGAGCAGGCCATGGGCGAGACCTTCAGCACGGGCCAAGGCCTCGGTCAGGGATTGCCCGGTTCGAAGAGGCTGATGGACGAATTGAGTATAGAGTCTGGGGTCGGCAAAGGGACCCACGTCGAGGTGATCAAATGGAAGCTGAACTGACCTGGCCGCTCGACAGGGTGAAGATTGAAAACCTGTTGGATTAAAGATACGGCCGACGTGGGCGGCGTGAGGCGGGCGGTGGTCGAAAAGGCGCGCGCCATGGGATTCGACGATCTGGCCCAAAAGGAATTGGCCATCGTGGTCACGGAGCTGGCGACCAATCTGGCCGTTCATCACACCATCGAAGGCCGGATCGACGTGTCTGAAGTGAGCGACAATTTAGGCCTCGGCATTGAGATCGTCGCTCGGGACAGAGGGCCGGGCATTCCAGACGTGAAACAAGCCCTCGAGGATCATCACTCCAGGGGCGGCTCCATGGGCTGCGGGCTGGGCGCGGTGAGGAGGCTGATGGACGAGTTTGACATCCACTCCAGCCCGGCCTCTGAGGTTTCAAGCCAAGATGATCTCGGCGGCACGATCATAACGACCCGCAAATGGCTCGCCGACGGCCGAGAAGGGCGGCATTTCATCTCCAGCGGCCAATCTCGACCCTGCCGCGGCGAGACGGCCAACGGAGACGGCTTCTTCGTCGCCGAGGAGCGCGACGGACTGTTCGTCGCCGTCGCCGACGGTCTGGGCCACGGCCGAGGAGCCGAGGAGGCCAGCCAAAAGGCCATCGAATGCGTGCGACAACACCGGGATAAAGATTTTAAATGGATTTTGGCCGAGACGCACAAAGCCCTGTTCAAGACCCGCGGCGCGGCCTTGACCCTGGTGCGTGTGCGGCTGTCGGACAGAAAGCTCATTCACGCCGGCGTGGGCAACGTCCAGGCCCGAGTTTACCCCCAAGTCACGGTCAACCTCATCCCCCGGGATGGAGTGCTCGGCTTCGGCGCTTCGCCCCGGCCGAGAATAAATCAAGCTCCCTGGCCGCAAAACGGGATCTTGGTCGTTTTTACGGACGGTCTCTCCGGACGATGGGATCTGAGCGAGACGCCGCAGTGGTTGGATCAGCCCCTGACCATCTTGAGCCATCGCCTCATCCAAACCCACGGCCGGGTGAACGACGACGCCACGGTGGTCGTGGCCAAGGAAACAGCCTCATGACCGATTCGGTGAACATTCTCGCCTCCTTGGAGGAGGAAATCTTACAGCTGCGCACGGAGCTCCAGGAGACCTACCGCGGCATCACCGAACTGACCAACGAGCTGAACTCAGCCCACGAGGCGGTCAGGCGGGCTCACGCCGAGCTGGAGCAGGTGTTTGACACCACCGGCGACGGGCTGTGTCTGATAGACCTTGATTTCAACATCATCCGGACAAACAAAAGATACCTTCGCCTGGTGGGCGCCAGCCAGGAAGAGGTGGTCGGCCGCAAGTGCTTCGAGGTTTTTGGCGGCCGGGCCTGCCACTATCCTGTTTGTCGATTGAGCCGCATTCTGGCCGGGGAGAAGCAGGTCGAAGAGGACGACGAAAAAATCTGCTCCGCCGGGGGCAGCGTGCCTTGTATCATCACCGCGGCTCCTTTTTACGACCCCAAGGGCCAGTTGATCGGCATCGTCGAGAACATCAAGGACATCACCGCCCGCAAACGGGCCGAGGAGGCGCTGAAGCAAAGCGAACAGAAATTCAGGGAATTGATCGACTCGCTGCCCGTGACCGTGTTCGAAGCGGACGCCCAGTCCAACATCACCTACCTCAACCGCCTCGGAATGGACAAGCTGGGATACAAAAAGAGGGAGAAGCCAGGCGGTCTAAATTTCATAGATCTCGTGGCCCCGGAGGACCGAAACAGGGCCCGGGAGGATCTGCTCCGCGGCCTCAACAATCAGGCCATCGACGGCGTGGAGTACACCATCCAGCTCCGAGACGGAAAAAGCTTGCCTATACTTCTGCACATGGTGCCGGTGACGGACCAGGACCAGGTCATCGGATTCAGGGGCATCTGCCAAGACCTCAGCGATCCCAAGAGAGCCGAAGAGGAGAAACGCCGCCTCGAGTCCCAGCTCCGACAGGCCCAGAAGATGGAGGCCATCGGCACCCTGGCCGGCGGCATCGCCCACGATTTCAACAACATCCTGGCAGCCATCATCGGCTACACTGAACTCACCCTGGCCGAGCTGCCCAAAGCGGGGCCGGCCCGCCACGGCCTGGAGCAAGTTTTGAAAGCGGCCGAGCGGGCCACCGATCTGGTCAAGCAGATCCTGACCTTCAGCCGGCAGACCGAAGGACAAAGAAAGCCCCTCAAGGTCACGCCGGTCATAAAAGAGGCCTTGAAGTTCCTCCGCTCCTCGCTGCCCTCGAACATCGAGATTCGTCAGGATCTTCGCCTCGAATCAGACACCGTCCTGGCCGACCCGACCCAGATCTATCAGGTGGTCATGAACCTCTGCGCCAACGCCGCCCAGGCCATGAAGGACAAGGACGGCTTGTTGGAGGTCGCTCTGGTTGAAGTGGACTTAAGCTCTGAGCCCGAAATCGCCCTCCCAGGCCTCAGTGCCGGAAAGCACCTCAGGTTGAACGTGCGCGACACCGGCCACGGCATGGACAAGGCGACCGTGGAGCGGATATTCGAGCCCTTCTTCACCACCAAGGATCTGGGCGAGGGAACGGGCATGGGTCTGGCCGTAGTCCACGGCATAGTCCAAAGCCACGCCGGAGCCATCAACGTCGACAGCCAGCCGGGAGTGGGGACGACCTTCCAAGTCTATCTGCCCAAGATCGAAGAGAAAGCCCCTGACGAGGCCAAAGTGGCCGTGTCGCTGCCTCGGGGCGCGGAAAAAATTTTGTTGGTGGACGATGAGGCGCCCCTGGTGGACATCGAGAGACAAATGCTCGAAACCCTCGGCTACGAGGTGGTCGCCCGGACCAGCAGCCTGGAGGCCTTGGAGGCGTTTCGCTTCAAGCCCGAACAGTTCGACCTCGTCATCACCGATCAGACCATGCCCAACATGATCGGCCTCGATCTGGCCAGAAATATTTTCAACATCAGACCCGAAGTGCCCATCATCCTGTGCACCGGATTCTCGCAGACCGTCACCCCCGAGCAGGCCGGGAAGATAGGCATCCAGGGGTTTCTGATGAAACCGATGGGCATTCATGATCTGGCCGTGACGGTGAGACAGGTGTTGGATCAAAAAGACAGCGCCCGGGAAAGCAAGGAGACCTTGATCGGCTGACCTGAAGCCTCTCCTCCGCTTCGGACCTCCTCGTCGGGGCCAATTTTTACTTATACCATTTTCTCATTGAAATGAAACAAACACACCTTAGATCCGCCCAGGGCT
>CAYXRH010000268.1:0-5976 GCA_964466355.1 uncultured Thermodesulfobacteriota bacterium
TACCGCTGCCGCGGCCCAGCGGGGGGGGTTGGCCCCCACCGCACCCCCGGCCGCGCACTGACCGCTGGCCAGGCACGCGGCCTCGGCCGCGGCCGGGCCCCTCTCCCAGACGATGGCCCCCACAGGGCAGATTCTCAGACAGGAGAGGCAGCTGGCGCAGCTCCCCCGGAACGATCTGAGCCGGACCGCGGCCGAGGCTTTGCTGTGTGGGTCAAAGAGGCGCCTCAAGTAGGCGGTCAATAGAATGAGGTCTTGAGCCAGCCCGGGCCCATCAGGCCCCCTGACCCCGCCCACGGCCCACACCCCGGCCCGGGAGGTGAAGGGCGCGGGGAATGACAGGTTGTCCACGCCAAGCCAGCCGTCCGGTCCCACGCTCAGCCCCAGGGCCCGGGCGGCCTCGAGGGTCTCTGGAGCGGGCCTCAAGCCAGCCACGCAGGCCAGCCGGTCCAGGCTCAGGAGCACTTGCCGCACCAGGATCGGGTCCTCGAAGCTGAGCCTCAAGCGATCAGCTTCGAGGATGATCTTCGGCCGCTCGGCCAGCCGGGTGACGATGAGGCCGGCCTGGCGGGCTTGGCGATAGGAGGCCTCCAGGCCCGGCGCGGCCACCTGGGCCTGGGGGGTGAAGAGATGAACCCGCCCGCCGCCTTTCAAGGCCGCCAGGGCCAGGTCCAGGGCGCGCTGGAACTGGGCCGGCCTGAACTGGCCCCAGTAGCCGGCCAGGATGGCCAGCCTCTCTTTGGGCCGCGGTCCTTGAGCGTC
Organism: uncultured Thermodesulfobacteriota bacterium; assembly: GCA_964466355.1. GTDB lineage: Bacteria > Desulfobacterota > Desulfarculia > CAYXRH01. Next base: position 760 of record CAYXRH010000268.1, read on the forward strand.
CTTGAAACCGCATTGGAAATCGGCCGGCAGATCCACATCCACCGGCGCTTCGAGGTTTTGCCCGGTCAAGACCGCGCCGCCGACCGGCTCCCTGACCAGGCCGGCCTCAGTGGACAGACGAGCGATGAACTGACCCACGGTGCCGCTGAGGCTGAGGAGGTGGCCTTTGGGCCTCTGCGGCTCCCCGCCGGCTCGGGTTGCGGCGGCGGCCGCTTCCTCGGCCGCTTTGGAAGAACCGAGGACGAGGATGCGGCGGGCCTCATCAAGGCTCGGCCAATACTCATCGCCGCGGAACAGGTTCACGCCCCGGCCCCGCCAACCCAGGCCGCGGCCTTGAGGCCGGCCAGACGGCCCTGCTGAATCGCTTCCGCAACGCCCATGGGGCCCGCCGCCGCGCCGGCGACGATGATCGGCCCCTCGCCGACGGGCCTCAGAAACCCGTCTTCGTCAGGGCTGAGCCCCCAAAGATCGACCCCAATCCTGGGGGCCAGCCCCACGGACAAGACCATCAGATCGACCGCCCGCGTCTCCAGGTCGAGGCGGCCCTCGGGCTTGAAGGTCAAAATAAGAGCGTCGTCAGGCCCTGAGCGGACGGCCCCGGGCAAGGCCCGGATGAACTCGACCTCGCCCTTAAGCTCGCTCAGCCAGGCCTCCTGGTCGCGGCCGGCGGTCTGGAGGTCCATGTAAAAGATGCTCACGGCCACGTCCGGCTGGTGACGCCTCAGCCATCGGGCCAGCCTGAGGGCGTAGCCGCAGCAGATCCGGCTGCAATAGGCCCGGCCTCTCTTGACGTCCCTGGAGCCGACGCACTGGATGAAGGCCAGCCGGCCCGGTGGACGCCCGTCGGACGGCCGCTCAACCCACTCCTGCTTGCGGATCATCTCCTCCAGCTCGAGGCCGGTGATGACGTTCGGCCAGACCTTGTGGCCGTAAAGTGACAAGGCGGCGCCCCCGCCAGGTTCGGCGCCGACGGCGACCACCACCCCAGCCACGGTCTCCTGGTGAACCCCTCGGCCCGCCTCCACGGCGGCGGCCAAACCGCCCGCGGCCGGGGCCAGGCTTTGGAGGCGGCTGTCCAATGATAATTGAATGAGCTGGTTCTCTTCGACCGCGGCCAGGAGGTCAAAGACCAGGCACACGCCGCAGCGGGCGCACTCGTCAGTGGCCTTGCAAGCCAGACGTCTGGCCAGCCCGCCCGGCGCCGAGTCCCGCTCGACCACGAGCACGCCCACGCCCTGGCGGGCCAACTCATCGGCCGCGGCCAGCCCGGCCGGCCCAGCCCCCAAAACGAGCACGCGGCTTTCCCCTGGGGCGGGCACCTAGGCTCCTCCTGACCCAAGCCGCCCCCTGGCGGACGCGTCCAGGGGGCGCAACGGCGGGAGATTACGGGTGAAGTCAGGCAGTTCCTGACCGTCAGGCATGAATCACTCAACGATTCGGAGACTCATGAAACAGTAACTGACCATAGAGAAGGGGCCGCTTTCTTGTCAAGGGAAAACCAGGGCCAGCTTCCCTCGACCGGCGCGCCGGAGGCGGGGGCTGTTGACTTTTTGCGGCCGAATCCTTAAATACGCCGGTGGGGGTGATCAAACAGGTGAATCCAAAACGGCTCCTCATCGTTGACCTGACCCAAAGACGCGTCCACATCAAAGACCTGGACCAGAACTTGATCCCTCGCTTCCTGGGCGGCCGCGGATTGGGCGTCTGGCTGGCCCACGAACTCATCGGGCCAAAATGCGATCCCCTGGGGCCCGAGAACGTGCTCATTCTCTCCACCGGGCTGCTGGCCGCCACCGGCGCGCCCTGCTCCTCCCGCCTGCACTTAAACGCCCTCTCTCCCTTGACCGGGCTCATGGGCAGCTCCAACGCCGGCGGTCACGCGGCCACCGCGCTGGCGGCCCAAGGCTTTTTGTCCGTCCTCATCAAGGGCCGGGCCGAGAGGCCGGTCCATCTGATCATTGAAAAGGACCGAGTCCAGATCGCGGCGGCTGATCATCTCTGGGGCCTCGACGCCTGGCAGACCCAGGAGCGGCTGGCCGCGGAGCTGGGCGGGTCGAAGCTCAGGTCCTTGACCATCGGCCCGGCCGGCGAGAACCAGGTCCCCCTGGCCTGTGTTCTGGCCGGCCGCGACCACGTCGCCGGCCGGACCGGCCTGGGCGCGGTCATGGGCTCCAAGAACCTCAAGGCCGTGGCCCTGCGCGCCAGAGGCGCCAAACCCAAGATGAGCCCCGCGGCCAGGAGCCTGGCCGACGATTACCTCCGCCGGCTCAAGACCTCCCCTCTTTACGAAACGGTGGCCGCGGACGGCCAAGCGGCTTTTGTGGCCTGGTGCCATGAGATGGGCATGCTGGCCACCCGCAACTACCGCGACGTGCAGTTCGAGGCCGCTGAAAAAATCAGCGGCGAGCAGATGCGGCCCCACTTGACCGGCCGCTCGACCTGTCCCGGCTGCCCCATCCACTGCAAAGCCGAGGTCAACCTGGACCGCGAAGCCTCCCCGGGCCTCAGCGGCCCCAGGCCTGAATTCGAGTCCCTGGTCGCCCTGGGCTCCAAATGCGGACTCGACGATCTGAAAGCCCTCATAAACCTCAACAACCTCTGCGCCCGGCTGGGCTTGGACACCATGTCCGCCGGCTCGAGCCTCGCCTTTGCCATGGACCTTTTCGCCCAGGGGATCATCTCGGACAAGGACGCCGGCGGGCTGGACTTGCGCTGGGGAAACGCGGCGGCCATGGAGCGCCTCTTGAAGCAGATGGCCTTAAATGAGGGCCTCGGCGCCATCTTGGCTCAAGGGGTCAGGCGGGCGGCCGGGATCATCGGCCGGGGCGCCGCGGAACACGCCTTTCACGTCAAGGGCCTGGAGCTGGCCGCCTACGACCCCCGCGGCGCCAAGGGCACGGCCCTGGGCTACGCCGTCTCGGGCCGGGGCGGAGACTTCGCCCACGTCTTCGACAACATCGAGTACCGCTGGTCCCCCCAGAAGGCCGCGCAGGAGCTGGGCCACGCCGCCGCGGCCGAGCGTCTGCGCGAGGAAGGCAAGGCCGCCTCGGTCAGACGGGCCCTCATCGTCAGCGCCGTGCTCGACTCCCTGGGCCTGTGCAAGGTGCCGGCCCTGAGCCTGATGAGCGGCTTCGACCTCAAGGATGAAGCCGCCTTCACCGCTGCCCTGGCCGGCCTCAAGCTCAACCCATCAGATCTGCTCCTCGTCGGCGAGCGGATCATCAACCTGGAGCGCATCTTCAACCTCGGCCACTCCAACGGCCTCCTCAAAGACGAGCTGCCGGCCAAATTTCTGACTCAACCCGCCCCCCAGGGACCGGCCGCGGGGCAGACGGTGGCCCTGAAGCCCATGCTCGAGGAATTCTACGGGCTCATGGGTTGGGACGAGGCCGGGCGGCCCCGGGAGGACAAGCTCTGGGAGCTGGGCCTGTGGCCCCACATCACCTGGATTCAAAGCCAGGTCGCGGCCGGCGGCGAAACAAACCAGAGTGTCCTCGTGCCGATCCATTGGCCTGTCTGACGGAGGAGAGAGAACGCCGTTTCGCCGCTTGGGGCCCCCTTAAAAAAGGTGTGATCAAGTGAACGAACCCTGCACCGCCCAGCCGCCGACTCTTAACTTTTTGACCGACCAGGACAAGCAGCGCCTCCACCAGGCGGCCTGCCACATCCTGAGCCGCGTCGGGATGGACATCTTTCACGACAAGGCCTTGAACCTGCTTGGCGCCGTTGGGTGCGCCTTGAAGGGCCAGCGGAGAGTGACCATCCCGGCCGAGCTGGTCGAGAAGGCCATTCAAAGCGCCCCCAAATCCATCAAAATCTTTGACCGCGCCGGCCAAGAGGCCATGGACCTGGGCGGACGCCGGACCTATTTCGGCACCGGCTCGGACCTGCTCTACGCCTTTGATCTAGACACCGGTGAGCGCCGGCCGGCGGTCTTGGATGACGTGCGCCGGGCGGCTGCGGTCTGCCAGGCCTTGAAAAACATTGATTTCATCATGTCCTGCGCCCATCCCTCGGACGTGGCCGCTTGGCGGGCCTACCTGGCCAGCTTCGAGGCCATGGTCCTTAATTCGACCAAGCCCCTCGTCTGCACCGCCGAGGGAGCCGAGGATCTGAGCCAGATGTGGGCCGCGGCCGCGATCATCAGAGGTGGCGAGGAGGCGGCCCGCCAAAAGCCTTACCTCATCCATTACGCCGAGCCGACCTCGCCGCTGAAGCACTCCCGAACGAGCCTGGCCAAGCTCCTTTTCTGCGCCGCCAAAGAGATCCCCCTGGTCTACTCCCCGGCCCCCATCGCCGGCTCCACGGCCCCGATGACCATCGCCGGGCACGTGGCCCTGGGCCTGGCCGAATGCCTCTGCGGCCTGGTCATCCATCAGCTCAGCCGCCCCGGCGCCCCGTTCATCATGGGCGTGGGCCCGGCCGTGCTGGACATGGCCACCAGCCAGTGCTCCTACAACGCCCCGGAGTACTACTTGAGCTACATGGCCGTCATCGAGATGAGCCATCATTACGACCTGCCGAGTTGGGGCTACGCCGGGACGAGCGACTCCCAGATTCCGGACGAGCAGGCCGCTTTCGAGGCCGGGGTGCTGACTTATCTGACCACCCTGGCCGGGGCGAACCTCAATCACGACGTGGGCTACCTCGACTTCGGCCGCTGCGGCGCCCTGGAATTCCTGGTCATGAACGACGACTTCATCGGCCAGGCGCGGCGGTTCTGCCAGGGCGTGCCCATAGACGACCAGAACCTGGCCCTGGAGGTCATCGAAAAGGTCGGCCCCAAGGGGACCTACCTGGCCGAGGAGCACACGTTCCAGCACTTCCGCCGCGTCCAGTGGCGGCCCAACCTTCTGAACCGTCAGGGCTGGGACAAATGGCGGGCCCAGGGAGGGAAGTCTTATCGACAGGCCGCCCGGGAGAGGCTGAATCACCTCCTCAGCGCCCCGCCAGCGCCTCCCCTGCCCCCTGAGGCGAGCGAGCGCATCCGGGCCGTGGTCGAGGCCTTTCGGGGTCCATCCGACCAGGGTGATGGCCACTAGTGTTGAATTTGACCGGTCAGCCCCCCCAGACCAGGGCCATTGAGCACCTCGAGCGCCGCCGGATTCCTTTTCGCCTCCTGCCCATGGCCGAACCGGCCTACACCGTGGCTGACGTGGCCCGGCTGCGAGGCCTGGATTCGGATCATTTTATAAATTCCATGGTCTTGGAGGGTCG
>CAYXRH010000269.1:0-5971 GCA_964466355.1 uncultured Thermodesulfobacteriota bacterium
GCCTGGTAGGGGGTGTAGGCGGTGTAAAACTCGCCCCGGGAGAGCACCGCCCCCCCCGCGGCCGGGATGTAGTGGTCGTAGAAGCCGGCCCCCAGAAAACAGATCAGCTCGGCGTTGGAGGCGGCCAGACGCCTCAGGTGGGCGCTGACCTCGACCTCGCTCAGGCCTGGGGGCAGGTCCCAGGACCGGGCTCGCAGCTCGGGCGGGATGACCGCGAAGAGGTCTGCCATCTTGGACAGACCGAGGGCCTCGAGCATGAGGGCCTGGTCTTGGTCGGTGTGGGGGATGAAATCCATGTCAAAGCTCCTTGACAAAGGCCTCGTAGGCCGAAGCGTCCATCAGCTTTTCGAGCCCGGCCGCCTCCAGGTCCTCGAGCTTCACCAGCCAGCCCTGGCCGTAGCAGTCGCGGTTGATCATGCCCGGATCGTCCTCCAGGGCGGCGTTGACCTCTGTGACCGTGCCGGCCAGGGGGGAGTAGAAGTCGGCCGCCGCCTTGACCGACTCGACCACGCCCAGCTCGCCCATCTGCTCCAGCCGGACCCCGACCTCGGGCAGGTCAACGTAGGTGATGTCGCCCAGTTGGCTCTGGGCGTAGTCGGTGACGCCCACCACGGCGGCCTCGCCTTCGAGGCGGACCCATTCGTGTTCGTTGGTGTACTTGAGATCCTCTTTGATGACCACTTCAGCCATGACTCCTCCTTTAAGCCTCGCCGGCCAGAAGCGGCCGGACAAAGGGCGGGCTCGGGGCGAGGTGCCCCTTGACGATTCTGCCGGGGACGCTCTTTTGGCGGTGAACCACGACCACCTCCTGGCCGGGGCTGAGCTCTGCCTCGAGATAGCCCAGGCCGAGGGCCCTGATGAAGCTCTCGGGGCCGGGCTCGTCTCCCTCGAAGCGCCAGCTGGGCACGGTGGTGGCGCTGGTGAGCCGGCCGACGAGGCGCTCTTTGACCAAGACCTCGTCTCCGTCCCGGATCATGGCCTTGGCCGTGGCCGCCAGGGCCATGATCCGCTTCGGCGCCAGCCGCCCCTGGCCCTCAGCCAGGTCGGCCGCCTGGGTGGCCAGGGCCTCGCGGCCGATAAAGTCGGTTCGCCCGTCTTGGAGGGACACGGCGAAGCGGGCCTGGGGCAGGGCCATGACGGGCATGTCGTCGTTCAGCTCGTGGCCGTAAAGGGGCAGGGCCGCCTCCAGGCGCAGGGTGTCCCGGGCCCCCAGGCCGGCCGCGACCAGGCCTTGGCCGGCGCCGATGTGGTGAAGCCTGGTCCAGACCGCCTCGCATTGGCCCCAGGGCAAAAACAGCTCGAACCCGACCAGCTCCCCGGTGTACCCGGTCCGGGCGACGAGGATCTCCTGGCCGCGGGCCTGGAGCGCGCCGGCGTCGTTGCGCCGCCTCAAGTCAAGGGGCTGCTCCAGAAACTCGGCCAGAACCTCTTGGCTCAGAGGCCCCTGCAGGGCGATCATGGCCAGCTCCTGGCTGAGATCAATCAGCTCGGCCCCGGCCTCGAGCCGGTCGTTGAGCCAGGCCCAGTCCTTGTCCTTGTTGGCCGCGTTGACCACCAGAAGGTGCTCGCCCTCCTTGAAGTGATAAAGAAAGGCGTCGTCAACGCACCGGCCCTGCTCGTCGGCCAGGATGGTGTAGTGGGCCCGGCCCAAGGCCAGCCCGGCGGCGTCGTTGGTCAGGACCCGGCCCAGAAAATCGAGCCGCCTGGGGCCGCGGATCAAGAAGCGGCCCATGTGGCTGATGTCAAAAAGGGCGCCGAACTTGCGGCAGGCCAGATGCTCGGCCAGGATGCCGCCGCGGTAGTGCACCGGAAGGGTCCAGCCGGCGAAGTCGATCAGCCGCCCCCCCTGGTCCTGATGCCACTTGAAAAGCGGGGTCTTTGCGCTCATGACCGCCTCCTCAGTCCGTCTTGAGGCTTTTCGATTCAAAATCCGCGCCCCGCGCCGGAGCGCCCGGGGGGCCGTTCAAGACGGCCCACTTGTTGAATGACTTGAGAATGACCAGGGTCTCGGCCGACTGGACCTCGGCCACCGAGGGCAGCCGCCGGGTGACGAAGTCGATGAGGGCCACCTTGGAGTCGACCAGGACCTCGAGGATGAGGTCGTACTGCCCGGCCACGGCCGCCACCGAGACCACGCCCGGCAGCCGGGAGAAGCGCTCGCCGACGCCGATCAGGTCCCTGGTCTTGAGGCGGATGGCCACGTAGGCGCCCATGGTCTTGGGGTCCTCAAAGAGGTTGACCAGGGCGGTGACCTTTATCAGGCCCAGGTCGTTTAGTCTTTTGAGGCGGTTGCGGATGGTGCCCTCGGAGACGCCGATCTGGCGGGCCAGAGCTCGGTTGGACAGGCGGCCGTTTTGGCTCAAGCGGGCGACGATGGCCCGATCGACCTCGTCGCTCAGATTGTGGAACCCACCGGCTTCTTCGGAAGTATCTTTTGAATTGCGCACTCAATCGACCTTTTTCATGCGATATATGTAATCATGGACCAGGAATGTTGATTTTGTCAAGATGGTTTTTAAAGGGAGGGGAGGGGAAGGGGGCGGGGTTGACACCCCCGGGGTGATCTGTCACACGGATATTGATGGGGCGGTCAAGCCCTGTCAGGGTCTCATCACCAGTTTGGGGGCTAGGTCTTGGTTATGAAATTTATGAGGCGGTCCAATGAAAAGAAGCTTTCGCCCTCGCTGAAACAGCGGGTGAAGGAGAAGATGGATGAGCGGCGGCCGCCGGAGAGAATACGGAATTGGGTTAATCAATGGCTGGTGGCGCCGCATGGACGGGCGGTCATGGTCGGTTTGTCGGCCCTGGCCGCGTCGCTGGTGGTCTCTTGGCTTCTCACTCGAGGGGAAGGGAATTTAGGCCGTTGGCCGGGAATCTCGCCGAATGCCTCATTCGCCCCTTTGTATGGAGTTCTTTGGCAAGTCCAAATCGCCTTGTCGGCGGTGGCCTTGCCCCTCTTGGCCATCGGATTTGAATTGGCCAAAACCCATCTGCAAGAGCCTTATCGAACTCATCAAATACTGACTCGGCAAACCTGGATAATGCCGCTCGCGCTTTTGGGCTTAGGAGGCGCTTGCCGGATAGGCGCTGACGCGAGCTACTTTAATACGCCCTTGGTGTTTATTGTTGATCTTGGTTTGATCTTTATGCCGACCACTTTGTTAACCTTCAGAGCTTACTACATTCTTATTCACCTTTTACTGCACCCAGAGGAAATGAAGGTGTATGGCCTGAAACTGATCAAAGAAAAGATGGAGGCGGCGGTTGAAGAGTCAATAGCGCAACGCTTGGCAGTTGATATTTTCGTTGAAGAGATTGGGAAAATAAAAGGCGTACAATTGGCTCAATTAGGTTTAGATCGAATAAGAGGCGATGAACGATTAGTCGCCTTGGATACTACACAACGTGGATTTATAACGGATATTAATATAAATAGGTTACATAAATTTTTTAATGAATTGCCGAGAGTACAGCCAAGTAAAGGGAAAAGAGACACATCGAAAAGAAAGCAAAAATTGTATTGGACACCTCTTGTAGCTCCAGCTATTCAGATTATTAATAAACCTTATAGCGAAATAACCGATGGTTCATCAACAATATTTGTTTTAAATAAGGAATATTTTAATGAAGAACTATTTGACTCTATAGACGAAATGGAAGCAAAAATAGAAAAAATCTTTAAAATTAAACCTGTCTCCTATTTTGCAGCGAATATTCTAGAGACAGATCGCGAATTCCTTAAAGTAAATCTAACCATGGCCATCCGCGAAAATATGTCTCAAACACTGAGACATGGTCTGGAGGCGTACTACACAATGCTGGAATGCTTCCTGAGCGTGGTCGCGAATTCATGGAAATCACTAACTAGAAGAGAAAACAAACTGCAAGCAGTTACTTCAAACAAAAGAGGCTGGAAGGAGATTGTCGATATCAAAAACGATATTATTGATATATGTTTCACTGTTGAAGAAAATGTAAATTCTGGATTATGGAGGCAAATTTTATACTTCCCGCTTGGGGCTGCTTTAAGGTCGTTTGCACACAGGGACTTCTATAGCTTTTATATTTTTATAAACCTTATACCTGTCTTTTGTTACTCTCTTTTCTCTTCTGTAGCAAACCAAGAAAAAGATAGTGTGATCGAAGCCTCGGCTAAAAGCCTAAGCCAATTAGGTGATATTTTCATACTTCATGATTTAAGACGCTCTTTAACCTCTTCCGAAAGCAAGACAATCGGGGACTTCATTATTGGTGTGATAATAATATTCAATAGTTTATTAAAAAAGGCATATGATGAAAAATATCAAAAACATTTAGACATATTTATAAGATATTTTCAGTTGCCATACGAACATTTCAATAGAGGGAATGATGAGGAAAAGATCCGGATAGCTGAAAGAATAGGAGACTATCGTTGGCTGTCTTTTTTTGGGATCGAGGCTTGCTTTGTGAGAGATTACCAAAAAGAGTTCATAAAAACCCCTGATGAGTTACGCCAATGGCGGCGTCTCGTTCCGTCTCCTGGAGGTTTAACAGCATTATGGACCATCTATCTCAAAGCGCAGGAGAACAGCTTAGGAGATGAGATGGGCTGGTCAGGCTGGATTTTCGACAACATACCCGAAGGAACAGTCATCAGCGGCCGCTTTCAGGATTTCTTTCATCTGCTTTTCTGTATTAGGTGTCTTGAGATTCTAGGTGATATGGACCCGAAGAAGCGAAGATCTGTGAATTTGCCACAAGACCGGCGCATACTTGATCTGGCTCAGACGCCCGAGCAGCCTCTTCGGAAGTGGCTTGAGATAATTCATGGTGCCGAAGACAAGTGGAGGCACGTGGTCGGGGATGAAAGCTGGGCGTCGATTTCCAATTTCTCTTCAATGCTGGACCGGGCCGTTAAGGCCGAAGAGGAGAGAGAAAATGAACGGCTCAGGGAGCTCCTTATCTCCAAGGAAAGGGTCGGAGAGGAAGCCAGAGAGCTAGTCGAGGCCTGGCGCAGCGAAGCAGAGTGGCGAGGCATAATCACCAAGCACGGTCAGTACGAGAGGATGGAAAAATGTCCACACTTGGGTCCCGTCGTTGGTTTTATGGAGCTGGCTGATAAGGGCTATTTCGTTGACGACCCTTGGTTTCCATCAATCTCCATTGGCGATGTGTACGGAAAAGAATTGGCGAATTTGGAAGACCAGGCCTGTCGTGACCAGCTTGAAAAGCTAATTTCTCGTCATCACGACGAGCCGCTGTCGCCTGAACAGGCGGCGGAGGCTATAAAACAGATATTCGGCGAACTCATTGAGCGCGGGTTAAAGCCAATAATCGTTTTATGCAACGCCTGGAGTGTGCTGAATCACATGAGAAAAGAAAAGTCCGGGTTTCGTTCGGACTCTTTCAGCGCCGAGGACCCTGCGCCGGCTGGTTATTGGTGGGATAAGCCCGTATACACCGTCTCGGCTGGTGCCCACAGCGTGGTCGTCATCGCCGACTTCGAGCGCCTCGGCGTTTGGAACCAATACACCCCACCAAAGATATTCGAGAAGAAGGAGGAGGAGATGGAGCTGCCGCCGGACACGGGCGTCATCTTCGGCGTGCGCGGCATCACCGAGGAGTTGGCCAAAAAATTAATCGCCCAAAATAGAGATCACTTGAAAAACGAAAAAGGCGAAGAAGAGCCCGAGGAAGAGGCGATCAAGCGCCTCACCACCAAGGCCCAGCTTCATCTGGCCGAACAATTCGAATACGTTGTCGAGGACGAATCGGCCGGCTGCTGGTTCTACGTCCAGGAAGAATAGCCGCCCTCATTTTGATGGCTGGCCATGGCCAAGACGGCCTCAATCGTTCACGCCTCGTCCGCTACGCTCTTGAACAGCCCCAGGCTGAAGCGCCCCCCCTTCGATCCACCCCAACGAGGAGCAGGATACCCGGTCTCTGTTTCATAAATAAATTGCCGAGGCCGACGACGCCCGCCCCGGGA
>CAYXRH010000270.1:0-5966 GCA_964466355.1 uncultured Thermodesulfobacteriota bacterium
GGACATAGCTCCGAGCGTGTCCCGGTCCCCTCCATACAAGATTGCACAAAAAAGACATTCTTCAAATGACTGGGGATGGCGCAGAAATGAATAGACTGCAAATGGCATAGACTCATGGATGGCCACGGTTTGGCCCAGCTGATCTGCCGCAAGAGTAGGAGGCACCTCTTCGGTGATCAGCCTTTGAACGAGTTTCATTTTATCCTTGATTTCTGTTGTTAGAGCAAAATCAATCAGATCCTGAGTGAATTTTTCCAATGGGAAAGGATCTTGAGGTTTAAGTTTAACGGCAGTGGCAACAGCCTGGGCCTGTACGGCGGCTTTTCAGACTACATCCCGGTGCCGGCCGAGGACCTCTGCGTCATCGATGACCTGAAGGGCATCCCCTTGAGCCATTATGCCGTGGTGGCCGACGCCGGCACGACGCCGTACCAGGCGGCCATGAGGGCCCAGGTCGGTGAAGGCGATTGCTGTTTGGTCTTTGGCGCCACCGGCGGCGTGGGCGTGTACATGGTCCAGACAATCAAGGCCCTGGGGGCCAGGTGCGTCATCGGCCTCGGCCGCGACGAGGCCAAGCTGGAGCGATCGCTGAGCTATGGGGCTGATTACACAATCAATCTCCGGGACAAGGACTTCAAGGCCGTGCGGGAGGAGTTCCGGTCCATCTGCCAGGAGGCTCAAGCCCCCCACAACTTCGGCTGGAAGATCTTTGAGGTCACCGGAGCCGGCCCGGCCCAGGACATCGCCTTGGGCCTGCTGGGCTTTGTGGGCAAGCTGATCGTCGTCGGCTTCGGCCTGGCCAAGAACACCTATTCCATCAGCCGCCTCATGGCCTTTGACGCCGACATCATCGGCACCTGGGGCTGTCTGCCCAAATATTACGGCGAGGTCTTGAAGCTGGTTCAGGCGGGCAAGATCCAGATCGAGCCCTTCCTGGAGACCAAGCCCATGAGCCGGATTCAAGAGGTCTTTGAACAGCAGCACGCCGGCCAGTTTGACAAGCGCCAGGTCCTGGAGCCGGACTTTTGAGTTAAAACCACACCCCCGTAAAAGGAGGTAGTCTATGTCATTGGAATGGATGCCCAGGGATGACGAGGTCAAGGATCACGCTCTGTTTGGTGATCAGTATTGGGGCGGCGACGAGGACGCCCCCTGCACCGTCTACACCAAAAAGCCGCTCAAAGACCCCCAGACCGGCGAGGCGGTGGACGGGCTCTTTGTGTCCGAGGTGCGCCTGAACAACCCGAAGCAGTACAACTCTTACACCACCGAGATGGTCAAGGGCGTCATCGCCGGCTTCGGGGCCGCCTCGGGCGATCGTTCGGTGGTGGCCGCGGTCTTCACCGGCACCGGCGACAGGGCCTTTTGCACCGGCGGCAACACCAAGGAGTACTCGGAGTATTACTCCCGCCGGCCCCACGAGTACGGGGAGTACATGGACCTCTTCAACGGCATGGTTGACGCCATCTTGAACTGCAAGAAGCCGACCATCTGCCGGGTCAACGGCATGCGCATCGCCGGCGGCCAGGAGATCGGCATGGCCTGCGACCTGGCCATCTCCTCGGACCTGGCCATCTTTGGTCAGGCCGGTCCACGCCACGGTTCGGCCCCTGACGGCGGCTCCTCGGACTTTCTGCCCTGGTTTCTGTCCATGGAGGACGCCATGTGGAACTGCATCTCCTGCGAGATGTGGTCAGCCTACAAGATGAAGTGGAAGGGCCTCATCTCCAAGGCCGTGCCGGTGCTCAAGGACGGCGACAAGTTCATCCGCAACCCCCTGGTCATCACCGACAAGGCGGTCGAGGACGGCGAGATCGTCTACGGCGAATTCAAGACCGGCCAGGCGGCCCAGGAGGCCAAGGCCAAGCTCAAGGAGCTGCCCACTGACTTCAGCCTCCTCGACGCCGAGGTGGACAGGATCGTGTGGACCTTTGCCAATCTCTTCCCCGGCTGCCTGATGAAGTCCATCGACAGCGTCCGGGCCAAGAAGAAGTACTTCTGGGATCAGATGAAGCTGCCCAATCGGCACTGGCTCATGGTCAACATGAACTACGAGGCCTTCCTGGGCTTCGGGGCCTTCAACACCAAGAAGATCACCGGGCAGGACGTCGTCGACTTCCTCAAGTGGCGCCAGCTCATCGCCCAGGGGGCCGAGGCCGACGACGAGGCCTTTGCCCAGGTCTTCGCCAAGCCCCAGGAGTAGTTCAAGAGCGGTCTTGCGCCGGGGGTCATCCCCTCAGCCTCGTCTCATGAAGGGCCAAGGGGCCACCGGCCCTTTGGCCCTTGTCAGGTCAGGGCCTCTCAAGGCCTCGCCCTTTATAAGGAGGCTTTATGTCTGAGCACATCAAAACCCACGCGGCCGAGGGCGTGGCCACTCTGACCTTGGCCCGGGAGCCTTTGAACGTCCTCAACATCGCCATGATGAAGGAGATCAACGCCTGGCTCGATTCACTTAAAGGTCAAAGCGATATCAAGGTCCTGGTCATCAAGGCCGCGGGCAAGGCCTTTTCGGCCGGCGTGGACGTGGGCGAGCATCTGGGCGACCGGGTGCACGAGATGATCGAGGTCTTCCACGGCATCTTCAGACGACTGGATGACTTGGGCCTCGTCTCCCTGGCTCAGGTTCAGGGCGCGGCCCTGGGCGGCGGCTGCGAGCTGGCCGTGTACGCCGACCTGGTCATCGCCTCGGACAAGGCCAAGTTCGGCCAGCCCGAGATCCAGGTGGGCGTCCTGCCGCCCATCGCCGCCCTGGTCTTTCCCCGGCTCATCGGCCGCAAGAAAGCCCTGGAGCTGATTCTGACCGGCCAGACCATCTCAGCCGCTGAGGCCAAAGAGCTGGGCCTGGTCAATCACGTCGCGCCGCTTGAGGAGCTGGAAGCCAAGACCGAAGAGCTGATCGGCCGGCTCAAGTCCTTGAGCGCCGCGGTCTTGAAGCTGACCCGCCGGACGGTCATCGAAGGTCTGGTCGACGACGTTGCCCTGGGCCTGGCCCGGATCGAGAAGATCTACCTCGAGGAGCTGATGCAGACCGACGACGCCGAGGAGGGTCTCAAGGCCTTTTTGGAGAAGCGAAAGCCGATCTGGCAAAACAGATGATCCTCGGCGGCTGTGGCACCAGGGCTCAAGTCCCTGGCGCCTCGCCAAAGGCAGTCAAAGACTCGTCAAGTCAAGACGGACCAAGACACGGCCACGTCAGCTTGGCCATGAGGGTTCTGGGGCGGCCGCTTTCTTGCTTCAGCTTTTTTGCGGTCGGTTCTTGGTGATTTTGAGCGTTACATCCACCCGCGGGTCCGGACAGACGCTCATCAGCTCGCCCTCCGCAGCCCAGGGCGGCCCGTCGCCAAAGGTAAAGGTGGCCAAGAGGGGGAAGACGTTGTGATAAAAAAAGCCGCACAGCCCGCCCGAGTCCCAGCAGCTGAAGGTGAACTTGTCCCCGAGCTTGTGTCCGGCCCGGCAGGGGTGGTCCTTGGCCGAGATGATCTCAGCGCTGAAGGTGGCGAATTCCGGTGGATTTTGAGCCATGGTCGTCCTCCTTTGGCTGAACGATGGTGAAGCGCCGCCTCTTGATTCAAGTTTCAACCTCAAGGGGGGCCAGGATTCCCTTCCTCCTCGAGGGGCTGATCAGCCTTGATGGCCAAGCCCTTGAAAGCCATGCCCGCTTCTTGAAGAGGCGGCCTTTTTATATAACACATCCCCTCGGCCGGCATAAGCCCTCACCTCAGCGCGCCCAGCGGGCCGGCCGGTCGCCTATCTTGAAACATTCAAACCCTTCTTGATATAATTATGGTTGGTAACTATGGGAGGTGTGAGATGCAAGAAGGTTTTTGGAGCGTATACTTCCGTGGAGAATTTGGAGAAGGCTTCGGTGTTATAGCGCTCGAAACCGGGATGGTAGTTGGGGCTGATGCGGGTGGTGGAATTTGGGACGGTCAATACCGATTCAACGAAGAGACTAGACAACTCGATGTCGATTTGACGGTTCAGTTTCCCGCTCAGGTATTCAGTGTTATCACAGGTCAGTCTGACCTTGACAAAGGACACACTGAAAAATTTGGGGCTACATTACCAAATACTATCGGGGACGAATCAGTCCATGAAGTCAAAACTTCTATTGGCCCCAAATTGACTGTAACATTAAAGAAAATAAGGGAATGGCCAGATAAGTGATTCAGGTGAAGGTTTTGCAAGCCACCCGTTCAGCAAAGCAGCTTTATTGGGCGGCCTAAACTGTCAGGTTAATACCATCACAGCACAAATAGCCTTTTTGCCCGTGGCGCCAGGGCTCAAGTCCCTGGCGCCTGGCTGAGTGCAGTCAAAGACTCGTCAAGTCAAGACAGGCCAAGACGCGGCCACGTCAGCTTGGCCATGAGGGTTCTGGGGCGGCCGCTTTCCGGCTTCAGCCCTTTTGCGGTCGGTTCTTGGTGATCCTGAGCATTACATCCACCAGCCTATCCGAGCAGACGCGGATCAGCTCGCCCCCCGCGGCCCAGGGCGGCCCGTCGCCGAACTGCAAGGCGGTCAGGTGGGGAAAGATGTTGTGATAAAAAAAGCCGCACAGCCCGCCCGAGTCCCAGCAGCTGAAGGTGAACTTGTCCCCGAGCTTGTGTCCGGCCCGGCAGGGGTGGTCCTTGGCCGAGATGATCTCAGCGCTGAAGGTGGCGAATTCCGGTGGATTTTGAGCCATGGTCGTCCTCCTTTGGCTGAACGATGGTGAAGCGCCGCCTCTTGATTCAAGTTTCAACCTCAAGCGGGGGCAAAATGGCCGTCGTCTGGAGATCGTGGCCGCGCCGATCTCAGAACCGCAGACCGATCATTCCCGAGAAAACCAAGCCGCTTCCGACTCTCATCCGGTCCTCGTCGTCAAAATAATCCTCGCCCTCAAAATAATACCGATCAAAGGCGTAACCCACCCACAAGTCCAAGGTGAATCTGGAGGCCGCCTCGGCCCTCAGCCCGGCCTTGAGACGCAGCTCATAGTAGAACAATCTGTCGTCCACGTCCACGCGCTCGGCCAGAAAATAATTATCCTCGTTGGACTCAAAGGCAACGTAGAGCTGCGAGGGTCCCCAGAGGCGATGGGCCGCCCGGACCATGCCGACGCGGATGGGAAACCAAGCCGCGCTGAGGGTCAGGTCGTCCAGAGGCTGGTGCCACAGATAAAAGAACGCCGCGCCAAAGACGGCCACCAGGCGGGGGTGGGGCTGATACCAGTAGCCGAAGCCGGGGAGGGGGATGTGGTTCCAGAAGCTGCGCCGGTTGGAGTAATTGATTAAAAAAAGCCAGGCATTCGAGCCAGCGTGGGGCACCCGGGCAAAGGCCGTGGACGAGACGATCGTCTCGTCCCAAGTGTCAAAGGGTCTGTCGCTGGCCGAACCGAGGCTGAGGTTTAGGCCGCCGAGCCACCCGTTTTGGAGCCGGCGGCGGTAGACCCCACCGAGTTCGACGTCGTAAAGGGCGTTTTCAAAGATCTCGCCGCCGTAAAAATGCTGGGAGCGGTGCGCAACGGTGAGGGCCATTTCCTGATCCTCGGTCTGCCACGCCGGATAGGTTAAAGAAAAATCGTGCTCGACGAGGCCCAGGTCGTCGCCTCGGTCATTGATTGTCTGGCTGGGATAAAAGGTCGCCCGGTAGCTGAGGCGGGGAGTGAGTTGGCCCAGTCTGGGGTTGAACCAGTTCAGGCCTTCCTGGCTGCGGGCCGCCGGCGGCCAGACAGAGGCCGCGCTGGCTCCGAGGACAAGAAAAACAAAGAGCCTCAGGAGAATTTTGTAGTTTGAGCCAGAACCACGGTTCATCAGACAGCTCTACGACAAAAGAAAGTTTGACGACGCGGCCTTTTTATATAACACATCCCATCGGCTGACATAAACCTTCATCTCAAGCGCGCCGGCCGACCCATTTGAGAGCTCTGCGAAACAACATTTTGGTTCGAGGACCAGGCGCGAGGTTTTCGAGAAGCGCAGCATATG
>CAYXRH010000271.1:0-5962 GCA_964466355.1 uncultured Thermodesulfobacteriota bacterium
TGGCCCGCCATTACACCCTGGAGGAGTACACCCGCCTCCAGACCCAACTCATCACCAGCGAACTGGCCAACCACGGCCCAGGTCAAGAATAAAGGGAGGTCGAACCGTGCACCCCGAGCCCCAAGCCTACAAGCCCAGCCGCCCCGTCAGGTTTGTCACCGCCGCCTCTCTCTTTGACGGACACGACGCGGCCATCAACATCATGCGCCGCATCCTGCTGGCCACCGGCGCCGAGGTGATCCACCTCGGCCACAACCGCCCCGTGGCCGAGATCGTCGAGGCGGCCATCCAGGAAGACGCCGACGCCATCGCCGTGTCCTCCTACCAGGGCGGCCACGTGGAGTTCTTCAAGTACATGATCGATCTCCTCAAGGAGCGCCGGGCGGAACACATTCTGGTCTACGGCGGCGGCGGCGGGGTGATCATCCCCGAGGAGATCGAGGAGCTGGAGGCCTACGGCGTGACCAAGATCTTCTCGCCCGACGACGGCCGGCGGATGGGGCTCCAGGGCATGATCAACTCCATGGTCGAAACCTGCGACAAAATGAGCCGCGACGGCTTCGGCCTCGGGCTCTTGAAGGACATCTCCCCGGCCGACAAGGGGCTTTTGGCCCGGACCATCTCCTGGGTGGAGCAGGCCAAGGCCGAAGGCGACGGCTCCCTGGCCCAGGTCCTGGAGGCTCTCAAAGACCGTCCGGCCAAGGCCTCGGTCATCGGCGTCACCGGCACCGGCGGCTCGGGCAAATCCTCGCTGACCGACGAGCTGGTGCGCAAGTTCCTCTTGGACGACGATGAGACTACCGTGGCCATCATCACCGTCGATCCCTCCCGGCGCAAGACCGGCGGGGCCCTCTTGGGCGACCGCATCAGAATGAACGCCATCTCCTCGCCCCGGGTCTACATGCGCAGCCTGGCCACCCGCTCCTCCAAGACCGAGCTGGCCGAGAGCCTCGGCGAGGCCATCATTGTCTGTCAGGCGGCCGGGTTTGACGTCATCTTCGTCGAGACGGCCGGCATCGGCCAGGGAGACGCCGAGATCGTGCCCCTGGTGGACGTGGCCCTCTACGTCATGACCGCCGAGTACGGCGCCGCCTCCCAGCTGGAGAAGATCGACATGCTCGACTTCGCCCATCTGGTGGTCATCAACAAGTTCGACCAGAAGGGCACCGAGGACGCCCACCGGGACGTGTGCAAGCAATTCCAGCGCAACCACAAGCTCTTTGACAAAGACTCCAAGGACATGCCGGTCTTTGGCACCATCGCCGCCAAGTTCGGCGACGACGGCGTCCTGGCCCTCTACTTCGGCATTCTGGACGAGATCAAGGCCCGCGCCGGGGTGGAGCTGACCTCCAGCTTCCAACGACCCCGGACAAAGAAGTCCTCGTCCAAGACGGTCATCATCCCCCCGGAGCGGACCCGGTATCTGGCCGAGATCGCCGACGTGGTCCGCCACTACAAGCGCTGGGCCCTGGATCAGGCCGAGCTGGCCCGCCGGCTGTGGGCCATGGACAAGTCCTTGGGCCAGATTTTGGCCGACAAGAAGATCAAGCCGGAGCTGAAAAACACCATCTCCCGGGAGATGAAGCGCCTCCAGAAAGAGATGGCCGCCCAGCTCGACCCGGAGTGCCACAAGCTCCTCGAGGACTGGCCCCGGCTCAAGGAGGCCTATCAGGGCCAGGAGTTCGTCTACACCGTGCGCCAGCGCCAGATCAAGGTCGCCTTGACGAGCAAGTCCCTGGCCGGTTCGAAAATCCCCAAGGTCGCCCTGCCCGACTTCGAGGACCCGGGCGAGCTTTTGCAATTCCTGCTTCTGGAGAATCTGCCCGGCCACTTCCCCTTCACCGCCGGCTGCTTTCCCTTCAAGCGCGTCGGCGAGGACCCGACGCGCATGTTCGCCGGCGAAGGCGACGCCTTTCGGACCAACCGCCGCTTCCATTACCTCTCCAAGGACATGCCGGCCAAGCGGCTTTCGACTGCCTTTGACTCGGTGACCCTCTACGGCGAGGATCCGGACGAACGGCCGGACATCTACGGCAAGATCGGCAACTCGGGCGTGTCCATCTGCACCCTGGAGGACGTCAAGGTCCTCTATTCAGGCTTTGACCTCTGCGCGCCCAACACCTCGGCGTCGATGACCATCAACGGTCCGGCGCCGGTGATGCTGGCCTTTTTCTTCAACGCGGCCATCGACCAGCAGGTGGACAAGTTCAAGCAGGCAAACGGCCGCCCGCCCGAGGCGGCGGAGTACGAGCGCATCAAGGCCCGGACCCTCAAAAACGTCCGGGGCACGGTCCAGGCCGACATCTTGAAGGAGGACCAGGGCCAGAACACCTGCATCTTCGCCATTGACTTCGCCTTGAAGATGATGGGCGACATTCAGGCCTACTTTGTCCAGAACAACGTCCGCAACTTCTACTCCGTGTCCATCTCCGGCTACCACATCGCCGAGGCCGGGGCCAACCCCATCACCCAGACGGCCTTCACCCTGGCCAACGGCTTCACCTACCTGGAGTATTACTTGAGCCGGGGGCTGGACATCGACGACTTCGCCCCCAACTTCTCCTACTTCTTCTCCAACGGCATGGACGTGGAGTACACCGTCATCGGCCGGGTGGCCCGGCGCATCTGGGCCGTGGCCCTCAAAAACAAATACCAGGCCAACCTCCGCTCCCAGATGCTCAAGTACCACATCCAGACCTCGGGCCGCTCCCTGCACGTCCAGGAGGTGGACTTCAACGACATCCGCACCACCCTCCAGGCCCTGTGCGCCGTCTACGACAACGCCCAGTCCCTCCACACCAACTCCTACGACGAGGCCGTGACCACGCCCACCGAGGAGTCGGTCCGGCGGGCCTTGGCCATCCAGCTCATCATCAACCGGGAGTGGGGCCTGGCCAAGAACGAGAACCCCTTGCAGGGGGCCTTCATCGTCAACGAGCTGACCGAGCTGGTCGAGGAGGCCATCCTGAGCGAGTTCGAGCGCTTGAGCCGACGGGGCGGCGTCCTGGGGGGCATGGAGCGCGGCTACCAGCGCTCCAAGATCCAGGACGAGTCCATCACTTACGAGATCCAGAAGCACACCGGGGCCCTGCCCATCATCGGCGTCAACACCTTCGTCCACCCCGACGCCGCCGAGGTCTCCCTTGTGAGCGGCGGCGGCTGCGCCCTGACCCGCTCCACCGAGGAGGAGAAGCGCTCCCAGCTCAAGAGGCTCAGGGAGTTCCACCAGGCCCACGCCCAGGAATCGGGCCCGGCCCTGGCCAGGCTCAAGGAGACGGCCCTCGGCGGCGGCAACATCTTCGCCGAGCTGATGGAGGCGGCCAGGGTCTGCTCCCTGGGCCAGATCATCCACGCCCTTTACGAGGTCGGGGGGCAGTACCGGCGGGGGATGTAGAACATCCGGGGAGGCCTTCCGGCGGCCGGCCGAAATGCCGTCGTCGAGATTGTGCTCTCGCATAGACATAACCCCACCCCGGAGAGGAGTTCGCTGTCCGGCGATACAATAACCTGGAGCTGGGCCGGATGATCGGCCAGCACGTCCCTGTGGGCGAGACCATCATCTCGGTCTTCGACGATGAAAAAGAAGTCTGCCGGGGCGCGGGCTGCCTCATTTGCGTCAGCGAGACCGCGTGCCAGGGCCGGGGTCGCCTGATCACCAGCAACCTCCGCGTCACCACCTGGCAGACGACCTTGGCCCGGACCGAACCGCCGGCCCAAGGCTGAGCCGGCGTCTGGGCGACCGCATCTTTAATCAAAATGGAGGAGGATGTCATGGACCAAACGGGTTTGACCCGCAGGGCTCTCTTAAAAGGCGGCTCCGCGGGCGCGGCGGCGCTTTTTTTGCAGCAGCGGCTCTTTCCGAACCTGACCTTGGCAGAGGTGGCCCACGCCGCCGCCCAGGACCCCAGACCGGCCCTGGGGGACGAGGGGGTCGCGGCGCTCCTTTCGCCGCCCGCACAGCCGGCCCCTCTGGACGTCAAGGCGTTCTTTTTGGGGCCTCAGGCCGAAAACGCCCAGGCTCTGGAAAGGATGCTCCTCCAGGTCTTGCGCGACAACGTGTTTTGGCGGCGCAACTTCCACCCTCATGACCGCGCGGCCATCCAGCCGGAGGACCAGTACGCCCAAGCCTACCGCGCCTTCATGGCTCACTTCGAACGCGAGCTCTTTACGCTTCTGGGAGAGCTCAAGTCTGACATACCCTTCTTTTCGCCGAGATACATCGGCCACATGACCGCCGACACGGCCCTGCCGGCGCTGGTGGGCTACATCGCCACCCTGCTCTACAACCCCAACAACGTCAGCTGGGAGGCCTCGCCGGTGACGACCCTCATCGAGATCGAGGTCGGACGGGGCCTGGCCAAGATGCTCGGCTTCGGCCACACCCCCGAGGAGCTGGCCCAGACCTGGGGACACATCACCAGCGGCGGAACTGTAGCCAACATCGAGTCCATCTGGGTGGCCAAGGCGGTCAAGTTTCTGCCCCTGGCCGTGGCCCGGGCCGCGGCCGAGCTGGACCTGAAAGGGCTTCCGGTCGGCGGCCGAGGCAAGACTCTCGATCAAATGAGCCCCTGGGAGCTGGTCAACCTGACCCCTGGCCAGGCCCTGGACCTCAAGGACGATTTCATCCGCGCCCACGCGGCCGCCCATCCCGAGCTCGACCCCGAGGAGGCGGCCTCCCTGGCCGGCCGGACCCTCAAACGGCACGACATCCTCTCCCTGGGGGATCACGCCTTTTTCGGGCGCCTGGGGCCGGGAGAGGCCCTCAACACGCCGGTCATGTTCGCGCCCCAAACCATGCACTACTCCTGGGTCAAGGGACCGGGCGCCGTCGGCGTCGGCGCCAGTCAGGTGAGGCCGATTCCGATTGACCGCCGCTACCGCCTCGACGCGGGCGTGCTCAAGGACCAGCTCCTGAAGGCTAAAAAAGAGCGGCGGCCGGTCATTGAGGTCGTCGGCGTGGCCGGGACCACCGAGGAGGGCGCGGTGGACCCCATGAACCAACTGGTCGCCCTCAGAAACCAGATGGCCGCCGACGGCCTGAGCTTTTTCCTTCACTGCGACGCGGCCTACGGCGGCTACATGGCCGCTTGTTTCCGCACGCCCGAGGGGCCCCTCCGGCCCCTGGCCGACATGCAGCGGGAGTACGGCGGCTGGCCCGCGCCCGAGGTTTATCAAAGCTTTCGGGCGATCAAGGACGTGGATTCGGCCACGGTGGATCCGCACAAACTCGGTTACGTGCCCTATCCGGCCGGCGCGGTGGTGTTCCGGGACGGCCGGGCCAAGGAGCTGGTGGCCCAGGAGGCGGCCTACGCCTTGGGCGGCCGGGGGGAGCGCCAACCAGGGGAGATATACATCGGCAAGTACATCCTCGAAGGCTCCAAACCCGGAGCCGCGGCGGCGGCGGTTTTTTTGGCCCACCGGGTGACGCCCCTGGACAGCCAGGGTTATGGAGCCCTTCTGGGGCTGACCGCTCGAAGCGCTCGCGTCCTTTATCAGCGCCTTCTGGAACTGGCCCAGCGGGTGAGCGATGAATTCATCGTCGGCCCCCTGACCAGGCCTGACACCAACATTGTGGACTATCTCTTCAACCCCAAGGGCAACGACCGCCTTGACGTGATGAACCGCTTTTCCCTGGCGCTTTATGAGGAGCTGTCCATCGACCCCCAAAGCCCGGTCCAGACCAGGAATTTCATCGTCTCTCACACCGAGTTCAGTCACGCGATTTACAACCCCGAGGTTTTGAGGCCTTTCCTGACCGAGACCATGGGGGTCAAGGGCGAGTACTACGTCTCCTCGGACGACCTGAGGCGACAAAGCCGGGGCGGCTTTGACGACGAGGTGGTCGTTTTTCGGACGACCCTGATGAACCCCTTTGTCCTGGAAAAGGTCAAGGGCGACATGAATTATCTGGAGCTGTTTCTGGCGCGGCTGCCCCGGCTTTTGGATCGGGCCCGCCAAAGCC
>CAYXRH010000272.1:0-5898 GCA_964466355.1 uncultured Thermodesulfobacteriota bacterium
GGCCACGGGCCCTGTCTGGTGACGCACACCGGCTCCGGGGGCAAATACGCCACCAATGACGCCAACGCCGAGTACTTGGGCTGGTTGCGCCGCATCCTGGACCAAGCCAAGGTCATCTGGCAGGCCGGCGGACTGCACAAGGTCGACGAGGGCGGGGGAGGGACCATCGCCAAGTTCATGGCCGAGCACGGCATGGAGGTCGTTGACTTTGGCGTGCCGGTCCTGGGCATGCACTCGCCTTTTGAGCTCATCTCCAAGGCTGACCTCTTTATGACCGTCAAGGCCATGACCGCCTTTTTGGAGGCCCAGTGAAGAGGTGGAGACCTCTGTTTGCATCTTGAAGGCTCTTTTAAACTCTGACCAGCCCCTCTCGGGCCAGGCCCTGGCCCAAGAGTTGGGCCTTTCGCGGACCGCGGTGTGGAAGGGCGTGGCCAAGCTCAGGGAGGAGGGCCTGAGGATTGAAGCACTCAGGGGGCGGGGCTATACACTCGCTGAGACCAAGGGGTTGTTGGGGTCCAGCCTCATCGCCGCCGCCCTCAAGACCAGGTGGCTGGGCCGAACGGTCTATTTTTACGAGGAGATCGACTCCACCAACCGCGCGGCCAAGGACCTGGCCGGGCGAGGGGCGCGGAGCGGGACCCTGGTCGCGGCTGATTATCAGACCCAGGGCCGCGGCCGCCTGAATCGGGTCTGGCGCTCGCCGCCAGGGGCCAACCTGCTCTTTTCCTTGATCCTGCGCCCGGAGTTGGAGCTGAGGAGCTTTTTTCGGATGACCATGGCCGCGGCGGTGAGCCTGGCCAAGGCGGTTTTTGACCTGACCGGCCTCGAGCCCCGGGTCAAGTGGCCCAATGATCTCATTTTAAAAGGGCTCAAGCTGGCTGGCGTCTTGACCGAGATAAGCGGTCAGGCCCAGGTCCTGGACTGGGCCGTGGTCGGCGTGGGCCTCAACGTCAACGCCTCGCCGCCTCAAGAGAAGGCCGTCTGCCTGGCCCAGGTTCTGGGCCGGCCCGTGGACCGGCTGGAGCTTTTGTCCGCCTTTCTGATCCACCTCGAAGAATGGCTCGACGCCGGACTCCCGGTTGAAAAAATCCGCGGCCAGTGGCGCCGCCTCTGCCTGACCCTGGGCCAGTCGGTGAGCGTTGATGACGGCTCGGAGAGGATCAAAGGCCTGGCCGTGGACATCGATCCAGAGGGGGCCTTGCTCATCGAGACCGAGGCTGGCCTGAGGCGGGTCGTGTGCGGCGATTTGAGTCTCCTCCCCTGAGCGGCGCGCGGCGGCGATTGAGCCCTTGGCCTAGCTTCGTCAACTTGACAACTCCGAGCCCGTGCGCTTAATAGTAATGCTTTCAAGCTTCAGGGGCTTCAAAGGAGGCGGTGTGAGGTTTCAGGCCGTCAGGGGGATGAAGGACATCCTCCCGGGTGAGGTGGAGCGTTGGCAGGCCCTGGAGCGTCTGGCCCGGGATTTTTTTGGACGGTTCGGCTATCAGGAGCTGCGGCTGCCCATCATGGAGAAGACCGAGCTGTTCGTGCGCTCCATCGGCGAGAGCACCGACGTGGTCGAGAAAGAGATGTACACCTTGATTGACATGTCCGGTGATTCGCTCAGCCTCAGGCCCGAGGCCACGGCCGCGGTCTGTCGGGCTTTTGTGGAGCACAAAATCTATAAGCGAAGTGACATCTGGAAGGTCTACCTCATCGGCCCCATGTTCCGCCACGAGCGCCCCCAGAAAGGCCGCTTCCGCCAGTTCCACCAGATCAACTGCGAGGTTCTGGGGCCCAACACCCCTGAGGTGGACGCCGAGGTGGTGGCCATGTTGGCCGGCTTTCTAAGGGAAGCCGGCGTGCGCGGGGTCATTTGCCAGATCAACTCCCTGGGCTGCCGCAACTGCCGCCCGGCCTACCGGCAGCGGTTGATTGACTACTTTATCGAACGCCGCGAGGAGCTCTGTCCTGACTGTAATCGCCGCTTGAGTCGCAACCCCTTCCGGGTCTTGGACTGCAAGCAGGCCGCCTGCCAGAGCATCGCCCAGGGCGCGCCGGCGGCGTTCGATAATTTGTGCGACCAGTGCGCCGAACACTTTGCTCAGGTTCTGGACCTCCTGGCCGGCCTGGAGGTGCCCTTTGAGTTGGAGAAGAGACTGGTCAGGGGGCTGGATTATTACGTCGGCGTGACCTTTGAGATGATCAGCCGCCAACTCGGCGGCCAGGACGCCGTGGCCGGCGGGGGCCGCTACGACGGACTGGTGGCTGAGCTGGGCGGGCCGGATTTGCCGGGCACGGGCTTTGCCATCGGCATGGAGAGGCTTCTTCTGCTTTCAGATCTCGAAGCCTCCCACTCGGCCCCGGACGTCTTTGTGGCCGCCTTGGGCCAAAAGCCTCTCCACTTCGCCGCGGCTCTGACCCAGCGGCTCAGGCTCGGCCGCGGCCAGGCCCGACCCCTCAGGATCGCCATGGAGCTGAGCCCCAGGAGCCTCAAGGCCCAGATGCGTCAGGCCAACAAGCTCGGGGCGAGGTATGTTTTCATCGTCGGCGAGTCTGAGCTGGCCCGGGGGCGGGCGCCGCTGAAGGACATGACCACCGGCGAGCAGATCGAGCTGGAGACGGCCGAGGCGACAAGGACGGCCGCGGAGATATTCAAAGTCATGAAGATGTGAAGGCTCGCCATGACCAATGATTGGGAAGCCAAGAAAAGGACTCACCACCTCGGCGAACTCAGCCTGGATCACGTCGGCCAAAAAGTGGTTCTCATGGGCTGGGCGGCCCGCCGGCGGGATCACGGCGGTGTCATCTTCATCGACCTGCGGGACAGGGAGGGCGTCACCCAGGTGGTCTTTGATCCGTCCCACGACCCCGCCTCCCACGCCCTGGCCGACAAGGTTCGCCCCGAGTACGTTCTGGCCGTGGAGGGCGCGGTCCGCCCCCGGCCCGAGGGCATGGCCAACCCCAAGCTGGCCACGGGCCAGATCGAGGTCATCTGCGGCTGGCTGGAGATCCTCAACCGCTCCAGCCCGCCCCCGTTCATGATCGAGGACGACGTCGAGGCCGGGGAGCCGGTCCGCCTGCATCACCGCTACCTGGATTTGAGGCGGCCGGAGATGACGGCCAACCTGCGGCTTCGCCACCGGGTCTACCAGGCCGCGCGGAGCTATCTTGACCAGGCGGGCTTCATCGAGGTGGAGACGCCCATGCTCACCCGGACCACCCCGGAAGGGGCCCGCGACTACCTCGTGCCCAGCCGGGTCAACCCCGGCCGGTTCTACGCCCTGCCCCAATCGCCCCAGCTCTTCAAGCAGCTCTTGATGGTCGCCGGCCTGGAGCGCTATTACCAGATCGTCAAATGCTTCCGGGACGAGGACCTGCGGGCCGACCGCCAGCCCGAGTTCACCCAGATCGACGTCGAGATGTCCTTTGTCAAGGAGGACGACGTCCTGGCCGTGACCGAGGGCTTGATGAGGCGGATCTTCGAGCAGGTCATCGGCCTGGAGCTTGAGACGCCCTTCCCGCGGCTGACCTACGCCGAGGCCGTGGATCGATACGGCTCGGACAAGCCAGACGTCCGCTTCAACCTGGCGCTCAAGACCGTCACCGAGATCGTGGCCCAGTCCCGCTTCCAGGTCTTCGCCCAGGTGGCCGGAAGCGGCGGGCTGGTCAAAGGCTTGAACCTCAAGGGCGGGGTGGGCCTGTCGCGCAAGGAGATTGATGAATTGACCGGCCAGGCCGCGGACCACGGCGCCAAGGGCCTGGCCTGGATCAAGGTCCGCCCCGAGGGCTGGCAGTCGCCCATCGCCAAGTTCTTTTCCGAAGGGGAGAAAGAGGCCCTGGCCGAGCGCCTGGACATGGCCGAGGGCGATCTGGTCTTTTTCGTGGCCGACAAGCCCCAGGTGGTTCATGACGCCCTGGGGCATCTGCGCCTCGTTCTGGGCCGCCGCATGAATCTGGTGCCTGACGAGCATCGGCTGGTGTGGGTGATTGACTTCCCCCTCCTGGAGTACGACGTTCAGGAGAAGCGTTACACGGCCATGCACCACCCCTTCACCTCGCCCAAGCTCGAGGACTTGGACAAGCTGGCCCGCGAACCGCAGGCGGTCCGGGCGAGGGCTTATGACCTGGTCATAAACGGCCTCGAGATCGGGGGCGGCTCTATCAGGATTCACCGGACCGATCTGCAAAAAAAGATGTTTCAAGCCCTGTCCATCGAACCCGAGGAGGCGGAGAAGAAGTTCGGGTTTCTTTTGGAAGCCCTGCGCTACGGCGCTCCACCCCACGGCGGCATCGCCATCGGCCTCGATCGCTTGGCCATGCTCTTGGCCGGGCGATCGACCATCAGGGACGTCATCGCCTTTCCCAAGACCCAGAAGGCCGTCTGCCTCCTCACCGGCGCGCCGGACGAGGTGGAGTGGAAGCAGCTGACCGAGTTGAGCATCCGCTTGGACCTGGCCATTGAGAAAGGTTGAGCGAGTCAGCCCCAGGGAGAGATGATCAAGGAGTCATCGTCACATGGCCAAGTGGAACGAACGACGGCGAGTCATGGAGCACGTCCATTCCGAGCCCTGGAAGCCGACGCTCCAGAACGTGTCCGAACCCAACCTCCTGAGGAGCATCTTCCCCTACGATCGAGTGCCCATCATCGACTTTGACCACCGCTTCGTCATCCCCGAGCCGCCGGCCCGGATGCTGCTCACTGACACCACCTTTCGCGACGGCCAACAGGCCCGCCCCCCTTACACGGCCAAACAGATCGCCGACATCTACCGCCTCCTCTCCCGTCTCAGCGGCCCCCGGGGAATCATCAGGCAGACCGAGTTCTTCCTTTACTCGGACAAGGACAGGCGGGCCATTGATTTCTGCCGGGAGCAGGACCTGCGCTTTCCCGAGATCACCGGTTGGATTCGGGCCAACCCCAAGGAGGTCAAGCTCGTCAAGGACATGGGGCTGAAAGAGACGGGCATGCTCACCTCGGTCTCGGATTACCACATCTTCCTCAAGCTGGGCCTGGACAGGAAAAAAGCCTTTGATCTCTACTTGAGCGCCGTCAAGGAGGCCCTCTCGGCCGGCCTCGTCCCCCGCTGCCACTTCGAGGACATGACTCGGGCCGACGTCTTCGGCTTTTGCGTGCCCTTTGGTCTGGAGCTGACCAGGCTGCGCCAGGAAAGCGGCGCGGAGATCAAGATCCGCCTCTGCGACACCATGGGCTTTGGGGTGAGCTATCCCGGCGCGGCCCTGCCCCGCTCGGTGCCCAAATTGATTCGGGTCATGATCGAGGAGAGCGGCGTGCCGGGCCATCTTTTGGAGTGGCACGGACACAACGATTTCCACAAGGTCTTGGTCAACGCGGCCACGGCCTGGCTTTACGGCTGCGGCGCGGTCAACGCCACCCTGTTCGGCTTCGGCGAGCGCACGGGCAACACGCCCCTGGAAGGGATGGTCATGGAGTACATCTCCCTGACCGGGGATGCGGCCGGCATGGACACCAGGGTCATCAACGAACTGGCCGAGTACTTTCAGGAGGAGCTGGCCCAGAGCATCCCGTCCAACTATCCCTTTGTCGGGGCCGACTTCAACGCCACCGCCGCCGGGGTCCACGCCGACGGGCTGGTCAAGAACGAGGAGATCTACAACATCTTTGACACCCGCCACATCCTGGGCCGGCCCGTGTCCATAATCGTGACCGACAAGTCAGGCACGGCCGGCGTGGCCTACTGGATCAACAACCGGCTCCATCTCAGCGGCGAATCCAGAATCGACAAGCGTCACCCGGGCGTGGTCAAGATCTACAAGCGGGTCATGGCCGAATACGAGAAGGGGCGCACGACCAACATCTCGGCCCAGGAGATGGAGCGCTGGGCGAGGCGCTATCTGCCCGATTATTTCGAGTCCCGCTTTGACGTGCTCAAAAAG
>CAYXRH010000273.1:0-5855 GCA_964466355.1 uncultured Thermodesulfobacteriota bacterium
CGTTCGAACAACCAAACCAAAATACTACCTTACTTGAATGATGGCTAATTGGTATGAGAGGTTTTGGACTCACCCCTGGCGAAGAAGGGCGGGGATGAACCCCGCCCCGACGCGGCGAGAATTCGCCGGCCAGCACAAGACCTTAAAAATAATAAAGCCGGAAGTTTGGCTTCCGGCTGATCTGGCCTCGACGCCATCTGAGCCAGACGGCGATTTATTCGGCCGCCTTCTCCGCCGCGGCCTCGGCTTTCTTGGCCGCGGGCTTTGGGGGGGGCTTGGCTTGTTTTTCGCTCTCAGCGGCCGCCTTTTTCTTTGGTTTGGCTTTTTTGGCCGCCTCGGCTTTCTTCTTCCCCGCGGCCTCGGTCTGTGGCTTTGCTTCAGCCAAGGCCGCGGCGCTCTCTTTGGGCGCGGCCTCGGTTTTGGTCACCTTTCGCCGCCGCCGCCTGGACTTCTTGACCTCTTCGCTCACCAGGGAGACCACCGACATTGGCGCCCCGTCGCCTCGTCTGAACCCTAGTTTGTAGATGTGGACGCAGCCGCCGCTGCGCCCGGCGTAGCGCTCGGCCAACTCGGAGAACAGCTTGTGGACGACCGGTTTGGAGCGCACGTAGGCCAGGGTTTGTCGGCGGGCGTGAAGGCCGCCGTCCTTGGCCAGAGTGATCATCCGCTCCACCACCCGTCTCAGCTCCTTGGCCTTGGCGTCAGTGGTCTTGATCTGCTCGTGCTCGAGTAAAGAGGTGACCATGTTGCGCAGCATGGCCCGCCGGTGGGCGCTGACGCGATTCAGCTTGCGAAATGAGTGGGCGTGCCTCATTCTTCTTCGTCCTTTCCGGACTCCAAAAGCTTCTTAGGCGGCCACTTTTCGACCTTCATGCCCAGGTTGAGACCCATCTCGGACAGAATCTCTTTTATCTCATTCAGGGACTTGCGGCCGAAGTTCTTGGTCTTGAGCATCTCGGCCTCGCTCTTCTGGACCAGCTCGCCGATGAAGCGGATGTTGGCCTTTTTGAGGCAGTTGGCCGAGCGGACCGACAGCTCCAGCTCCTCCACCGGTCGCAGCAGGTTTTCATTGAAGACTTCCGGCTCCCTGTCCTGGCCGCTCGATTCTGGCTCGACCTCCTCCTCGAAGTTGATGAAGACGCTGAGCTGCTCCTTGAGTATCTTGGCCGCGAAGGCGATGGCGTCTTCTGGTTTGAGGGAGCCGTCGGTCCAGACCTCCAGGGTGAGTTTGTCGTAATCGGTGATCTGGCCCACCCGGGCGTTGGTGACGATGTAGTTGACCTTGCGGATGGGAGAGAAGATCGAGTCGATGGGAATGACGCCCAGGGGGTCGTCTTCCCTCTTGTTCCGCTCGGCCGAGGTGTAGCCTTTGCCCATGGCCACGGTCAGCTCGGCCCTGAAGATTGAATCGGCGTTCAAGGAGGCGATGTGATGTTCTGGGTTCAAGACCCTGATGGAAGGATCGCAGATGATGTCGCCCGCGACCACCTCGCCCTCGCCTTTTTTATCGATCCTGACCACCTTGGACTGGGGGTCGTCGCCTTCCATCTTGAAGCGGACGCCTTTTAGGTTGAGGATGACGTCGGTGACGTCCTCCAGGACGCCCGGAACGGTCGTGAACTCGTGGAGCACATCCTCTATCTTGACCGAAATAATGGCCGCCCCTTGGAGCGAGGACAGCAGCACCCGCCGTAGAGCGTTTCCCAGGGTCAACCCGAAGCCTCGTTCCAGGGGCTCGACGACAAACTTGCCGTAGGAGCCGTCAGAGTCGGAGTCCCGCTCTATTCCTTTCGGAGTTATTAATTCTCGCCAGTTGCGATACATAAACCTCCCCTCCTGAGCCCTCTCACCCCGACGGCTTACTTGGAGTACAGCTCGACGATCAGCTGCTCCTGGATCGGCATGGTGATGTCCTCACGGGCCGGCAGGGCCATGACGGTTCCCTTGAGTCCCTCCCTGTCCAGCTCCAGCCACTGCGGCACGCCGCGCCGGTCAACCGTCTCAAGGGCCTCCACGACAGGGTTCATTTTGCGGCTTTTCTCTTTGACCTCGATCACGTCTCCGGCCTTGATGAGATAGGAGGGGATGTTGACCTTGCGGCCATTGATGGTGAAGTGACCGTGACGGACGAGTTGTCTGGCCTGAGTCCTGGAGACGGCGAAGCCGAGGCGGTAAATGAGGTTGTCCAGGCGCCGTTCCAAGAGGACGAGAAGATTGCTGCCGGTGACGCCTCTGGCTTTGTCGGCCCGCTCGTAATACGATCTGAACTGCCTCTCCAACAGGCCGTACATGCGTTTGACCTTCTGCTTTTCGCGGAGCTGGCGTCCGTAGTCAGAAAGCTTGCCCCTCCGGCGCTGGCCGTGGCGGCCAGGAGGATAGGCGCGTCGCTCAAAGGCGCACTTGTCCGAGTAACAACGCTCGCCTTTCAAAAATAGCTTCATGTCTTCCCGACGACAGAGCCGGCAGACAGAACCGGTGTATCTGGCCACGCCTAAGAAACCTCCTTCAGACCCGACGGCGTTTGGGCGGCCGGCAGCCGTTGTGGGGGATGGGGGTGACGTCTCTGATCATGGTCACGTTCAAGCCGGCCGCCTGGATGGACCTCAAGGCCGACTCCCGACCCGCGCCCGGCCCCTTGACGTAGACTTCGACGCTGCGCAAACCGTGCTCCATGGCCTTCTTGACCGCGTCTTCGGCGGCCAACTGGGCGGCGAAGGGCGTCGACTTGCGTGAGCCTTTAAACCCTTGTGTGCCGGCCGAAGACCAGGCGATGGTGTTCCCGGCCGGGTCGGTGATGGTGACGATGGTGTTGTTGAAGGTGGCCTGAATGTGGGCGACTCCGCTGGGAATGTTCTTTTTTTCCTTGCGTTTGCGCCCAGCCTTCTTTACTGCTTTGGCCATGATTACCTCTTTAGGCCTTCTTGCGCCGGCCGATGGCCGCCCGCCTGGGCCCTTTGCGCGTGCGGGCGTTGGTGTGTGTCCGCTGCCCCCTGACCGGCAGGCCCCGCCGGTGCCTCAAGCCCCGGTAGCTGCCCAGGTCCATGAGCCGTTTGATGCTCATGGACACCTCGCGCCGTCGATCGCCCTCGACCACGTGGCCGGTCTCGATGATCTTCCTGATCTGATTGATCTCACTCTCGGTCAAGTCGTCGGTCCGCTTGAGCCAGTCTATCTTGGCCTCGTTCAAAATTCGGCGCGACGAACTCCAGCCGATGCCGAAGATGTAGGTCAGGGCCACTCCGACGCCTTTGTTTCTGGGTAAATCCACTCCGGCGATTCTGGCCACCGAAAACCCCCTTTAACCTTGGCGCTGCTTGTGTTTCGGGTTCTTGCAGATGACCCGCAGCACGCCCTTGCGCCGGATGATCTTGCAGTCCCGGCAGATCCTTTTGACCGAGGCTCTCACTTTCATGTCCTCTTCCTCCAGCCCTTCATCCTGCCCCATGGTCACATCAAGGTGGACAAGATGGAAGGGCCGTCATCCGTCACCGCGACCGTGTGCTCGAAATGGGCCGAGAGGCGATTGTCAGCCGTCACGGCGGTCCAACCGTCTTCCAGGATGCGCACGTCCGGGGTTCCGGTGTTGATCATCGGTTCGATGGCCAAAACCATGCCCGCCTTGAGTTCGATTCCGGTGCCGGGCTGCCCGACGTTGGGTATCTGGGGCTCTTCGTGCATGGCCTTGCCGATGCCGTGGCCGACGAACTTGCGCACCACCGAAAAACCATTCTCCTCGGCGTGGGATTGGATGGCGTAGGACAAGTCACCCAGGCGGCGGCCTGGGTGGGCCTGGGCGATGGCTCTCATTAAGCATTCCTCGGTCACGGCCATCAGCCTCTCGGCCTCCCGACTGATCTTGCCCACGGCCACCGTCAAAGCGGCATCACCATAATATCCGCCAAGAATCACGCCAAAATCCAAACTAAGTATGTCCCCTTCCTTGAGCCGGCGCTTGGAAGGGAAGCCGTGCACCACCTGCTCGTTGACCGAGGCGCACAATGAATACGGATAGCCGTTGTAGCCGAGAAAGGCCGGCTCAGCTCCCGCTTGACGGCATATCTCCTCAGCCAAACGGTCCAGAGCCACAGTTGTGGCGCCGGGTGCAACCTCCTTTTTCAACCGGTTGAGAATCCTGGCCACCAACCGGTTGCTGGCCCGCATCTTCTCGATCTCACGGGGAGACTTGAGAATGACCATGCCAGCTCAATCTCAAACGGCCTTTAAAGCACCGCCTTTATCCGGTTAAAAATGTCTTGTATGCCTCCCTGACCATCGATGGGCTTCAGCAGGCCCTTTTGCCGGTAGTACTCGATCAGGGGCCGCGTCTGTTCGGCGTAGATCTTGAGGCGGTTGGTCACCGTGGCCTCGTTGTCGTCGTCGCGTTGAAAAAGCTCGCCGCCGCACTTGTCGCACACGCCGTCTTGTTTGGGCGGGTCAAAAATTAGGTGAAAGCCCGCGCCGCACTGGCGGCACGTTCTGCGTCCGGCGAGCCGTTTGATCAGCTCCTCGTCAGGGACCTCGATGGAGACGACGTGGTCGATTTTGGAGCCCAGGTCTTCTAAAACTTCGTCCAAGGCCTCGGCCTGGGGCACGGTCCGGGGGAACCCGTCGAGCATGTAGCCGTCTCGGGCGTCAGGCTCCGTGAGCCGATCCTTGATGATGCCGATGACCACTTCGTCCGGGACGAGCTGGCCGGCGTCCATGTACGCCTTGGCCTTCTTCCCCAGGGGCGAGCCCTCTTTGACCGCCGCCCGGAGGATGTCGCCGGTGGATATCTGGGGCAGGGAGAAGGCGTTCTTGAGCATCTTGGCCTGGGTGCCCTTGCCCGCCCCCGGGGGGCCCAAAAGAATCAGATTCACTCCCAGTCTCCCTAGCGGCCGACCTTGATCAAGCCTTTTTTCATGAAGCCTTCGTAGTGGCGAGTGAGCATGTGCGCTTCGATCTGGCCCACGGTGTCGATGGCCACGCCGACGACGATCAAAAGAGCCGTTCCGCCGAAGTAAAAGGGCACGTTGAACTCCCGGATGAGAAACGTGGGCAGGGTGCACACCGCGGCCACGTAGACCGCCCCGCCGAAGGTGATCCGGGTCAAGACGGAGTCGATGTAATCGGCCGTGCGCTTGCCCGGCCTGATGCCCGGAATGTAGCCGCCGTGCTTTCTCATGTTGTCGGCCACGTCCACGGGATTGAAGGTCACGGCGGTGTAGAAGTAGCAGAAGAAGAAGATGAATCCGACGTAAAGCAGGACGTAGATCGGCGTGCCCGGACGCAGGGCGCCGGAGATTTGCCGCATCCACTCCACGCCGACGAAGCTGGCGATGGTCGCCGGAAACATGATGATCGACGAGGCGAAGATGGGCGGGATGACCCCGGCGGTGTTGACCTTCAAGGGCAGGTGGGTCGACTGGCCGCCGTACATGCGTCGGCCCACGACCCGCTTGGCGTACTGGACCGGTATGCGCCGCTGGCCCCGCTCCACGAAGACGATGACTCCGACCACACCGACCATGAAGGCCAAAAGAACGATCATGAAAAAGACGCTGATCTCGCCGGTGGAGACCATGCGGAAGCTGTTGGCCACCGCGGACGGCAGGCGGGTGACGATGCCGGCGAAGATGATGAGGCTGATGCCGTTGCCGATGCCCCGTTCGGTGATCTGCTCCCCGAGCCACATGATGAAGGCCGTGCCCGCGGTGAGGCTCATGACGGTCATGAGCCTAAATCCCCAGCCCGGCGCGTAGACCACGGCCGCCCCGCCCGGACCGGACATCTGCTCCAGGCCGACGGCGATGCCGAAACCTTGGATGATGGACAAGATGACGGTGCCGTAGCGCGTGTACTGGGTGATCTTGCGG
>CAYXRH010000274.1:0-5833 GCA_964466355.1 uncultured Thermodesulfobacteriota bacterium
CAAAACAGCCAATCAGGTCTCATTTAAGGCTCTCGTGAAATATCCGGGCTAGACCCTTTGAAGCGGCGTTGCCAGTCGAACCAGACCCGGAAAAGATTGAAAACTTTCCAAGCCTCAACCGCCTTCACCAAAAACCGTCCGCGCCGTCTGATCTCATTTTGTTTTTGCTTTTCCTTGACGGGACGAGGATACTGACTGCGGTTGGCCCGCTTCCTCGGCTTGGCCCAAAGGGCGGGCATTTCAACGAGTCAATGAAGACGATTGGGGTCGGGACGCGGCCAGCCTGGAAGCTCCTTGTCTCTCAAGCCGTCGCGTTTGAAAAAAATCGTTAAACATTCACCAGAGGCGACGCCGGGGGCCAGAGTCGATGACCAGACAAAAAAAGTCCGTCTGGGGTTGGGCCATGTACGACTGGGCCAACTCCGCGTTCGTGACCACGGTCATGGCCGGGTTCTTTCCTGTTTTCTTCAAGAAATATTGGAGTTACGGCACGGACGTCAACACCAGCACCGCCCTTTTGGGCTTCGGCAACTCCATCGCCAGCCTCATCGTCGCCCTCCTGGCCCCGGTGCTGGGGGCCATCGCTGACAAAGGCTCATTTAGAAAACGCTTCCTCATCTTTTTCGCTTACCTGGGCGTGCTCATGACGGCCTGCCTCTATCCGATCCAGCAGGGGCAGTGGGCCTGGGCCATTTTCGTTTACGCCATGGGGATCATCGGGTTTTCCGGAGCGAACGTCTTTTACGACTCCCTGCTGCCCACGGTGGCCGGCGAGGACAAGATCGACTACGTCTCTGGTCTGGGGTACGCCATGGGCTACCTCGGCGGGGG
This sequence comes from uncultured Thermodesulfobacteriota bacterium, assembly GCA_964466355.1. Lineage (GTDB taxonomy): Bacteria > Desulfobacterota > Desulfarculia > CAYXRH01. The sequence goes on from CAYXRH010000274.1 coordinate 832, forward strand.
ATTGCTCTTTCTCGTCAACGTGTTGATGACCCTGATGCCCCACGCCTTCGGCCTGGCCGACGCCGCGGCGGCGGTGAGAATCTCCTTTCTTTCCGTGGCCGCCTGGTGGGGGGTGTTCACGATCATCACCATCTTGTGGGTCCCGGAGACAAAAACAAGCTTTAAGCCCCAAATCAAGGCCAGCGTGGTCAGGGACGGCTTTCAGCAAATAAGGGGAACACTCATCAAGGCGCGCCATCTGAAGACGATCTCCTTGTTCTTGTTGGCTTACTGGTTTTACATCGACGGCGTCGACACCGTCATCCGCATGGCCGTGGATTACGGCATGTCCCTCGGCTTTGACGCCAACGCCTTGATCGTGGCCCTCTTGATCGCCCAGTTCGTCGGATTCCCTTCTGCCTTGGCCTTTGGCAAGCTGGGTCAGGTCTGGGGCCCCCGCAAGGGCATCTATGTGGCCATCGGCGTCTACATGCTGGTCACGGTGTGGGGCATGAAGATGACCAACCAGCAGGAGTTCTACGCCCTGGCGGTGATCATCGGCCTGGTCCAGGGCGGCGTCCAGGCCCTGTCGCGCTCCTATTACTCCCGCCTCATCCCCCAGGGCCAGAGCGCGGAATACTACGGTTTTTATAACATGTTGGGCAAATTCGCCGCCATCATCGGCCCGGCGATGATGGGCGCCGTGGGCTTGATGGTCCGGCGCCTTCTCATGCCGCCCGCCCCCACCCCGGAGCAGTTCAAGTCCATCGGCCAGCTTGCCTCCCGCTGGAGCATCGCCTCAATCCTGATCCTGTTCATCGTCGGGGCGATCCTCTTTTATTTCGTGGACGAGGAAAAGGGAAGGCAGGAGGCGGCCTTTCTGGCCGAGGTCTGATTTTCAACTTGAACGTGTTGTAAAAACAGCGCCCTGGGCCGCACTGCTCGGCCTTATAGCATTTTTCCTTTGTGATTTAATGAATGGCGAAACGGTTTAATAGGGTTTTTTCATTTTCGCGCCCCAGCGGATGCATCCAAATGGCGTCTCACCTTCATCTGGACTAATAGAAATCTTTCAAGGAGGAGGTGTTGTGATGTCAAACCTACTAATCGGCGTGACGTTTTGGATATTCGTCGCGGTGGTCGTATTGGCCGCCTTGTGGTATGCCTATGCCCGCAATCGGGAGAAGCAGAAAACAATCCGCCTGGCCATCGAAAAAGGCCTACAGCTCGATGCCGCCTTGATCGAATCGCTCGACAAACGAAAGCCTGCAAGACCTGAGGATTATTCTATCGGGGGATTCACATGCACTGCGGCGGGTATAGGGCTTATCGTCTTCGGGTTTTTCATCAAACAGATTGAGGTGAAAGCCTTTTACCCTCTTGTCGGCGCCGGAATACTGACAGGCTTGGTCGGCCTCAGCTTAATTCTAACCGCCAAGCTGCTAAGCCGTCGGATTAAAAACCGCCAGAACGGGAATCAGGGGATGTGAGCTCTCCTCGGGTAAGCGACCCCCTAGCCTCGGCGGTTGAGCCGTCCGTGGTCGCCCTGGCCATGTCGGGTGATGAAAAAGCCTTTGAAGAGCTGGTGCGCCGCAGACAGGGGGCTATTAGGAGGCTGATGCGGCAGTTGAGCGGAGATTGGGCCGCGGCGGATGATTTCGCCCAGGAAGCTTTTATCCAAGCCTGGCGGAAGCTTCGCACGCTCCGAGCGCCCGGAGCATTCGGCGGATGGCTGCGGCGGATCGCGGTCAATGTCTTTCTCCAACATACCCGCCGCACGGATCTTTTAGTCCAGGATTCCGAAGAGCGGGCCTCGCGCCCGGCGACTGAAAGTGGAGATCTCGCAATCCAAATGGATCTGGAGAAAGCGCTGGCGCGTCTTAAGCCGGGCGAGCGGCTCTGTGTGGTCTTGTCTTACAGCGAGGGCATGAGTCACGGCGAGATCTGCTCGGCCACGGGCCTGCCCTTGGGCACGGTGAAGTCCCATATCTCCCGCGGGTGCGCTCGGCTGCGCCTATACCTGGCGGATTATGAGGTTGGTGTCCGATGAATAACGATTATGACGCGGACCTGCGGCGCTTGTTCGCAAAGATGCCCGAGCCTGCAGAAGGCGAGATTTTTACCGAGCGGGTGTCCAGGCGAATGGCACGGCACCGTTGGGCCCATCGGGTAATACAAATCCTCCTGGCGGGTCTAGGGGTGGTGATTCTCGCCGCCCTGACCCCCTGGCTGATGAGCCTGACCGGCCATATTGCGCTCGGATCGGATTTTTTGGCCAACTGTGTCCTGGCCGTGATTCTCTCTCCGGCTGGTTGGGCCATCGGCGGCTGGCTGGGGCTGCTCGTTTTTCTTAAGGCCCGTTTGTTCAGTGATGGTATTGACCTGACAGTTTAGGCCGCCAGTGTTGGTGGCCAGGCCGTCTCCAGTCGGGTTAGAAGGGGTGTTGCAAAGCACCTCGAACCCGAAGGGGGAGAGGACATGACCACCGCCAAGAAGATAGCAATTAATTATTTAAGCTCCCCGGCGCCGGGTCGATAAATCGCCGGCAGTCTTCAAGCCGGCTCTAAAGTGAGACTGTGGCGAAACTGCCCTTTTGTTCCGATTACGGCGTTGCTCGGTTTTCTCGAATGCTCACATATTACCATCATATGCTGCGCTTCTCGAAAACCTCGCGCCTGGTCCTCGAACCAAAATGTGGTTTCGCCACACTCTCAAAGTCTGCCCCGGTCAAATTCGGCCCACACCGGCGTGTGGTCGCTGGGCTTGGGCTGAGCCCGAGGCTCGGGATCGACGGCGCAAAAAATGGCCGCCTCGGCCGCGGGGCGGGTGGCCATGATGAGGTCCAACCGCCAGCCAAGGTTTCTTTTAAAGCTCTGGGGCAGGCGGTAGTCCCAAAAGGTGAACTGCTTCTGCTCGGGGTGGAGTCGGCGGAAGAGGTCGCTGAAGCCCAAGTCCGCCACCTCCTTCAGGGCCCGCCGCTCCGCGGGGTGAAAAACGACCTCCCCCTCCAGACGCCGCGCATCAAAGACGTCAATGGCCTGGGGGGCCACGTTGATATCCCCGACCCAGATCAAGGGCTGGGTCAGGTCGAAGCGGCCGGCGAACCAGTCTTTCAACCGCCCCAAGAAATTCAGCTTGTCTTTAAAGGCCGGATCATCGGGGTGGCGCCCCTGGGGGACGTAGGTGTTGACCACCCACACGCCGTCCACCAGGCCGGCGATGAGCCGGGCCTCATCATCAGGCTGAGAGTCATTGAACCCCCGCCGCTCCGCCGCGGGCTCGGTCTTGGTGATCAGGGCCACGCCGTTGAAGGACTTCTGGCCCCTGACCCTGATTTTGTAGCCCGCCTCCAAGAAGGGTTCGGCCGGAAAATCCTCGTCTGGGCACTTGATCTCCTGAAGGCACAGCACGTCGGGTTGATGTTGCTTCAGCCAATCCAAGACAAGGGGCAGCCGGGCGCGGACGCCGTTGACGTTGAAGGTGGCCAGCTTCCAGCCCACGAGACCTCCTTTTCACCTCACTCAGGCGCCGGCGACGCCGCTGGGGAGACAACCACGGAGCGTTTTTGACATTATAACAGACAACCGCCTCCTGGTTCGTCGATCCAAACCCTGCGATACAGCCGCCCGGAAAGGCAACATCTCCGGGCGGCTGAGCAAGGAGGGTGGCGGAGTCTGACTCTGAGCGAGACTCGCGACCTTTCGGCCGGCCCCGGCGCCTCCTCGAATTTCTTTAGCCTTCCAAAATGACCTCAAGCCTCTCCCGGAGGACGCCAGAGGCATTATGACACCATTGACATATTATGTCATTTTTGGCATGATAGTTTCTCAGCCCCTCGGCCGAGGTGAAATTGACGGCATCGGCTCAGTGCGGCGGAAGGAGCGGGGTTCAGCTCATGAAAAAAAGAGCCGTCTTTGGGGTCGTCTTGATGGTCTGGTTGTTTTTCTTAAGTTGGGCGGAGGCCTCTTTCGCCGGCAACCAGGCCCTGGAACAGTTGATCGAACTCTTTGAAAAAAAAGGAATCCTGACCCCGGCCGAGACTCAACAGCTCAAACGGGCCGTGGCGGAGGAAAAGACCCGTCTTCGAGACAAGGAAGAAGAGCTCGCCCAGCGGGAAGAGGCGGTGCGTCTCAAAGAGCAAAGGCTCTGGGAGGGAAAAGCAGCGGCCGCACCAAAAATGGAGGCTTCCCCTGAAGCCGTCGAGAAACCCCCTGCCCCAGCGGGGCGCAAAGAAAAAAGCCAGACCGTGGACCAGACCGCTGACCGCCTCGCCGAAAAGGCCACGCCAATCAAGGGGATGTACCGGGACGGCCTGGTTCTGTCCGCTCCTGACCCTGACCTTTTCTCCCTGCGTCTGGGCGGACTGCTTCAGACCGACGGCCGGTATTTCAAATACAGCGGCGGGGAGCCGAACAAAAACGGCTTTGACCTCCGGCGGATCCGTCTGAGCCTCGGGGGCCGGCTCTTAAACCGCTTTGATTACAAATTCGAATACGAGTTTCAAGGCGCCGGAAGCCGCCACCTTCTGGACGCCTACGTGGACGCCCGCCTCTGCTCCCCCTTTTCCCTGCGCCTGGGCCAGTTCAAGGAGCCCTTCGGCCTGGAGGCGAGCAGCGCGGACAAGAACCTCTTCTTTGCCGAGCGCTCCATGGGCTATTATCTGACTCCCCAACGTGACGTGGGCTTGATGGCCCAAGCCTCGTTCTGGGACGGCCGCCTCAGCGGTGGACTCGGCCTCTTCAGCGGCGACGGCATGGACGACTCCACCGGCGGAGACGTGGATGATCCTGAATTCACGGGCCGAGTGGTGCTCGCTCCGTTCAAAGGCGCGGCCATCCCCCTGGCCAGGACTCTGCAGTTGGGCGGCTCCATCAGTTTTCTCAGGGCCGACCGAAACAACGTCACTCTTCACGTCAAGACCGCCGGCCTGACCGAATTTCTGGACGTCTCTTCGTCGAGCAAGTTCGGCGTCATTTACGACGCCGACCAGCGCCGTCGCTACGGCCTCGAACTGGGCTGGACC
>CAYXRH010000275.1:0-3656 GCA_964466355.1 uncultured Thermodesulfobacteriota bacterium
CCCAACCGGATTTGAACCGGTGTTGCCGGCGTGAAAGGCCGGTGTCCTGGACCAGACTAGACGATGGGGACCTTGGTGGGCCGTGCTGGACTCGAACCAGCGACTCTCTGCTTAAAAGGCAGATACTCTACCTCCTGAGTTAACGGCCCTGGTCACAAAGAGCTTTGCTAATAACACGCCTCCCTGACCCTGTCAAGAACCGACCCCTGATTGAGAAAGCCAGGGATTGAGGTTAATTATTATTGATTTCAAATATTTATCTCAGAACCGCTTTGAGACAAACCTCGAGCCGGCCCGAACCCTTGACCTGACGCCGGCCGCCAGCAGACCGCCGCTCCGCCCGAGCCGTTTCTAAGACGCGACCCTAGAAGGCCCTTTTGCCCTTGATTGACACAGGCCCTTTGTTTTGCTTTCATGAGGCCGTGCGCGACACGATTTTGCAAAACCGCCTCGTCGCCATTTTAATCAGCCTCGGGCTGGGCGTTCTGATCGTCCTCTCGGACCAGGCTCTTGAGGCCGCGGAGCAGAGGGTCGATGACCCGGCCGGATTCTTCAGCGTGACCATCCCCCAAGGATGGATCGTGACCCAGGTCCACAGCCAAAAACAAAGCCAGATCAAGGCCGACTTGAGCGGGCAGGGCGTTTTTCTGACCGTCACCGCCCGGATGACGCCGCCAAAGCTGACCTGGCCGGCCTGGGAGAGGCGCCTCAAGGAATCGCTGAGGCGGACGCTTTTGCGGCCGCGCTTTAGGCCGCTCGAGCTGTGTCAACGACCGGCCCTGGCCGCTGAGGGCCAGAGCCGAGAAGACCCGCAGACGATCATCGAGCTGGCCGCGGTGCTGAATCAGGGCCTCGGGTTCGTCCTCAGCCTGGCCTATCCCGCCCGGCGAAAATCCGAGTTCGGGCCTGTTTTTAAAACAATTTTAACCTCCTTTACTTGTCGCCCCCGGCCGTGACGTGGGGTTGAGATTTCATGACTAGCCGGCAGGACACCATTCCTCACCTTCTCTTCAACCGAGCCGCGAGCAGAGCCGAGGCCGTGGCCATGCGCCACAAGAAATTCGGCCTGTGGCACGACATCACCTGGGCCGAGTACGCCCAAAACGTCCGCATTGTGGGCAACGCCCTTTTGGCCTTAGGTCTTGAGCCGGGCCAAACCGTGGCTGTCATCGGCGAGAACATCCCTGAGTGGCTCTTCGCCGACCTGGGCGTCCAGGCCGTGGGCGGCGTCACCGTCGGCATCTACACCACCAATTCAGCCGTGGAGTGCCACTACATTCTCGATCATTCCGGCAGCCGCATCTTCATCGTCGAAAACGAAGAGCAGCTCGACAAGGCCTTGGAAGCGCGCGAAACCCTGCCCAATTTGGAGAAGATAGTCGTCATCGACCTGGAGGGGCTGAGGCACTTCTCCGACCCCATGGTCATCTCCTGGGAGGAGTTCGTGGCCCTGGGCCGAGACCACGAGTCCAGACAGCCTGATCATTTCTTCGAGCGTCTGGAGGCTCTGGATCCTGAAGAGACGGCCCTGCTCATCTACACCTCTGGCACCACCGGGCCGCCCAAGGGGGCCATGCTCAGCCACCGCAACGTCACCTGGACCTGCCACTCATCCCTGACCCCCTTTGAGGTGAGCGACAAAGACGAGGTCATCTCCTTTCTGCCCTTGAGCCACATCGCCGAACGGATGCTCTCGATCTACATCGCCGTCTCGGCCGGCTATCGCGTCAACTTTGTCGAGAACACGGACACCATCACCCAGAACATGACCGAAGTCTCGCCGACCTTCATGCTTTCGGTGCCGCGCATTTGGGAGAAGTATCACTCGGCCATCTTCATCCGCATGAAGGACGCCACCTGGTTCAAGCGCCTCGCCTTTGGCCTTGCCCTGAAGATCGGCCGGCGCTACGCCGAGGCCAAGCTGGACTTTGAGGGCCAAATTCCGTGGCATCTGAGGCTGCTTTTTCATGTGGCCGAAAGGGCGGTCTTTGGCAAGCTCAAGAAGCGTCTCGGGTTTGAGCGTTTAAAAAACCCGGTCTCGGCCGCGGCCCCCATTTCGCCGGACGTGCTCAGGTTCTATCACTCCATCGGCGTGCCCCTGCGCCAGCTCTACGGCCAGACCGAGGGCACCGGACCGACCACCTGCCACCGCAGCGACATCATCGACCCAACCAACACCGGACCACCCCTGCCCGGGGTGGAGGTCAAGATCGCCGAGGACGGGGAGATTCTGGTCAGAGGCGGCAACGTCTTCAAGGGCTACTTCCGCAACCCCGAGGCCACGGCCGAAACTTTGGCCGGCGGCTGGCTTCACTCCGGAGACGTCGGCGAGTTGGACGAGCGCGGCTTTTTGAGGATCACTGACCGCAAGAAGGATTTGATCATCACCTCTGGGGGCAAGAACATCGCCCCCCAGAACATCGAAAACCAGCTCAAGTTCAGCCCCTACATCAACGACGCCGTGGTCATCGGCGATCAGCGCAAGTACTTGACCGCCTTGATCATCATCGACGAGGACAACGTGGTCAAATTTGCCCAGGACCAAAAGGTCCAGTACACCACTTACGCCTCTTTGACCCAGACGCCTGAAGTCAAGAAGCTCATCGCCGGCGAGGTCAAAGAGGTCAACCGGACCCTGGCCCGGGTGGAGCAGATCAAGAAGTTCGCCATCCTGCCCAAGAAGCTCATGGAGGAGGACGGCGAGGTCACCCCGACGATGAAGGTCAAGCGCAAGTTCATCAACCGCGCCTTCAACGACCTGATCGAGTCCATGTATCGCGGTCGGGAGGGGATCAACGTCTGAGGCGCCGCTTCGACAATGAATCGTCTGAAAGGGGCGGCCGCTCCCTGAAAAAATTCCAGAGACGCCACAGCAGCCAGCAATTTGTCACCCCCCGCCCCTCGCTTTCGTCAATTTTTTGACTAACACCCTTGGCCGAGCCGGATTCTGAGCCTTTAAAAGGCCTCATTCTCCCTCTGCTTTCTGGCACGATCAGTGCATCCAGAGAGCCTGACGAGCGTGAGACGCCAAATCTCGGTGTGAGGGGTTGATCATGACGGTTCAAGGCTTCAAGCACATCATGGAGCACGCCATCCTCCGGCACGCCCCGCGGCTCGAGGAGGTGGCGGTGCCCATCGACGCCCGCTTCTTCGACGACCTCGACCAGGCTCTTCATTTGGCCGGCCAGGCCGACGGTCTGGACCAGGCTGCCCTGAGTGACATCTCCCAGGCTCTAAGGCAGGTCAAAGCCGAATGGTTCCGGCTCGAGACGAAACCGACCGCCCCTGAGAGGGCCAGCGCCGTGATCTGACGAATCGCGTCCACCCTCCCCATTCCCAAAGGGCCGCGCCATTTATGAAAGCGCGGCCCTCTTTTTGTGCTGCCTATAAAACACCCGCTCCCCTTTGAGGGGCGCGGGGCAGAGGTTGAAGGACGAGGCGCTCACTGGCCGAAGATCTGGGCCGGCCTTTTCGTGGAGCCGGTGGCGTTGGGAAAATCTTTGGCCCTGTAGGCTTTCTGGTTTTTTTCAATCAGGTCGTCGGCCTTTTCCATGAATGACACGAAACGCTTCTTGCACTCATAAAAACCGTGCCACCAGGCGTAGTCAGGGGCCATCATCGCCGCGCCCATCCTGGCCCGCCGGCCCTCGTGATGC
>CAYXRH010000275.1:3666-5822 GCA_964466355.1 uncultured Thermodesulfobacteriota bacterium
GCTCGTAGAACTCCACCTCCAGCTCCTCGTCAAAGAAGCGGCTGTCGTCCAAAAGACCCTTGGCGTAGAGAGCCTTGAGCTTGGTTTGGGCCGGCTTGAAGTAGACCTCGTTGTACTCGGCGACCACTTTGTCGAGCTTGAGGTAATGATCCTCCACCCAGGCCCGGCCGTGACACCTAAGACAGACGGCCTTCATCTTGCCCCGCTCCTTTGACCAATCCGTCTTGGCCGGAAAAGCCTTGAACTCAGAAGGCCTTATGGTGAGCGGCGCCTGAAGCTCCCACGAAAGCCTCTCGGTCACGTCGTGGGTCGTCAGGCTGGTCCCTGAGCCTGACAGGTGACAAGCGGCGCAGGTCGGGGCCCGGTAATCAACGCCGGCCGTCCACGCGCCCGGCGCGGCGTCAAAGGACCAGTCGTGCCCAAAGGAGTCGTAAATCGCGCCGTGCTTCGACTCCTTGTATATCTCGATCTGGGGATGATCCGGCCCCAGATGACACTGGCCGCAGGCCTCGGCTCGGCGGGCCTCGGCCACGCTGAAGCGATGCCTGGTGTGGCACGAGGTGCACGAACCCAGGGAGCCGTCCAGATTGACCCGGCCCACGCCGACGTTGGGCCACGTGTCCGCGCTGAGCCGGCCCTCCTCCATCCTCAAGACCGTGCCGTGACAGGCGAAGCAGCCCGAAACACGCTCAAAATCAGAGTTCATTCCGTCATTCAGCCACGGATCTATCTTCCAGATGATCTCGAGGGTGTGGGCGTGCTTGCTCAAGCCGTACTGCTTGGCCTCGTCTGGATGGCAGCGCGAACAATCCTTGGGCGTGACCACCCCTGTCACCGGCACCTTGTATTCCTTGGCCCCCCATTTGATCTCAGAGCGGGCGTATTGTTTGTAATGGGCAATGCTCACGTCCGGGTCTGAGTCCTCGGCCCGGTGGCAGTCCAGACAAGTGATGTTGGCGCTGGCGTGGCGGGAGCGGACCCAGTCGGCGAAGAGGCCCGGACTCTCCTGCTGGTGGCATTCCAGGCAGGCCACGGCCTGGGGGGGCATGCTGCGCTCTATCCTGAACTCCTTGAGCTGCGGCAGATTCAAGGGCGATTCGGCTTCGGCCCAGGTCGCCCCAAACAAGATCAACCCGGCCGCGGCCGCGACAAAGATCGTCATCGTTGGTTTGAGCTTCATCTCAAAAGCCCCTTTCTCTTTCAACCCCTGAGCCTTTGGCGCCCGGAGTGATCCTCCCATGCCCTAAAGCCCCAGGCCTCTGTAGGGCGGGCCATACTGCTTGTAGGCATAATACGGCCTCGGGTTGTGAACGAGGTTGCGGTGGCAGTCCAGGCAGCGCTTCTCAAACCCGGGCCGGGGATAGAGAACCGTGCGGTGGGCCAGCATGGCCCCTCTTTGGTTGGGGATGTAAAGCAGGTTCCGGTGGCACTTGAGGCACTGGTCGTTCTTGATCGTCTTCCAGGCCCGGCCACGGGTCTTCTGGTGGTCGTATTCGTCCTCAATGAAGTGGACGACGACGTCCTTGATTCCGTGGGCCGTCTTGGCGAAGAAAAAGTCAAAGGTGTCGTGCGGGGCGGGCAGGTGGCAGTCCATGCAGTCCGCCACCAGGCCCTGGGCGTTGTTGACGTGGGTCGAGGTCTGCCAAGTGTTGAAGGCGAAGCGGATCTCGTGGCAGGTGGCGCAGAACCGGGGGGTGGAGGTCCGGACCATGGTATAGTAGGTCATGCTGAACAGGGGAAAGGCGACGATGACGCCGAGGGCGATGAAAATAGCTGGCTTGATCAGCCTCTGCAAGCCCTTCCCCCGGCCTTTCCGCCTCGGCCCTTGGACCGCGGCCACGTGGGCCACCTCTCCGCCGGCCGGCGAGCATTGATGAGCCCGGCCTGATGAAAATTAAGTGTTTAGGTGCTCAAATTATTAAATGCTTAATTTTTAAACGCTTTTTTTATTGATACCTCATCCCTAATCGGCCTGTCAAGAGGGGCTTTTCGGTGATCGAGCCCTCGGGGCGGCGGGAGGTTTAAAAACTCGCCCCCAAGCTTTATGCTTCACCCGGGGATGGTATTTTGAGACTGTGGCGAAACGGCCCTTTTGTCCCGATTACGGCGTTGGGGGGGTTTTTTTTAATAAAAAAAAAAAAAAAAAAAAATATGAA
>CAYXRH010000276.1:0-5785 GCA_964466355.1 uncultured Thermodesulfobacteriota bacterium
TCATATTTAACTACATCAAACCAAATGTCTAGACTTTTTTGAGATGGCTTGTAGTTAATTGGCGTCAATGTGCACAAAAGTAGGGGTTTACGACCTGAAGAGGATAACCGGTGTTCTTTCAAGAGCGATCGTCAGAGTCTGCTTAAGTGACCTTGATCGAGGTGGTGGATAGGCTTTTTAAGATACGAAGATTATGTACACATTTGAGCGGGTTCGTGGGCGGCTTGCAAAGACTTACGAGGCGCTTGGATAACGAGCCCGGCAAGAGTAAAATTCCAGGCAGGAGGGAAATAATGAAAAGGGTTACTACATTGGCCGTGTTTCTGTGTATCATCTTTGCTGGCCAGTCGGCATGGGCCGAACCACAAATTCCGTTTCCAGAGCGAATCAATGAAGTTATTTATGAATTGGTTGCTTTCCTAAAAGATAAAGGCGTTAAGGCGACCTCCGGCGAGTCAATGGAAGATGTCGCCATGTTCGGATATCTATATGCCATAAAAGGCTTGGGGGCCCCTCTGGGGCACTTGGACGATTCAGTCAAAAAAGAAGCCATCGCTTGGTTGAGTTATTGGTGCTGGTTGCCAGGAACCCCAGAACGGAATAAAGGGGAAGGCAGTCAGGAGGCGGCCAAGGTGCGGAAGATATTTTCTCAAGGGCTCTACAAACGGACCATGGCTCAATTGACGGTGGTTCCTAGCTTTTCAGCTTTTTCAATTCTCGAAGTGACCACGCCTGATAATCTTTTTGAGTTTTATACACCTTTTGGGAAGAGCAGGGAGGTTTATAAATTATTCAGGTCAGAAAGGGTGACATTCGAAGAATACCGCAGCCTTAACTTCAAATACACAGATATAGTAAACACAGATTGGGTTAATAAATATCTCAGGTGAGAAGTCTCGATGATTAAAATCCTACGATTGATTTGGCATCCTGGATGCGTGGGATTTGCGCTGGTCGGGATTCTATTATTTTACAATACCTGCGTGTGGATCGAAAAACCGGATCAAGGGGCCAAAAGCCCAGCTTCGAGGCTCCAGACTATTTTAGGGTTGCCTGAATCTGAAGGCCGTGGACGGCTAGCCCGGTACCTCGCCCTCGAAACCAACCTCAATGCGGAACAAATAAAAGAAGCCTTGAAAAACGCAGCCAAGGAAAAGATTGAAATCGCTGGAGCGGCTATGCAGGAGACGATTTCTTCTGGTTTGACGGCTGTTAGCATTCTGCTTCCTTTGAGCGTGGGGATTATCGGATTCTCGGTTGCTAAACAATCCATTAAAGGAATGAATCAATTGGCCTGGGCGTGTTTTTTCTTTAGCCTTTCCCTTACTTTTGCTCTGTTCAATCTGTTTAGGCTCCCGACCATGCTGCGGGTCATAAACGTTGCTAACGACCTCCCTACGCTTAAACTGCTGATAGTACAACTTTACTTTCTTTTCGTTGGGCTCTTATATTTGCTTGTTGGGGGAATTAAGATTTATCGTTCTCGTTCCCGCGCTAGTGGAGGTGAGTGAATATCTGAAGTGTTAAAAGGCTGAGAACACTTGCGAAGCAAGCATCTCAACCACCGCACTAGCAACACACTGGAGAGGCCTGTCTATTTTCTTCAACCACTTCCCCTTGCCGGGCGAACTAGGGGGGAATGGTTGCTGTGTGGGCTAAGTTCAATGCGGGTCGCGGGTCAACAAACTCTCGTGGTTCGTGCTTTACTTGCAGTCTCCATCTTGATCCTCCTCCCTCTTCTCTCCCTGGCCGCCGCCCCCTTCACCGGCCTGGTGGTTGACGTCCTGGACGGGGATTCGCTTTTGGTCAAAAGCGGCGGCAAGATCTATGAGGTCCGCCTCCACGGCGTTGACTGCCCGGAATGGGGCCAGCCCTTTGGCCAAAAGGCCAAGGCCCGCATGTCCAAGTTCGTCGGCCGCATGGTCAAAATTGTTGTCCACGACGTGGACCGCCACGGCCGCCTGGTGGCCTGGGTCTATCTTGAAGACGGCCGCTCCTTGAACCTGGAGCTGATCCGGCAGGGCCTGGCCTGGTGGTACCAGAGGTATGCCCCCAACTGCCGGGCCTGCCGGCAGGCCCAGCGCGAGGCCCAAAGGGCCAGACGAGGCCTCTGGGCCGGGGAGAATCCCCTGCCGCCCTGGCAGTGGCGGCGCGAGCACGAGCCGCCGGGGCGGTCAGCCAGATGAGGCCGCATGTCGTTTATTTAGATTCGGCCTCCAGCCGCCGCCGCCTGATCTCGAACAGGACCGCCGCCGCTGCGGCCGAGGCGTTGAGGCTGCTCAGGGGCCCGGCCAGGGGCAGGGCGGCCAGGAAGTCGCACTTTTCTTTGAGGGCCCGACCCAACCCCCGGCCCTCGGCGCCAATGACCACGGCCAGCCGGCCGGGCAGGTCGGCCAACTCGTAGAGCGTCGCCTCGGCCTCGGGTGAGGCGCCGAGGAGCCAGAAGCCGGCCTCCTTTAAAATCAGGGCGGTCTGGTTGAGGTTGGTCGCCCTGACCACGGGCAGGTGGACCAAGGCGCCGGCCGAGGCCTTCACGGCCGTCGGGGTCACGGCCGCGGCCCGGTCCTTGGGGATGATCAGGCCGCCGGCCCCCACGGCCGAGGCCGTGCGGGCGATGGCCCCCAAGTTGTGGGGGTCTTGAACGCCGTCCAAGACCACCACCAGATCCACCTCGGCCTCGGCGAGCAGATCCTCCAGCCGGGCGTAGACAAAATGGCCCACCCTGGCCACCAGGCCCTGATGATGGGGGGTTTTGGCCAGCTTGGTCAGTTCGGCTTTGGGGCGGCGGCGGATCCTGGCGCCGGACGAACGGGCCAGGGCGAGGACGTCCCTGAGGCGGTTGGGCTTGCCGCCCGAGGCCAGGAGCAGCTCGGCCACGGGCTCCCGCCCGGACTTGAGCAGCTCCAGGACCGGGTGCAGGCCGTAGACAATGCGGCTCATGGGCTTTCGGACAAAAGGTGTTTCAAGATCTTCAATTGAGCGCCGGGTCCGAGGCGAGCGCCGAGCCGGGTGGCCAGGATGACGGCCTTGAGATCCTCGTAGGCCTGCTCCAGGTCATCGTTGATGATGACGTAGTCGCCGCCGAGACGGTTTTCTGGGTTGTGCTCCTCGATGAGATCAACCAGGCCCTTGAGCTCAAAGAGCGCCCTTTTCAAGCGCGCCGCCGTGGCCTCGGGGCTCTCGGTCCGGCGGCCGAGGAGCCTCTGCTTCAAAGCGGCCATGGAGGGAGGAGTGATGACGATGTAGACGGCGTTAAAGAAGCGGTCCCTGAGCTGGGCCACGCCCTCGACCTCCACGTCCACCAGGAGGTCGCGTCCGGCGCCGAGCTTATCCTCGACGAATCGGGCCGGGGTGCCGTAGCGATGACCGTAAAACTCGGCCCATTCCAAGAGCGCGCCGTGCTTGGTCATCTGGTCGAACTCTTCTTCACTGACGAAAAAGTAGTCGCGGCCGTGCACCTCGCCCCATCGGGCGGGGCGGGTGGTGACCGAGACCGAATACTCGAGGCCTTGGACTTCGCTCAGAAGCCGCCTCTCCAGGGTGGACTTGCCCACCCCAGAGGGTCCGGAGAGGACGAAGAGGCTTCCGCTCACGCCTTGATCTCTCCCACCGGAAAGGCGCTTTGGGCGTAGCGCTGGGACAAGGTTTCGGGCAGCACGTTGGAGAGTATGACCTGGCTGGAGTCGGTCACGATTATCGAACGGGTGCGGCGGCCTTGGCTGGCGTCCACCAGGCGGTCGGCGTCGCGGGCCTCGGCCCTCAACCGCCGCATGGGCGAGCTGTCCGGATTGACCACGGCCACGATCCGCTCCGCGGCCACGTAATTGCCGAAGCCGACGTTGATCATGCCTCGATTAGTCATCTCTGAGTTACTCCAGGTTTTGGATCTGTTCCCTGATTTTTTCCAGCTCAGCCTTGGCCTCAACCACCCATTGAGCCGCGGCCGCTTCGGCCGACTTGGCGCCGATGGTGTTGAGTTCACGATGGATCTCTTGGACCAGAAAGCCCAGCTTGCGGCCCTGGGGGCCGCCGCTGGCGAGGTAGCCTTGAAACTGGCTGAGGTGGCTTTTGAGCCGGGTCAGTTCTTCGGTGACGTCGAGCTTGTCGGCCAAAAAGGCGACCTCCTGGGCCAGCCGCTGGGGATCGACCTCCTGGCCCACCAGAACGCCCAGGCGCTCCTTGAGGCGCTGCGCCGCGGCTCTAGACTCCTGGGGGGCGGCCTGGGCGATTTTGGCCACCAGGTCGCCGATGATTTTTGAGCGGAGGGAGAGGTCTGAGGCGAGGCGCTCTCCTTCAGCCGTGCGCATGTTCAGCAAGCCCGCCAGGGCCTGCTCCAGGGCCGCCTCGAGGGCCGGCCAGAGACTCTCGGCCTCCACATATTCCTCGCTCAAGCCGATGATCTCCCTGAACCCGGCCAGAAGGGCCAAATCAGGCTGTCCCGGGAGGTTCAGGCTTTTTTTGAGATTCTCGAGGGCGTCGAGATAGTCTTGAGCCAGCTTGAGGTCCACCGCGGGGCGCTGCCAGGGGGCGGCGCCTTCGAGCCTGACAAAGACCTCGACCCGCCCCCGAGCGACCTGGTCGGCGACGACGCCCTTGATTTTCTCCTCCAAGGGCATCAGCCAGCGCGGGCCTTTGACTATGATCTCCCGGAAGCGGTTGTTGACGGACTTGATCTCCACCTTGAAGGACGCTCCGGCCGCCTGGCCTTGGCCCTGGCCAAAACCGGTCATGCTCCTGATCACGCCGCCTCCTTGAGCTGGTCGCGGTAACGATTTCTAATTTTTATAAGTATATTCGGTAAAGACCCGGCGGCGTAGTCTGGGTAGGTCCAGGGCAGGGGGGTGAATCGGCCCCGGTCAAAGATGAGGGTCAGGTCAGCGTAGATGCCCTGGCTTAAGTAGACGCGGTGGCGGTTGTTTTTGCCCGTGGCCAAGACCAGCCTTTCCAGGCTGAGCAGGCCGGGATCGAGGTTCAAGGTCCGGGCGCCGTCGGGTCGGGCCAGGTCGCGCTCCATCTGGTTGGTCAGAAGCTTGATCTCGGCCAGGCGGTCGGGGTGGACCAGATCGCGGTGGCTGAGCCACCGTCGGGTCAGGTGGGGGCCCATCTCAGGGGCGTAGTAATCGCTGGCCACGAACGGCGTCGCTTCTGAAATAAAATCCGCCGGCCCGAAGGCCTCTTCCAGGAGATTCAGGCCGCGGCCGAGATCGGCCGCCGGAGCGATCAGGAGGCCGACGATGAGCTTGGCCGGGTCTGGGGCAGCGGGACGGCTCATCGACTTTTTCCTCAAAGGGGTGTTTTGGAGCTTAAGAAAAAACAAGGGCCGGGTCAAGCCGGGGCCTCAGATAGGGTTTGACTAGACCTCAGGGTCGGGTAGAATTAGAATTCGGTCGTTGAACCAAAAAGAGGAGGTATGGCCTTGCCCCGGAAGGCCAAAGGCGAGCGTCGGACTGAGGAAGAGCTGGAGCAGATGGTCCAGGAGGCCTCGGCCGGGCTGAAGGAAGACTTGGGCGGACCGGTGACCATTCCGCCGCCCTCCTCGGTGACCATCGCCGACCCCCTGAGGCGCTACCTTTATGAGATCGGCCGCTACGAGCTTTTGTCCCGGGAGGAGGAGCTGGAACTGGCCCGGCGCTACCACGCCCAGGGCGATCCCGAGGCCGCGGCCCGGCTGGTCCAGGCCAACCTGAGACTGGTGGTCAAAATCGCCATGGAATTTCAGCGCTTCTGGATGCGCAACCTCCTCGATCTCATCCAGGAGGGGAACATCGGCCTGGTCCGCGCCGTG
>CAYXRH010000277.1:0-5752 GCA_964466355.1 uncultured Thermodesulfobacteriota bacterium
GCCGTCATCGGGCCAAAGGGGCAGTTTCGCAGAGGTCTCACCTTGGTATAAGGCGCCTGACCGTGGAACTATTCGAACACACTCCAGTCGCAACAGACCAGACCCTCCTCCTCCATGGTCTCCAGCAACAATAATATATCGTCTTTGACCTTTTCCCTGTCGTCTATTTCAAATTCCTCGGCCACGGCGTCGATGATGTCTTTGACCGTGTGCTTGCCGTCGAGCCGCAGCCAAACGCTCGAGGCCGCGCTGTTGAGCCTGAGCAAATCCTTTCCTGGCCCGATATAAATTGAGACGGGATCATCATCCGACTCGTCGTATTTCCAGAACTCATTGACGATGATGGGTCTTTTTGAAAGCATGCTCCTCCCGCCTCGCTTTTTTAACGCCGGCTGGCGGCGGATCTGTCTAGCCGTAGTTCAACCTTTGAATCACCTCATGTATCTTCGATATGTCAGCCTCGGGACAGGGCGTGTTGGCCCATTCAATCCTGCGCGCGGCTTCAAAGAGGAGGCTCCTGACCTCCATGGCCGACAGGTAACGGGTGTCTGTGATGGGCTCCCACTCAAAACTGTCATTGTAGTCCACTTGCTCCGTGGTCAGGCCCATCTTTAGGGCCTGCTTGTACATGACCGTGCCGGGCAGAAGCAGAGCCCTGAGGACTATAACTTTGCAGTTGTACTCCTTTCTCAAGTGCGCCGCGAAATCGATGGTCTCCAGGGCCGTTTCCCTGGACTCCTGGGGGCTGCCGATGAAGAAGGACAATGAGGCCTCCAGACCCGAGGCGTTCACCAGCCTGACGGCCTTTTCAATCTGTTCGACGGTTATTCCCTTCCTGAGGTCGTCGAGGATTTTCTGCGAACCGGATTCCGCGCCAAAGCCCATCTGCCGACAACCGGCTCTCTTCATCAAGGCGACCAGTTCATCATCAATGGTGTCGACCCTGGAAGCGCATATCCATTGAACGTTGAGTTCCTTTTTTATGAGCAGGGTGCATATCTTGATCAACCTCTCCTTGTCGGCGGTGAGGCTGTCGTCAACAAAAACTACCCTCTTACAGCCCTTTTCCACGGCCAGGTACTCGACTTCATCGACCACGTTCTCCGCGCTGCGCATTCTGTAGTTTGAGTTGGAAAAGGCGCGATTGGCGCAAAAGGTGCATCTCCCCGGACAACCTCGGGCGCTGATGATCAAATGCTCGCCAAATCCCCTGAGACCTGCGGGGGAGGCGGTCGTGCGCACCGGAAAAGGGAGTTCGTCCAGACGGTGGATTAAAGGGCGCTTTGGCGTTGACTTCACCCGGCCGTTGTCCCTGTAATAGATTCCCTTGATCTCTTCTAAGGCGCCCTTGTTTTCCAGGAAATGCCGGCACAGCTCCAGCATGGTGTATTCGCCTTCGCCTCTGACCACGACATCCACCCAGGGGGCCCTCAAGGTATCTTCGGCCATGAAGGTGACGTGATGACCACCCAGGATCACTTTTATGTCGGGATCTATCTCCTTGCACATCTTGGCGGTCTTTATGCCGACGCCGTGGTGTCTGGTGTAGGTCGCCAGGCCCACGATCTTGGGCTTGATTTCACTGATCCTCTTCCGGAGGCGGTCCGCGGCGGCCCTCGGGATCTGAGGAGGCGTCAGGCCCTTGTACAACAGGTACTTCCTCTCGATCTCCAAGTCCAATATGGATGTGCTGATCCCCTCGTGTGACAGCACCCCGGCGATATAGCCAATGCCCAGGGAAGTGCCCACTCTTCGCTTCTCTTTGAAACCGGTGATGCAGGCCGTATCAATCAGCAGAACTTCTCTCATTCAACCCTCTTTAACCGAGCCCGGGGGTCAATGTCCCGCCGGGCAGTATTTGACCGGGATTAATCATCATCCAAAGGCAAACCGGCCACAAAAAATCAGGGAGCAGCGGCCCCTGCTCTGTGAATCATTCCGGCGGCGCTGTCTATCAGGTTCATTTAACTTACTTTTCTAATACGATCAAGAAAATTATGTGAAACGGATGATATCTTTAAAGTTTTGACCACTTCGGCCGGGCGCCGCGGCCGGCCGTTCGCAATCGACCGCGGACTCTCCCCGGAGCGCTGAATGGCGCCGGTTCTTGCTTGAGACCACCCGTCGGGAGATGGTAGAAGATCAGTGCGCTCTTTATTTTGAGCGCAGGGGAGGCCAGCGGCCAGGCCCTCTGTCCGGGCCGCGGCGCGTGGGGAAATCTTGAGGAGAGTCGTCGGTATGGCTTCGGTGGCGGATTACCTTGATTTGATCTGGCCGCACATTTCCTCAGAGCTCGTCTGTGGGGAAGCCCGCGCGGACATCCGCCGCGTCGCCTCGAAGATCCCCGGAGCCCTGGCCTTTTCCACCTTTGGTTTTGAATGTCCCCTGGGGACGGAGGAAAGACGGGCCGACTTTCTTTTTTCCCTGGTCCAAGACAACTCTGGTCCGGATATTCTGGCGGGGAAGCTCCCCGCACATGACTTCAGCCCCGCATGCTTTGACCATGCCGCCTGGAGAGGCGTCAGGAGTTTCGGGAAGGCGTGGGCCGATCCCTCCTCTCCCCTCCATGACAGGGCTGACGACGTGTGGCTCGAATTCGACGTCCGCAAAAGAGCGGACGCCCTCTCTGTCCCCAACTTCTTCTTCGGCCCCAAGATGGGCGATCAGGAGAGGGACCAACCCGAAGACCTGCTGGCCCTGATCAAGACGGCCTACGCCTGCCTCCGGGCGAGGATCCCGGCCGCCTCGGCTTCACAAAAATGGCTGGAGTGTCTTGAACGCCTGCCCAGATTGAACTCTCTTTTCCAGGTGGGGATGATGCTGGCCCGCCGGGGTTCAGACCGCGTTCGCGTGTGCCTGAATTTGAGACCCGTTGAATTAGTGCGATATCTTTTAGACGTGGGCTGGCCTGGAGACCTCAAGGAAGTCGGGCTGATGCTGGAGAGGCTCGGCGCCTGGTTTGATTCGCTTTCCCTGCATCTGGACGTCGGCGAACAGGTGCGGCCGAAGATCGGGCTGGAGGGCATGTTCCCCCACCGCCGGGGGCCGGAGAGAGAACCGCGGTGGCGTGATTTTCTGGACTTCCTGGTGGCAAGCGGCCTGTGCCGGCCGGCCAAGAGGGAGGCGCTTCTTCGCTTCAGTGGTCACGCCCACACGGATCCGCAAAGCTGCCCCCGGCCGCTGAAGCGGCTCTTGGACGGCGCGGCGACGTCATACTCCAGCTTCTTCGTCCGGACCATATATCACATCAAACTGGCCTGCGATGACCAACGGGCTTGGGAGGCCAAAGCGTATCTGGGGATCGGCCATCTGTTCAAGAGCTGGTGGGGTGAGGCCGGGAAGGGTCGGGGGAAATGGGGGCTCATCGGCTGACCCTTAAAAGGCGTGATTAAGGGTCTGAGGTTTCAAGGAGAGCAGCTTCTTAGTTGCTCCTGGGAGATGGCCGTGGCATCAAAACACCCCCCCCGAAGCACCGACGGCGGCAAGAAGATTCTGTTCATCAATCCCCCGGTGGTCTGCGCCAGCCGGAATCAGGTCGGCTGGTATTCCTTCGGCCATCCGACGAGCATCCTCAAACTGTCCCGTTACCACAAGAAGCTGGGCCACAGGGTGTCCTTCATCGACTGCATGGATTATGTCGAACCAGAGTTCCCCCGCCTCAGGTTTTACAAGAAAATGCCCCTCGGCGCCGCCCGTCTCAAGGCCAGGAGGTCGACATACGTCCTGGGCCGAAGCTTCCAATGGCTGAGACGGCGACTCCAGCAAGAGGAATATCCGGATGAGATCTGGCTGTCGTGTCACATCACCTTTAACAACGAACTGGCCCACCGGACGATTAAGATAGCTCGGGAGCGGTTTCCGAAAGCTGAAATCCTCTTTGGGGGAAACTATCCGACCCTCTTCCCCGAGGACGCCGGCAAGAGCGGCGCGACATCCTTTGTCGGGACGATCCCCGAAGCAGCCAAATGCTTTCCAGACTACTCCATATTTGAACGCGGCTTCGATTACATTGTCTTTCAGATGATCCTGGGCTGCAAGAACCATTGCACCCATTGTTTAAATCACCTGCTCACCAAAAGGGTGGTTCGATTCGAGGCGGAGGAAGTGGCGGCCGACATTGAGCGGAGCCGCCAGGAGTTTGGCGTGCGCATGTTCGTCAATATCGATCCCAACCCGGCGGCGCATGGCCTGGCAGGGTACCTGGAACAAATAGCGGCCCAGGACCTCGACGTCGAGCTGTACCTCTACGGCGGCATCCAGCCGAACCTTGTCACCAAGGAGCTGGTGCGGCTCATGAAAAGGGCCAAGGTCAAGGGCTTCACTCTGCCGAGCGAGCTGGGCCGAGAAGCCAACGCCCGCCTGAACAAGAGCTATTCTGAAAACGATTTCTACAGATCCGTTCGTCTGTTCCAGGACGAATCGTATGATCTGTCCAAGGTGCACTGCCCCTTCCCGGTCGGGCTGAAGTTCGATCAAGCGGAAGAAATCATCGCCAGAATTAGAGAGATCATCCGATTCGGCATGATCCCTGAGATAGCGCCCGTCGCCCTGGTGCCGGGGACGATCGAATACCAAAGACATCTCTCCTTCTTGGAGGGGAAGTCATTGGAGGAGTTGAATTGGGCCCTCTGGCCCAGCCTCGACACCATGGATAAAATAAAATGGTATTCCAGGCTTATGAAGGATGACCTGGCCGGCTTCGAGTCAGATGCATAAAAAGTGTTGACGATCCAGTCGACTGAGAGGTACTATGACCCCCAAGTTAGATTTGTCCCACACTGATTAAAAAGGCCATCACTAACACTCGGCTAATGGGCTGTGGCTGGTTTGCGACTAAGATCGCCCACCTCTGCAGTCCTTGGACAGAAAGGAGTCATCATGTCAGTGGAGAGTGCCAAGGCTTTTCTGGAGCGGATGAAGACGGACGAGGACTTCCACAAGCGCGTGGGTGAGGTGGAAAATGCGGCGGAGCGCCTGGCCTTTGTCAAAGCGGAAGGCTATGATTTCACCAGGGAGGAGATCGGCTCCGTGGCCACCGAACTGAGCGAGGAAGAACTGGACAAGGTGGCCGGTGGGTGGAATCCTGGCGGCTGCGGCATGAGTGAACCATGCAACGCCGACTGTGGTTTTGCTGAAGTGTGTTCAGTAGTCAGCACCGGGTGAGGTCCTCGGTTCGAGCCCGCGGGGAGGGGTGGTCCGCGGTTTAGTGGACCGCCCGGACTCCGCGCCCCTAAAGCCGTCTCGCCGCCGGGCCAAGAGGCCCCGGGGAGAGCTTTCTGTCCACGCCCCGCTGTTGCCGCCTGAGGGGCGAGACTCAGGCCTTTGGGTCCCTTAAGAACGCAGCCCTCCGCTTTTTCCGTTATCAGCGGCCATGACGAATTTTTTTCCGTCGGAGCGATCCCCGGCCGTAAAAGGAGGGTGGCTGCCCAGTGCCTTCGTTCAGGGGGCTGAGGTGAAAAAAGGCCGAGCCTCAATCAATCGAGCGGCTTTGGATGGTTTTTTGGCCCAGCAATCGGAGTTCAGAGGATGGTTCTCAGGCCGTACCACACATTCAAACTTGACCACGGGATCTGCCTCATAAACATCGAGCAGATGAGAGCCAGCCTCATCGATGAGCCCTTCTCCCAGGCCCTGGATGTCATGGCCCAGGAGCCGGAGGGCGCGCCTGCTCCCGAGATCGAGGAAAGGTTGAGGGAGCTCGACCTCATCCCGCTCCAGGGAGGGCCGCGGAAAGATAAGGGAGGGACAAAGC